>DATEGH010000240.1:0-7900 GCA_035280185.1 Terriglobales bacterium
CGCTCGGTGCCGGCTCGCAGTCCGGCGCGGTCGGCCGCGCTGTCTGGAACCACCTGCACCACCAGCAGCCCGGAATCCGCCGCCAGTCCCATCTCGTCGGCCAGTTCCGGCCCAATGGGAATGGTGCTCACGCCCAGCTCGGGTCGCCGCACCCGGCCCAAATGGACCAGATCGTCAAGCACGGCCTTGGCGGTATTCACGGGAATGGCAAAGCCGATGCCTGCGCTCTGCTCCGCTCCGCCTGTGAGAATCATGGAATTGATTCCGATTACCTGGCCACGCGAGTTCAACAGAGGCCCGCCGGAGTTTCCGGGATTGATCGCCGCATCGGTTTGGATGGCCTCGTCAATAAATCCTTTGGGGCCGCGCACCGAGCGGATGGAACTGATGATGCCGCGGGTCATGGTGCCGCTCAAGCCGAACGGATTGCCAATGGCATAAACCTTCTGTCCGACAACCAGGTCCTTGGAATCGCCGATTTCCGCCGCCGGGACCGATTTGCTTGGAATCTGAATCACCGCCAGATCGTGCGTTGGATCCACTCCCACAATTTGCGCTTTGTATTTTTTCTTGTCGCTGGTGGTCACTTCAAGCCGGCGCGCATTCTCGATCACGTGATAATTCGTAAGGATGTGCCCTTCGCCATCAATCACGAACCCCGATCCCATGCCTTGCTGCGGCACCGGACCATAGAAGAAGTCGAATGCAACCGCCGTTGAGGTGATGTTTACAACTGAGGGCAGCGCTTTCTTATAAACCGCAATATTGAGCTGCTCTTCAGGATCGCGAGTTGGCGGAGCAGCCGACGCTGAGATCTCAACGTGCTCCGGACGCGTGATCCAGGAAGGCGAAAGCGGATTGTGCAAATGGGTCGTGATGAGATAGAAAACGCCGAGAAGAACAATCACGAGAAGCAGGGGACGCAACGGCTTCATGGATCACCTTTCAAACGCCAGCCGCTTGGCCAGCACCTTTAACTCAGCATAAATCCTTTCGACCTGATGGCGGGTGAGTTCCAGAGGGCCGGAGTTGTCGATGACGAAGTCGGCGCGATGGGCTTTCTCATCGTCGGTGAGCTGCGCCTTGCTGCGGCGATCCACCTCAGTGCGCGCGGCCTCCAGCGGGATACCCGCGCGACGGGCATAGCGTTCCGCTTTCTGCTCAGGACGGCAGGCGACCACGATAATCCGATCGAAGCGGCCTCGCGCGCCCGCCTCCAAAATCAGGGCTGCTTCCACCATGGCGACGGCATAAGGTTCTTTGGCGCCTACCTGATACATCCACTGCTCCTGGCGGCGAATCACTGAAGGGTGGACGATCTTGTTGAGTTCCTGTACTCGTCCTTCATCAAACGCTACAGTGGCAAGGCTTGCGCGATCAATCTCGCCGTCGGGACGGAGGATTTTCGCGCCAAATTTCTCAACCAGCTCTTTGTAAACCGCCTCTCCGGGACGGTACAGCTCATGAGCGATGCTGTCAGCCTCGATCACGTGCGCGCCCATATCGGAAAACATCTTTCCTACACTGGATTTTCCGCAGGCAATTCCGCCGGTAAGGCCGACGCGAAGCATGCTCTAGCTGCGCCCCCGCCGCATGCGGCACGCCTGGATCGTGTTCGCCAGGAGCATCGCGATGGTGAGCGGACCGACGCCGCCTGGAACAGGAGTCATCGCGCCCGCAACTTCAGCCACATGAGGATGGACATCTCCGGCAATGACCGATCCTTTTTCAGCGAAGGACCTCTCCCGTTCGGGATCGCCGGCAAAAAGTCTCGCGAATTCGCCCCGATCTGTGATTCGGTTGACTCCCACGTCGATCACGGCGGTTCCGGGCTTTACATAGTCTTGAGTAATGAATCCAGCGCGGCCGATGGCCACCACCAGAATGTCCGCCTGGCGAGTGACTTCACGCAAGGTGCGCGTTTTTGAGTGGCAAACGGTCACCGTTGCATTCGCATTCAGCAGCAGCATGGACATGGGCTTCCCAACGATGTTGCTGCGCCCGACCACCACGGCCTGCCGCCCTTCGATCGGAATCTCGCACCGCCGCAAAAGCTCCATAATGCCCGCAGGCGTACATGGTACAAGCGCAGGACGCCCGGCGCTCAGATTACCGATGTTCATGGGGTGCAGGCCATCAACGTCCTTGTCCGGCGAAACCGCCGCCACGACTTTACTGCTGTCCACTCCCGCCGGCAAAGGCAGTTGCACCAGGATTCCATCGATGTCTTCGCGGGAGTTCAGTTGATCTACTGTCTGGACAAGCTCGTCGGTTGTGACCGAATCAGCGCGGCGCAGCAGTTCGCCTTTGATCCCGAGTTGCTCACATGCCTTGATCTTGCTTCGGACGTAAATCTCGGAGGCTGGATCGCTGCCCGCCAGCACCACAGCCAGTCCGGGCACAATTCCAGATGCAGCGAGCTTCTCGACTTTTTGCACAAGGTCGGCCTTGATCTGCGCGGCAATCCGGGCGCCGTCGAGCATGACGGCTGCAGGGCTCTTCATAAGGAACAACTATCTTACGATAGGCTCCAGAGAGCGCTCGGCACGCGTGAAACTATTCGATGTGGTTTAATGAGCGCGTGATATTGCGCAAGCTTCTGGACATCCTGGCATGCCCGGTACCGGAGTGCCGCAAGCCGCTGACATTGGCCGCCGATGAAAAGTCGCTGCAATGCACCGGCTGCCGTCGTATTTACCCGGTGAAGGATGAAATTCCTATTCTGCTGGAAGAGGAGGCACGGCTTCCAGAGTAGCGACGGGCTTGGAGGACGGGCATCATCTTTTCTATGCTTCGGTTCTAGTAAACTAGTTTGAAATTCTGGCAGTGGCGCGAATGGACATGCAGGGCGCATCCAAGGCAGAACAAACCTTCCGGGCTGGAGAAGTTGCGCCGGAATCCGGCGTGTACAAAGTGCTGCATCAGCGGCATCGGGAGAGCCACCTTGCCACGCTGTTCCAGGGCGAGCGGTTTCCTCCCTGCGCGCATTGCGGTGAAGGCGTGAAGTTTGTGCTGCTCCGGCCGGCCCGCCTGATTCGCGAGGACCTGGACTTCAAGAAGCGGGAAGGCGAGCAATGACGCCAAAGTGTGTCGCGGCAAGGCTAAGTACAAAATTCAGTTGCGGCTGGCTGGCACGGCAAGGTATATAACTTCATCATCCCATGCAGACCAACAGGAAAGCAGTCCCAATTCGGGTACTCAGGCCAGCTCATTTTTCTCCGTGCATCAAGAGCGGCGGACCACAGCGTCCGCACTCGGGCCGTGGCGAGAGATCGAATTCCCTCTTCAGCGCCGGCGAAACAGTTCGGGAAACGGGGATCTACGAAGTTCTTCATGACCATGAACATCGAGCTGCTCATGAAGTTGTAATGTTGAGAGGCGATGCGTTCCCTCCATGCGATACCTGCGAACAACGCGTACGTTTCCGGCTGGTCCGCACTGCCCCTTATATCTTTCAGGACGAAGATTTTGAGGAGCAGAGTTAGGGGACTGAGCCCCGAAGTCTAGGCGACTTCTGATACGGCAGGCTGCGCAAACAGCTCCAGAGTTTTCAAGTAGTCAGCAAACTGCTTACCCATATCCGGCCGCTTGAGCGCAAATTCCACGCTTGCCTTGAGAAAGCCAAGCTTGTCTCCCGTGTCGTGGCGCTTCCCTTCAAAGGTGTATCCGTAGATTTTTTCGCCGGCACGCAATAAGCCGCGCATGCCGTCGGTCAATTGCAGTTCGCCTCCCGTGCCTAAAGGCGTGCGCTCCAACGTTTCAAAGATGGCGGGAGTGAGAATGTAACGGCCAATAATCGCGAGGTTTGATGGCGCTTCTTCCGGACGCGGCTTTTCTACCAGGTTTCTCACGTCATAGGCACGGCCCTTGAACTTTCCTTCGATTCGCTCAGCTTCGAGCACGCCGTAAGAAGAAATCGCGGGGCCGTTCACTTCCTGAGTGGCAATGACGGAACACTGCGATTCGTCAAAGACTTCCATCATCTGCTTCAGACAGGGCTTCTCAGAATCAATGACGTCATCCGCCAGCAGCACGGCGAAAGGCTCATCGCCGACGAGTTCGCGCGCCATGAGCACGGCATGGCCCAGTCCCATGGCTTCCTTCTGGCGCACGTAGGCGACGTGAATCATGTCGGAAATCTGCCGCACCACAGCCAGCAGGTCAGTTTTGCCGCGCTCTTCCAGCATCTTCTCCAGTTCGTAGCTCACGTCGAAATGATCTTCGATGGCCGTTTTGCCGCGGCCCGTCACCATGATGATCTGGTCGCATCCGGCTGCCAGCGCTTCTTCCACGCCGTATTGAATAATGGGTTTATCCACCAGCGGCAGCATCTCCTTGGGTTGGGCTTTGGTGGCGGGGAGAAAACGGGTCCCCAGTCCGGCAGCGGGGAAGACAGCCTTGCGAACTCTCATCTTCATTTTGAGTTGTCCTGCGTGCAAGAGTGTAAGATGCACGATTTTAGCAGGAGAGCAGGTGGCTTGAGGCAGCCAGGGCAAAAGGTGTCCGGGCACGAGTTTCCGTTTGGCAACCCTGTTCCGCTTGCCTGATTCTCATATTTCAGCAGCCTGCACGCGGAGATGTTAACCGACAACTCCTGGCTGCCGATTTTTACCGCGCGCGCAAAAGCAAAGGCTTCTGTTCTTCTGCTCCTGCTGATGGCGACATCGCTGGAGCAATCCTGAATCGGAATGGAAGCTTTTTGCTTTGGTATTCCCGCATAATAGACGGGAGCCATGACCCTGGTCGAAATCCGCGATCTCACCAAAATCTATCAAACCGAAGAAGGCTTATTCGGCGGAACGAAGCGCGAGCTGCGGGCCGTTAACCGCGTGTCTCTCGACATCTATTCGGGAGAAACGCTCGGCCTGGTAGGCGAGTCGGGCTGCGGCAAGAGCACGCTGGGACGGATGATTCTCCGGCTGATCGAGCCGACTGCGGGCAGCGTGCGCTTCGAAGGCCGTGATGTGCTTTCCGCATCACCAGGGGAAATGCGCCGCCTGCGCCGCGAAATGCAGATCATTTTCCAGGATCCCTTCGCCTCACTCAATCCGCGCATGCGGGTGGAAGAGATCATCACCGAGCCGCTGTCGATCCATGAGAATGCGACCGGCCGCGCCACGCGACACAGTCGCGCTCTGGCAATGATGCATGCAGTCGGACTTGAGGAGGCTGCACTGCGCCGCTATCCTCACGAGTTTTCCGGCGGGCAGCGCCAGCGCATCGGTATTGCGCGAGCGCTGATTCTGCAGCCGCGGCTCATCGTTTGCGACGAACCCGTGTCTGCGCTGGACGTGAGCGTAGGCGCGCAGATTGTGAATTTGTTGCGGCAACTCCAACGCGAGTTCGGGCTAACTTATCTCTTCATTTCGCACTCAATGCCCGTGGTCCGATATTTGAGCGATCGCATCGCTGTAATGCGCGCCGGAGAAATCCTGGAGTGCGCTCCTGCCGAGCAGATCACGTCGAACCCGGCGAATGAGTACACTCGCACGTTGTTGGCGGCGACTCCCGAGCCGGAACTATGGGGTTGAAGGAATCTTGCCCAGGAAACGGATGCGACCGTTCAAGGTGCGATGCCCCTGGCCAAAGAACGTAAGGAAGGTTGGCGAGTCCACGTTGTTGTCCACACTAGTCGGATTTTCACTGTTGGTGATGTTGTCAATTCCGATTCGCGCCGCCCAGCGGTAGCCATGAAAATTGAATTTTCGTTCGATGGCTGGATTCAGAGTGAAGAAATCGGGGAAGCGATGCGCGTCCGGCCCTTGAACGAGCCTTCCGAATTGGTCCACGGTTGAGAAAGGGAATCCACTGCGCCAAAGCATGGAGTAGGCGAAATCAAATTTCTTAAACCTCCAGAACAGGGGCATGCTTCCCCACGATTGCAATAGATTGGGCGCGTCCCAATCGAGCGGGCCGGCGAGCTGGTTGCCGGTAATAAAGTTATCAAGAGAGAAGCCGATGGTTTCGTTGGAATGGGCGCGCGAGCGCAGATAAGCCAGCGTAAACGGATAACCTCGCTTGAACTCCTTGCGCAGCGTGATCTGAGCCGCGTCGTAGCGATCATTCTTCTTGTCCTGAAGTTGGAAAAGACCTGGGCTTTGCGGCTCATAAGCCCAGACATGATTCCCATGGCGACTGATGTAGTCCACTTTGGCGTAGAGCTGCCATGGCAGCCTGCGTTCGATTCCCATGCTCCAGTTGATGAATCGCGGCATCGCCAACTGGCTGGGACTAACCAGGAATGAGGCGGGCAAGGTCAGCGCTTGCGGGGAAACGAATCCGTCAACACGACTCCCCTGAAATGCCTGGCTGACGATGGAAAGATTGGTGCGGTCATAGTAGACGCCGATGCCTCCGGAGATTTTTGTCTCGCTGGCTCTGGCTGCCAGAACCGCGGCCGAGATGCGGGGCGAGTAAAAATCGCGATGGGTAAAACTGTCGTGGTCCCAGCGTGCGCCGGCTTCGACCGTGATTCGGTCCAGCGCTGACCATTTGTCCTGGATGTAGGCTCCCGATTCCAGGGTCGTCAGACTGAAAAATGGCACGTTCTGAAAGTTGATCTGCCGAAGCAAGGCGTTGTTCTCATCGAGGAACAAAATGGGAGAGCGCGACCTGGTTCCGTCAAAGATGATGCGGTCAACGCTTGCTCCAAGCGTGAACTGGTGATTGCCGAATTTTCTGATCGGCTTTAAGAAAAGATTGGAAAAGCCCTGGGTTCTCTCAGAGATGCTGTGATCGGTGAAGTAGTAATTGCCAGTCCGGCCAGTAGGAAGAAAGGTATAAGGCGCCGTCCCGAGTGGAAGCGTCGCATTTCTTGTTCGGTGGAAACCGGTCCCGAACTCAAGCAGGCTGTCCTTCGCGAGAGGCATCTGGTCCTTGAGCGTAAAAAGATAAAGATTGGAACGCTGATTGAACGAAACTGAAAGCGGATCAAAAGGAGAGAGACCGGTATTTTCGGAATCGAACAGGTTGACCAGCGCACTCGCGGTAAGCACGTTGCCGGGGGTGACATTGAAACGAAGGCGGGCGAGATCGGCGGTGCGCCAAAGAAAGTTGCTGTCTGCGTTGTCAGGAAGCTCTTTCACAATGTTGAGGTCATCCTCGCCTTCATGCGAGAGATCAAACCACAATCGGTCGCGCAGAATCGGCCCGGAAACATAGGCCCGCGGAGTCCAGTTATTGAAGTGAATTCCTTTTACATGCTGGACGGTAGGAATGAAGTCGGTTGCGTTGTAGCGGAACTTATTGTCGCCATCCTGAACTTCCAAATCGGCAATTCCGCCGGAACCTTTGCCGTAGCGCGCCGAGTAACGGCTGCTGCGTACTTCGATCTTCCGCAGAGAATCGGGGTTCAAGCGCACGGCAAGGGCGCCACCTGCCGGCTGGCTGACTTCAAAGCCATCAATATAATCCTGAATTTCCTGCGTGCTGGAGCCGGCAAGATGAATCTGACCACCTGAATCCGCGACGACCCCGGGAATAAATGCCATTACGTTGCGGTAATCGCGAGTACTGGGATAGACAATGTTCGAAATGTCGGTGGCAGTAATAGAAGTAGAAACCGCCGGCTGCTCCGCATCGATGGGCGAGGGCTGGGCAGTAACTTCAACTTCTTCGCCGTATTCACGCACGGCCTCAAGCCGGACCTCAACCGGAAGCTTTTCGCCCGACGCAATCTCTACCTTCTGGCTGTGAGCGCTGTAAAACCCCTGACGTTCGACGACCAGCGTATATGCTCCCGGAACAACGTGCCGGAATACCGCAGTACCGGTTGGACCTGTTCGCATTTGCGCAACCGATTTCCCATCCTGCTGGAGATTAACGACTGCTGTGGCGATTGCCTGGCCGTTCTCGTCGGTTACCGCGAGATCAATCTGTCCATACCGATCTGACGACGGCT
>DATEGH010000241.1:0-4961 GCA_035280185.1 Terriglobales bacterium
ATCAGGTGGTCGGTCGAACGCGTGGCGCCCCAGCCCACTCCGAAGTTGAGCTCCCATTCAGGCGCGACATTGAGATCGATTGAAGGAAAGAATTGCTGCTGTTGTTCGGCAAGTGGGTCGAACCCGGTTATCGGACCAACAGCGCCGTAGTATTCGAGCCCCGCCGAGATCATTTTGGAAATGTCATAAGAGGCTTTGGCGTTAGGCGAGAACTCGAACCCTTGATCCACATTCAGCCCGAGCAATGATTTTTCAATCGTGGGATTGAAGGAGAGATACCATCGGCCGATCTTCTTGTCTACGATGGGCCTCATCTCCCAGGTCCAGCTATCCTCAGAAAATTTTCTTCGCTGATATCCGATCTCATTGGAGAGGCTTACGCCTACCGGCCATCCCCATTTTTCGGGAACGCGGAAGCGCGGGCGGATGTGATCGCCTACCCAGTCCCAGCCATCGCCCGGTCGCGCGCTGGTGAAAATGTAAAAGCCGGTCTCAAACCACTGGTTCCATCCCTGCGTGATCTCAATGGTTTCGTGCACCGCGTGGTTCGTCGGTGCAACGCCGTTGACCGGATTTTTGGTCCCCTGCGCGGTGAAGTTGCTGTGGAGTTCCACCATGGTAGCGCCGGGATCGACCGTGTCGGCGCCGTAGACCTGGATCTCATAATTGTCCTGGGCGGAGCAGCAGGCGCAACTGACGCACAGAAAAAGAAAGAGCCGTCCGATGAGAATCAAATTATGAAGAGGGTTCACTGTGGTCCGTGTGGCGATTCAATTTCCTTGCCCATGGTGTCGGTGGTTCGCTGCAGTTTGCGCATGCCTCGCAGCCAGCGCTCGTAATCATTGGCTTTGTTCTGGAAATACTTTGCAACTTCAGGATGAGGAAGGATAAGGAATTTTTCTTCGGCAATGCCGTGCACCACGGCGTCGGCCACCTGTTCCGGCTCAATCGCGGTATCAAGCAGAAACGATCCGCCGGCGAATTCGGCTTTCAGCAGCATGTTGGTACGCACTCCCTGGGGACAGAGCGCCGACACGCGGATCCCCTGGTCGCCATAGGTGATGGCCAGCCATTCAGCAAAGGAGAGGGCAGCATGCTTTGTAACAGAGTAGGGAGCTGAGCCGATTTGCGTCAGCAGGCCGGCAGCGGAGACGGTCTGCACGAAATAGCCTTCTTTGCGGCGCAGCATGCGCGGAAGAGCCAATCGCGCAGCGTAAACGTGGGCCATCACGTTCACTTCCCAGCTTCGCTTCCATAGTTTGTCTGCTGCTTCCGGCCCGCCTGCGACGCCGATTCCCGCATTGGAACAGAAGATATCGATCCCGCCGTGCACTTCTCCCACAGTATCAAAGAGAAACTTCATCTGGTCTTCTTTCGCGACGTTGCAGGCGACGAATGCGCCCCGACCAGACTCAATCTCCTGCATCACTTTGAAGCCATTGTCTTCGTCGATATCTACTACCACGACGAGCCGCGCACCTTCGGCGGCAAATCGCCGGCACATGGCGCGTCCGATTCCGTTTGCCCCGCCGGTGACGACAACAACTTTGTCCTTGATTAACATGCAGGAGAAGATATCCTGCGGCGAGCTGTTTGTCCAAGCTGCTGAAGCGGAGAATAGTGCGATTTCGCCTGATGACAGGCATCAAACGTCGTTGCGATGGAGTCAAAAACCACATGACCGATTTCGCGATAGGAGTGGACCTGGGAGGAACCAATCTCCGCATTGCTGCTGTGGTTGCAGGCGGAAAGGTGCTGGAAAAAATCACCTTGGGAACTGAGGTGAAGCGCGGACGCGACCGCGTGATCTCAGAGATGTGCAGCGCCATTCAGGCGCTCGCGACCAAATATCGCGACAGGACGGGGCAGTTTCTGGGGATTGGGATCGGGGTTCCCGGAATCATCGAGATGCAAACCGGCATGTTGCGCGAATCTCCCAACCTGCCCGGGTGGAGCGACTATCCCGTGCGCGAGGAAATTGAGAGCAGGCTGGGTACTCATGTGGTGTTGGAAAACGACGCCAATGCTGCTGCGTTAGGAGAGAAATGGCTGGGCGCGGCTGCGACCGTCGATGACGTGTGCATGATCACTCTGGGCACCGGTGTAGGCGGCGGCGTTGTGCTGCAAGGAAGGATCTGGCACGGTATGACCGGCATGGCAGGAGAAGTGGGACATATCAACGTGGATCCGGAGGGGCCTCCTTGCGGCTGCGGAAGCAAAGGATGTCTGGAGCAGTATGCTTCAGCAACGGCGGTGAAGCGCATGGCAGTGGAAGCCATTGCAAACGGTAAAGCGCCGGAACTGGCGCGCGCCATGCACGAAGAGCCGGAGTTCAGTTCCAAAGTTGTTTATCAGATGGCGGTGCAGGGTGATGCTCCTGCGCGAG
Organism: Terriglobales bacterium; assembly: GCA_035280185.1. Taxonomy (GTDB): domain Bacteria; phylum Acidobacteriota; class Terriglobia; order Terriglobales; family Acidobacteriaceae; genus Angelobacter. The sequence goes on from DATEGH010000241.1 coordinate 2,387, forward strand.
AAATCTTTCAGAGGGTCGGCTGGGCTCTGGGAGTGGCAATTGCCGACTTGATCAACATCTTCAATTTGCCGATGTACGTGATCGGCGGAGGCGTCTCCAGCGCTTGGGAGGCATTTGCGCCCTCGATCATGCAAAAACTGCGGGCGAACTCCTTTGTCTACCGGGCGACCGCACCGGCAGAAGATGTCCGCGGTGTTCAAGGCGCAAGCGTTCATGACGACTTGCTGCCTGCACGCCGCAACACCATCATCACGCGCGCTTTGCTGGGCAGCGATGCGGGACTCATTGGAGCGGCGCGGCTGCCTATGATCGCGCATGATGTTCGCTTGCCGGAGCAGGAACTCAAGACGTAATTGCGCTTCAGTTCAGCAATTGTTTTGCGACGGAGCAGTAGAGATCGACCGCGTCGTGCAGTTGCTTCTTCGAGATAAACTCCCGTTCGGTGTGAGCGACGTGAATTGATCCCGGCCCCAACAGTAGTGGCTTTCCCCATTTGCTCAGGGCGGGAATATCCGTGGTGAAAGCTGCCGTCATAGTTTCGATTCCCGGAACTGTCTGCAAAGTCACAAAAGGAATTTCCAAGACAAACTCTGCCTGAGCACGGCCGGATACGGCTTGCGTGATCAGAGAGCGCAGTTCTTCTGAGGGGCCAACCAACCGATACAACAATTGGGCTTTGGCGTAATCGGGGATCACGTTGGGCGCGCGTCCGCCTTCAATCAATCCGATATTCAAGGTACACGGTCCGGCCTGCGGATTTACAGGCAGCTTCATATTACGCAGGCGATCGAGAGCAGCCAGCAGCTTTTCAATCGCAGACTCGCCGAGTTCGGGGTAGGCCGAATGCGCCAGCTTGCCATGGGCAATGATCTCGACGCGCAGCGCTCCTTTCGAAGCCACGGCAATCTTGTTTTCCGTCGGCTCGCCATTAATCAGAAACCGGCTGCCCAACGGAGATTCATTAGCGATCTTCGCGCCCAGGCTGTCCCGTTCTTCACCTACGAGAAAGAGCATGCCAATGGCGATGCCCTGCTTGCGCAGGCGCTCACAGGCGGCAATCTGGGCGGCGATGATTCCCTTAGCGTCGCAGGAGCCGCGCCCGTAAATATTCTCCGCATTTTCCGATGAGGCAATGAACGGAGGGACGGTATCCATATGGGTAGAGAAAATAAGATTGGGAGGTTGATCGTCCAGCGTAGCGACAACGTTAAAACGTTCGTGCGCGACCGGGATTTTGTGCGTGTTGTAGCCGAGCCGGCAGAGCTGGTCGTAAAGTTCCGCGCCGACGGCTCCCTCATTCCCGCTGATGGACTCGATGTCCACCAGTTTGCGCGTTAGTTTGATGGGGTCGAGCATGGGGCAGCAATTAGCAACTAGCAATTGGCAATTAGCAAAAGCGGGTCTATTAAGAGAACTGCTAGTCGGCAGGACGATTTTAATCGAATTCCTACCAGTGCAAGTTTTGGTTGGGATCTCTTGCCGCATGTGAATCCCTGATCGATAATGCGTTTCTGCCAAATGCCCATGCCAATTGCTATCTGCTAATTGCCAATTGCTTATGTTAGAACTGAACTCGTGCCCCCAGGCATCAAATCGTTGTTTCTCAAGGGACCGGCTGGGCGGCTTGAAGCGCTGCTGAACGAGGGCCGCCCCGATGCTACTCACGCCGCGCTGGTCTGCCATCCACATCCGCTCTACGGCGGCACGATGCACAACAAAGTGGTGTATCACGCGATGAAAGCGCTGGCGAGCTTTGGCTTTCCGGTGCTGCGCTTCAACTTTCGCGGCGCCGGCCTCTCCGAGGGGGAGCACGACAAAGGACGCGGAGAAATTGAGGATGTTCGCGCCGCGTTGGAGTGGCTCTCGGCTGAGTTTCCCAAGCCGATCGTCTTCTGCGGATTCTCGTTTGGCGCTGCTACCGGATTGCGCGCGGCCTGTGTTGATCCGCGTGTGGTGGCGTTGATTTCTCTGGGAACGCCGGTGGCTGCGGAAGGGCGCTTCTATACCTATGGCTTTCTTGAAGGCTGTGCCAAGCCTAAGCTCTTCGTGAGTGGCGCCCTCGATCCCTATGGCCCGCAGCACGATCTCGAACGGGTGGTGGGTGCAGCGCCGGAACCGAAGAAGTTGGTGCTCATTGAGGATGCGGGACATTTTTTCGAGGGGCATCTGGCGGAAATGCAGGCTGCCATGCAAGACTGGGTGGCCGCAACGGTCGCAAGCGGCCAGACTGCGGAACCACGCCGCCGATGACAATCGAGCACAGCATGCGGGCGCTGGCGCGTGAGATTTTTCTGCACGCACTGGCGGAAGCGAATATCGAGCGGGCTTTCGAGCACCACCTTGACTACCAGCGCGGAGTGCTGCGAGTTGGCGACGATCTCTATGACCTGAACACCTGCGCCCGCGTCCTGGTGGTATCTTTTGGGAAAGCGGCGCATCGCATGGCGGAAATCCTTGCGCGCCAGGCGGGATCATCGCTGGGCGGCATCATCGCCGATCCCAACCAGCACCCCTATCAGTTGCCAGGATATCGCTATTTCCAGGGCGGTCATCCGCAGCCGAATGAAGAGTCGGT
>DATEGH010000242.1:0-47407 GCA_035280185.1 Terriglobales bacterium
CCAATGCCCAGCAGGCGTTTGTAGGAAAGATAGATTCCCAGCATCAGGGGCATCACGGCTATGGGTACTTCCCAGCCAATCCTGATGGTAAGAGTCAGCACGGTGGCAGCGATTCCGGCGCTGGCCACGAAGTAGGCAAATGACATCTGTGCCATGCCAATCCAGGTGCGCAGCACGCTCTTGGCTTCTGAGAGTGCGATCACTATCGCGACCGGCACGCTGTTGATCAGGAAGAAGACCAGAGCAGCCACGCAGAGCCGAATGGGCGCCGAAGCGATTCCGGAAGCAAGTATTCCCGATTGGAACACCAGCCTGGTTGCCGCGATCGCCAGGGCCATGTTGCCGAAGTTGAACGCCGCCTGCACGGAGTTCACCTTGCTGGGCTTCTTTCGCGGCAGGGTCTGCACGACGGTTGAGACACAACCGACGATAAGCGCTTCCAGCGAGCTCATCTCCGCTACCGCCACAAGGATGAACGGCAGATTGACTGACATGTTGCCGGTGGATCCCGGAAGCTTCAGCCGAAGCCGCGCCGCAACGCAGGCGACCAGCACGAAGGAGACGAAGCGGACTGCGTAGACCGAGTTGGCGTTGAGGACCGCATCTCCGAACACGCACAAACCGGAGATGATAATCAAAGCGATAAAGACGCGAGCTGACGTGGATTTCGGCATGTTAGTTCTCCCCGTCCTCTCCGTCACTCAGAGCAGCGATGCCATCGCCCGCTCCCCAGGTGATTGAGCTGCCCCAGATGATGCTATTGCCGCTGAGGCTATTGTCGCCCCACACAATCGAATTGCCCCATATGATGGAATCATTCAGTACTGCGCTGCCGCCCCAGACGATGGAGTTGCCCCACACCAGCGAGCTTCCCCAAGTGATAGTTGTGCCCCAGGTGATGGAGGTTCCATTCAGGAGCGTCGCCTGTTTCGTGTTGGGATTGTAGACTGCGATTGGCGAGGGCGCTCCGCCGGAAGCAACGTCAGTGCTGTGCAGCGCGGCATTCACATCCAGATATCCGGAGCCGATCGTGAATACATCGTATTGGGATAAATAACCGAAACCGCGGAAATCGTATCCCCAACTGTTCATGGGGTAACCCTTCCATGCGGTCTTCATCATGCGGGCCTTCACGGTGTCCGGCGCGAGCGTTGAATTCTGCTGCAGCATCAGCGCGGCAGCTCCCGCCACTACCGGCGTGGCCATGCTGGTTCCGCTCAGGCGAAGATATTTTCCGCTTGCGCCGGTGGTGCAGATGCCCAGAAGGCACGTGGTAATCGGCTTGACCGCGTAATCCGGATAGTTCGTCACCAGCGTGCTGCCCGGAGACGCAAGAGAAATAATGCGATTGCCTGGCGCAACCAGGTCCGGCTTCACCACGTGGTCGATCAGTGTGGGACCTTTGGAGCTGTAGCTGGCGACATAATCATCCAGGCGGGTTGGAGTTCCGTTCGTCTTCGTCGCGCCTACGGTAACAACCTGCGGATCATTGCCCGGGGCCTGAATGGTAGCGTAGCCGTCGGTACCCTGGCTGTTGTCGCGGCCCGAGTTTCCGGCAGCGGTCACCACGAAGATGCCGGCTTTCCATGCGGCTTCAACCGCCTGATCGAGCGGATCGAGCTTGTAGGATTCGAAAACGTTGCGTCCCAGCGAAAGATTGATGATGCGAATGTTGTAAGTATCTTTCAACTGGATGGCGCGCTGGATGGCGGCGATCACCTGACTGTCAGTCCCGCAACCGCTTGCATCGAGCACGCGCAGATTGATGATGTTGGCGTTGGGCGCGATACCGAAGTACTGCTGCGAGTAGCCGCCGTTGGAATCGCGTCCGTTGCCGGCGATGATTCCCGCCACGTGGGTTCCGTGTCCGTAAGCGTCATTCGTGCTCGGATCGCCAGGAATGAAGCTTTCGCTGTAAACAATGCGCGAAGCCAAGCCGTCGCCGGTCATCAGGTCATCGTGGGCGTAAACGCCGCTGTCAATCACGGCGATGCCGATTCCAGTGCCGTCAAAGCCGAACTGCTGCCGCGCGACGTCGTCCATAATCGCCGGAATTTCGTCGTCAGCAGCCTTGGTAAGACGGTCGGGCGCAACATAAGCGATATCAGGATGCGTGTCCAGCCAGGCGAGCATTGTCACCGGAATGCGAAAGGACGCGCCGTTGATCTGCTGCAATGGAAAGCCGAGCCGGCCACCGCGAGCCGCCAACAGTTCAAAGTACTTTTCGAAATATTGCGCTTTCGGGCTCTTTTTGAACTCGATGATCACGTTCACGGTGCCATCCGCGTTCACCGGAAAATCGCTAAGATCAGGCGCGAATTTATGGTGAACTTTGGGAAATGCGGCAAAGTCGGCGACGCGTTTGCGATGTGCTCCCGCCAAGGCGCCAGGGAATGTACGCGGTCTCACCGCGAAGGCTGCCGAAGATGTAAGCGCCAGCACGCAGAGGATCGCCACCAGGCGTGAAAGCAAGCGCCAACCCGGAAGAGTTGTCGGCCGCGTTGTGAGTTGTTCATGTGTGAAGGTCATAGTTCCCGCTCCAATCCGTCGAGCAAATACCTACGCGCCCCAAACTGCCGAGGCCAGAATTCCAACGACATGCTTGAACTGCTGTGAGCTGAAGCTGATCCCTGCCACCGCCACCGCAGCCAGGATCACCGTGATCGCGAACTTCTTAACTCTGGAAGACATGGGGTTCTCCTTGGGCGAACTCTTCGTACCCTGGGTAATGCAAGTTCCTGGCCAGATCTCTTGCACTTTGTAAGTTGCTGAAAACACAGGAGAGATGCGCGGTTCGCTAGCCTGGCTTGTGACAGCGCTGTCACTCAAGTGACAGGCGCAGACGGGCATGTAGAAGTCAGATAAGAATGAACTAATAGTTGGGTGGGGATAGTGAACCGGAATCTAGAAGATAAGTGCTTGTTCTATTTCTGCCGCAGTGGGAATTGAAGGTAACGAGGCTATTAGCTTTTGAGTAAACGGGTGCTTGGGGCTGAAGAAGATGCTCTGCGGAGTGCTGCACTCCACCACCGATCCTTGATCAATCAGCGCAATTCGATGGCAAAGCGAATAAACCGAGAGCAGGTCATGAGAGATAAACAGAATACTCATTCCCAGCTTCCGGTTGAGATCTCCAAACAATGCCAGGATTTCTGATTGTGTGACCGCATCCAGAGCGCTCGTCGGCTCGTCGGCGATCAAGAGCGAGGGCCGGTGCAGAATGGCCATGGCGATCAGCACTCGCTGCGCCTGGCCTACGCTGATTTCTGAAGGATAGCGCCGCAGGAACTCGCGGTCATGCGGCAGGCTGACATCACACAACGCGCCGGCAATGGCATGCTCGCGCTCCGCGCGGCGGCCTTTGGCATGGAGGTCCCATGCTTCCCCCAACTGCGTCGCCAGCCGCAATGCCGGATTGAGAGACGACACTGGACTTTGCGGCACGAAAGCTATCTCGCGTCCGCGCAGCTTGAGCCAGTCACTCTCTTTCAGGCCAAGCATCTCCCCGCTATTCCAAAGGATGGATCCCTCCGCCCTGCCGCCTTTGAGCTTCAGCAGGCCAAGCAGCGCGAATGCCAGCGAACTCTTGCCGCATCCGCTGTGTCCCACGATGCCCAGGATTTCCCCCCGGCCCAAGTACAACTGCAGATCGCGTAGCACAGGCGGCTTTTCCTGATAGCTGATCGTTAGGTTGGTTGCCAGCAGATGCATAGTTCCTACTTAATGCGCCAAAGCAAGCTCTTCCACGTTCCAATAAGTTTGGGGTCCGAAAGCGCTAGGCTGGGCATTCTTTACCGTAGGCGCAATCGCGACGAGGGAGTCCTTGTTGACCAGATAGATCAACGGTTCCTGTTCCCACTCGATCTTTTGCACCTTGTCCCAGGCGGCTTTGCGTTTGTTCTGATCTGGAGTAGAAGCCTGAGTGCGCATCTCTTGATCTATCTCAGCTTCCCAAAGCGTTGCCGGCGTCTTTTGCTTCGGGTTCCAAATGTGATCTTCTCCCGAACTCAGCCACATAGTCATGACCGAACTAGGATCAAGATCGCCATTCACATTCCCCAGCAGACAAGCTTCGTAGTTGTAGCTTTGCGTGATGCGCTCAAGCAGCGAGTTGAAGTCCAGCGGGACAAGATTCACCTTGATGCCAACCTTCTTCAAGTCCTGCTGAATCATCGCCGCCATGCTCTCGCGGGAGCGGTTGCCGGCGTTGGTCACAATGGAAAACTCCACCGCATTCCCGCTCTTATCGCGAAGCTGCCCGTTTTCGAACTTGAATCCATCTTGCTTCAACTTTTTCAAAGCATCGGCAGGATCATACGGATGCGGTTTCAGGCTGGAGTTGAACCAGAAAGTGTTGCTGGTGGGAACAATTCCGACTGCTGCGTGCGCATGCCCGCGATAGACCAGGCGGGCCAAATCATCACGATTGATCGCCTCTGAAATGGCGCGACGAAAATTCGTGGAAACGAACCATGCTTTCTTGTATGCGGCGATGGGCGCGGAAGACACCTGGTTGAACCAGAGCTGTTCGGTATCGGTGGACGGTCCGGCGTCGCGCACCAGCGCGGCATTGGCCGCAGACAGCTTTTCAAAGAGCGGCGCTGAAAGCGTGTTGATCAACTGGATTTCTCCCCGCTCGTATTTCAGCGCTTCAATGTCGCGGTTCGGCTCGATTTCCAGCCGAATTGAATCAAGATAGGGAAGCTGATGGCCTGCGGAATCCTTCTTCCAGTAGTTGGGATTGCGCTTCAGCAGAATGTAAGAGCCTGCCTTGTGCTCCGCCACGTAGAACGGCCCCAGAGCGGCCATTTCCTTCTGCGGACTCTTTGACGAAATGATCGCAACCGTATCGAACAGATTTGCCAAATTCGCCACCGGCGCTGGAAATGTGATTTCAATGCTCTCCGGAGATGTGACGCGGGTGATTGTCTTTCCTTCCGCTGAGCGAAACGCATCGGCTGTGGTCGAGTGCAGCGCGGGATCCATCAAGTGCTGCATGGTGAACGCGACGTCTTCGGCCGAGAACGGCGTGCCGTCAGAATAGTGAATGCCGCTGCGTAGCTTAAAGCGGATGCTCTTTCCACCATCCAGGACCTTCCATGAGGTCGCGAGTTCCGCTTGGGGCTGCTGTGTCAGGCGGTTCACGCGCAGCAGCACTCCGCCAGTGAGATAACGCACCGTCGCCGACGCATCATCGTTCACCAGCAGAGGATTGAATGTCTTGGGTTCGGCTTGCAGGCAGAAACGCAGCTCTCCCCCGCCTTGGGCAAGAATGGCCGGGCAGCTCAAAAGCAGAGCGGCGGCGGCAATCAATACGTGCCGTCTCACGCGCGGACCTCCTGTTTGCTCAGCACGACCTGGAACGCGCTTACTACGGCTATAAGTACAACAAGCGGCAGCAGCCGCCAAGGTTCCGGACGTAACATCACGCTGTCCTGGAGTTCCCGCAGCAGGCTTCCCAGCGAGGGCAGCGGCTCCGCCACTCCCAGCCCCAGAGCGCCCAGATTGGCTTCCGCGATGATGAAAACCGGTATTGAAATCCAGAATTGCGCCAGCAGCGCCGGCTTAAGATTGGGTATTAGGTGCAGTTTCAGCAGCTTAAGGCCGGAAAAGCCCATCGCACGCGCATTCCAGACGAATTCTGAGTGCATCACCTGTTTTGCCCCGGCGCAGACAACCCGTGCTGAAACCGCCCAGCCCAGCATTCCCAGCAGAGCAAACGTGACCACCACCGAAACCGCGGGCGAAGTATTGAGCGGCAGTACCGCGCGCACGGTTATCAGGAGGAAAATCCAGGGAATCGAGAGGACCAGGTCAACCAAAGCCATCGCGGCCTTTTCCACCCAGCCGCCGCAATAACCCGCCATGCCGCCGATGAAGGCAGCGATCACAATGCTCAGCCCTGCGGCCAGCGGCGCCAGGATAAGCGACGTGCGCATTCCATAGAGCAGTCGCGCCAGGTTATCGCGACCGAGATCGTCCGTTCCCAGAGGATGCTGAAGTGACGGGCTTGCCGCCGGCAGCTCGCGAAACTGATGTTCATATCCCGCGGGGGCGAAGTGTCCCGCGCCGGCCGCGGCCAGCCCCGCAACCAGCAGAAATGCGATCGCGCCTAACCGGAGGGCCTTCATGCCGCCTCCCGAGTCAAGCCAAAGGTGCGGCGAATCGCGTCAGAAAACATCGTCGAGCAGATGGTCATGAAGCTCACCACGAGCGTGAGATTCACCAGCAGCGGCAGGTCTCGCGAGAGCGCTGCCGTCCACGCAAGCTGGCCGATACCCGCCACGTCACAGATCACCTCGATGGGCAAAAGCACTCCCAGCCCGATGCTGACCGAAACTCCCGCCAAAGCCAAAAGCTGCGGCAGTGCTATCGGGCCCATGTGCATGGCGAGAACGCGCAACGGGGCGGCGCCCCTGGCGCGTGCGGCAAACACATGCGGCATGCGCGAGCTTTCTTCCAGCAGGTTCTGGCAGTAGCGATAGATTTTGGGAAGGACCAGCACGCCGGCGGCCACCACCGGCGGCCAGCGCAGCATCAGGAAAATCAGCGCCATGACCGCAGCAGGAGTAGAAATGAGGCTTCCTCCAACTCCGTCCGCTGCGAAGGCAAGGAACCGAGAACCCGAAAGATGCGCCGCGACTGCCAGCGCCAGCCCCAGCGTCCATCCCAGCAAGAGCGCGATGCCAAGGTTCTTGAGGGTTATCGGCAATCGCTCCCGAAGCAGATCGCGAACCGGCTGATTCAAAGCTGTTGAGGTACCCAGATCACCATGCAGCAGCGATTTCAAATAGTGCGTGTAGAAGTGCGGGATGTTGGAATCAGCCAGTCGAGCCTGCCGGATGGCTTCCACGCTTGCCGTCGATAGTCCGGGGTTCAGCTCCTGTTCATCGGAAGTAAAGCCCGGGGCAAAGCGAATCATGGTCGCGCCGGCCAGGCTTGCCAGGAGCATTAAAACCAGCAAACGCAGTGCGGCCGAACCCAGAGAACGCCCCATCAGTTCGCAACCGCGTCGCGCGCCAGGGTGCTATCGCGCGCCGAAATCGCCAGCCCTTTCATGGCGCAATGGTGTTCCTGTTTTTGCGAATACATGCGGTGGTCAGCCTCGGCAAGAAGCTTCTCGGCTTCCAGTCCGTCACTGGAAGAAACTGCGCAACCCACGCTCAGGGAGAGCCAGTCAACACCGCAGATCTCCTCTCCCGCGCGTTTGGCCAGAGCGCTCAGGCAGATGCCGCGCGCCTCGGCAGCGGCAACGCTCAATCCTGGAGCCACAATCACAAACTCGTCGCCACCCATGCGCGCAACATAATCGTATTCGCGGCACGAGCCTTGCAGGCTGCGGGCAAACTGGCTGAGAATGCGGTTCCCGTTCAGGTGCCCGAATTGGTCGTTGATCTTCTTAAAGCCGTCCAGATCGCACACCATCACCGTCACCGAAGTCTTCAGGCGCTTGCAACGAGCCAGCTCGCGGTCCAGGTGCAGGAACAGTGAACGCGCGTTGGGCAGCCCGGTGAGATAGTCCGTGGTGGCGGAGCTTTCTGCTTCCTGGAAGGCGAGCGCGTTTTCTACCGTGGCGCCGACCTTGGGGCTGATCGCCATCAGAATTCTTTGATGGTCTGAGCTGTATGCGTCCGCATCCGAGTGATACAGCGTGAGCACACCCACCACTCCCTGCGATCCTTCCAGCGGCACAGAGATGGCTGAACGCAGCGGCTGGAATTTCGCTTCATCCGCAACATAGCCCGGCTCGAATGAGGGGTTTCCATTCACAATGGGCTTCTTGTTCTGCGCGACCCAGCCTGAAAGTCCGGCGCCTAGAGGGATGCGCAAGGAAGCCAGTAGCGGGAAGTTTTCTCCGCTGGCAAACTCTGGAACCAGGCAATTATCGCGCAGCACATAAGTCGCAAATGCGTCGTAGGGAACCAGCCGTTTCAAGCGGATACTGAGCACGGAAAGCGTTTCGCTCAAGCTCAGCGAGTTGCCAAGATCGTGGCTGAGCTCCAGCAGCGCCTGGGCTTCGTTACTGGCAGCAGCAATCGACGAGATGAACGTAGCCTGGTTGCCGGTCTCGTTTCCGGTCGCGAAACCGTTGCCCGGCGCCTCGCCACGCTGTACTTTCAGGTCGGTCGAAAGCTTCCGCTGTTCCAACGAATGGCTCTGGCTGCGCACAATCTGTTCGAGCCTTTTGTAATCCCGGTTTAGAATCGCCACAACTTGCGGATCGTAAGCTTTGCCGGCCTGTTCCAGCACCTTATGCATGGCATCATCCAGCGGCAGAGCCTTGCGATATTGACGGTCCGTGGCGAGGGCATCCAAGCAATCCACGGCAGAAAGAATGCGGGCGCCCAGCGGAATCTCTTCGCCTTCGAGTCCGTCAGGATAGCCCGATCCGTCCCAGCGCTCGTGGTGCGCGCGCACAATCGGGACCACTGGGTAGGGAAATTTCACGCGTTCCAGAATCTCCGACCCGACGATCGGGTGGATTTTCATCTTCTCGAACTCTTCTGGAGTCAACCGTCCGGGCTTGGAGATGATGTGCTCCGGAACCGCCAGCTTGCCGATGTCGTGCAGCAGCGCTGCGGCGCGCAACGCTTCCAGTTCGTCATTGGGAAGGTTCAGCTCCTTGCCTAATTCGATTGCGTAGACCCGCACGCGTTCCAGGTGGTCGTGCGTGGTCTGGTCTTTGGCCTCGATCGCCAACGCCAAAGCTTCAATAGTTCGCAAGTGCAGGTCCGCCATTTCGGATACGTGCTTCTTCTCCGTCTCAAGGCGCCCCACGTAGAGCCGATAGGAACGATAGATCAGGAACATGGCCGGCAGAGCAAGCAGAGTTGGCTGCCATCCCACAACATGGTTGGCCCAGCGAACCAAAGCGGCAATCGCGCCGCCCACCAGATAATAGGGCAGCGACCAGAAGTAGCAGTCCGCCCACAGCTTGCTCAGGCTCTTCTTTTCCGTCAGAGAAATGATGCCAGCCACCGGCAGCGTGTTCATCACAAAGTAAACGCAGGCGGCAAGCATCAGCAAGAGCGAGTTGTTTACGTGCGTTCGGGCCAATGGCCAGTAATACGCATAATAGGCCAGCCAGATTGCGGCGGCGGAACCGGACACGTTGAAAAGCAACTGGTGTGGCTTGGGCCAGCGCTGCCAACTGATGAAGCACTGCGCCACAATGGCCGCCGAACCGAGGACAAGCGTTTCCCCAAAAGTCAGCTCGGCGATTCCAATAAGAATAAAAAGGAAGTTGACTGAAATTGTGCCGGTGATCTCCGGCAGTTGAACCCTCAAACGCGATGCCAGAATCGCGGTGACGAGATAAGCAATGAACTTGGCCGGGTCATCGACGCTCCAGGTGTAAATCCCAAAAGCAGCCACCGCAGCGCCCGCCAGGCAAACAATCCCAAGAAAGATTTTGGCTGACCTCGACATCCGCTCAGACACCTCTTCCCGCCTGATAGGGGCAAGATGGGGGCCAAAACCGGAGCCATGCCTTCACTGAGCTTACCGTGGCTTGTTTTCAGCTACTTACCGTCCGCAAACATACGCGATGCGCCTAATCAAGAATGTGGAAAATGTGACAACCGTGTCACAAGAGAGCACATTCCCGTCACTCTCCGTGTGACGCAGTCGGCCTGCAACTACGCCAAAAATTTGAGAAACTTTAGAAATTTTGCCGCCAGAAAACCCATAACTTCAGTAATCCCAACAAACTACTTCCTAATTGCGATTGCCATCCCCCTGCGACATTATTGGTGAACCAAAGTGCTGTGCACTTCCGGCGCCAGGCCGGAATAGAAGGAATGAGGAGAAGGGATTGCCCACCCTCCTGCAGAATTCGCTGGAGATGCCGGGTCAAGTGATTCGCAGTGAATCACTGAAACGAGTGATGGCGCTCGCGCGCCAAGTCGCGGCGCATCCGGCTGCCGTTCTTATTGTGGGTGAAACCGGCAGCGGAAAAGAGATGGTCGCCCGGGCCATCCACCAGCACTCACTGCGCTGTAACAATCCATGGGTGGACGTCAACTGTGCTGCCATGCCGGAACATTTGGTGGAAAGCGAGTTGTTCGGCTACGAAAAGGGCGCGTTCAGCGGCGCCGATACGCAGAAACCCGGCCTGTTCGAGATGGCTGATACCGGCACGCTGTTCCTGGACGAAATCGGCGATCTCGATGCCAAAGTACAAGTCAAACTGCTGCGCGTACTCGATGGAGTTCCCTATTACCGATTGGGCGGCAGCAAGAAGGTAAAAGTTGACGTGCGGATTGTGGCCGCCACCAATCAGAATCTGGAAGAAATGGCGCGCACAGGAAAGTTCCGCCGCGATCTCTACCATCGGCTGGCGCAGTTCAAGCTGGAAATTCCTCCGCTGCGGGAACGCCCGGAAGACATGCTGGCAATCGCCGAGCAGGTTTTGCACCAGCACTGTTCGGAATCGCGTTTCAATGCCGACGCCATCCGTGCAATGCGGGCTTATTCCTGGCCGGGAAACATCCGCGAGCTGCGCAACTCTGTTTTCAATGCCGTAATGCTGGCGCGCAATCCGCAGCTTGAAATCACCGCCGCCGATCTGAAGTTGCAGCCGCAAGCTCCGGAGGCGGAGAGCGACACAACGCTCGATCATGATCTCGATGATTTTGAAAAGCGCCGCATCCATAGCGCTCTCGAGCGTTCAGGCGGCAATCAGGGCAGGGCGGCGCAGGCCTTGGGCATTTCCCGCCGCACGCTTCTGCGCAAGCTAAAATCTTACCGCGAAGGCCAGGCCGAGGCGCCTGTGGGCAGCATGTGCGTGGAACAGCAGCGCTACTACCGTGTGGAAATTGATGCTCCCGCTACCCTCATGTGCGATGGTGAGATGTTCGAAGGCACGCTGACCAACATCAGCATCGGCGGCGCGGCGGTTACTTTGCCTGCATCGTTACAACACGGAGGGACAGTAAAGCTGAGTTTCACGCTGCCTGAAACTGCTCTCCGTGCGGAAATCCACGGGCGTGTCGCCTGGGCCAACAGCGACGGCGAACACGGAATCCAATTCAGCGAAATACCCGCCTCCATCCGCGGTGGCCTGCAAGAGTGGCTGCACCAGCGCATGAAAAAGGACGGCTGGCACGCCGAGTGCGTGGGGTAGCTACCCGGAACTCTGCTGCTGAATTAAGCCCATCCCACAGATTTACACAGATCTTTTTGTGCCTTAATCAGGCCCATCAGCGTTTATCAGCGGTAAGATTTGCTTTTAGTCCCGCCTGCTCATTGCAATCACCACTACCGTTGCGGCGGCCTCTGTTGTGGCTGCTGGTTCTCCGGTGTTGGCTTCGGCTGCCGAGGACGGTCAGCCTCAGCGGGGTTCGTCACCGGCGAAGGCGCGTTTTCTTCTTCCTCTGCCTGAGGCAACGGAGGCAGTTCTTTCTCGATTGGCTTGCGCGGGAACATCTGGTCACGCTCCGCCGCCATGTAAACAAACGACGCCACAACCACCGCCGCCTGTTTCAGGTCTTCCGGCTGCAAGCGATCGTAGAGATCCATGTTGGAGTGGTGCGTACGCGTGTCGTATTCCACCGGGTCTTGGATGAACTGAAAGCCGGGAATGCCCGCCGCATCGAACGAGAGATGGTCCGTCCCTCCGGTATTGCGCATGGTTAGCGTATCCATACCGAGGTCGTGAAACGGCTTCATCCAGGCTTCAAAAATCGGCTCGACCGCGGCATTCTCCTGCATGTAAACGCCCCGAATCTTGCCGGTTCCGTTATCCACGTTGAAATAGACAGAAACTTTCGCCTCCTCCGGCTTGATCGTCATGGGGCCGGCATCGCGGCGGATCACCGTTGGGTTTCCTCTGCGCTCTGGATCGGTGTAAGGCGGCCGCGATCCGAAATGATGCGTCACGTACCATTGCGAGCCCAGCAAGCCCTCTTCCTCTCCGCTCCAAAGCGCAATGCGGATGGTACGGCGCGGCTTCAGCCCCAGCGCCTTCAGGATGCGCACAGCTTCCATCATCACCACCGTGCCCGCGCCGTTGTCGGTTGCGCCCGTTCCCGTGTGCCAGGAATCCAGGTGCGCGCCCAGCATCACGATCTCATCCTTTTTGTCGGTGCCCGGAATCTCGGCAATGGTGTCCCACTGGCTCGTGGCATCGTCGTAGAAGTTGTTCCTCACGTTCAGTTCCAGTTCCACGTTCTTCTTGTCGGCAAGAATGCGGGCAATCCGGTTCCAGTGCTCCTGGGCCATGGTGAGCTGAGGTGTGCCTACAGTTTCGCCTTGCTTATAAGATCCGCCCGATTGAACGAATACCGTCCCGCCGCCGATGGCGCCGCGGCTGTGATCGATCACGGCCAGGACCTTTTCGTCGTCGAAAAACTTGTTCAATTGCCGTTGCAGAGCCGCACGGCGTTGGAATTGGCGAAAGCGATCAACATTGCGCTCGCCGGGAATTTCATATTGTTCGATGTCCTCCAGTGACTTGTCTGTATAACGCTCGCTCAGCGGCTCGACCGAGGGCTTGATCTCCGGATCTTCTCCAAACAGCACGATCTTGCCCGCCAGCTTGCCGCGATATTTCGCCATGTCGGCCGCCATGTCCGATGTAAGCCTGATTTTCACCCGCACCACCTGGCCACGGACTGCGCCATTCGTCCCCGGTGTCCACGCCTTGGCATAGGCCAGCAGGGGAGTGATGTCCGGCGAGACCATGCGGACGTTCACGTACTCATTGGCCCAGCCCCGTCCAAACGGACTCCACGGCTCCAGATGAGCATTCACCAGGCCGAATTCCGTCAGCTTGTCGCGAGTCCACTCGTTCGCGCGCTTCATGTTGGGCGAACCAGTCAGGCGCTCGCCGATCTGGTCCATCAGCTCGCTGGCAAGTTCCATCACTTTGGAATTGCGGAATCCTTCATAGCGGATCTTAGTGATGGCGTCGAGATCAACTTTCTCCTGCGCAACCGCGCGGCTGAAAGGGAAGATGCAAATGGCGCACAAAAGCACTGCGGCAAGCTGCCGGGAAATCTTCATCTTTAGCTCCTGATTTTTCGAACGGTGTAGGGCAGAAAAGTCTAAACGGCAGCTCCGGAAGGGTCAAACAAGGAAATGTAAAGAATTGTGTAATGCAATAGGCGCTTACTTCTGCTCTGCGGGAGCGCGAAACATCTTAACCAGAGAGATGGTGAAGGCGCAGAGTCCGGCAAGCAGCGCTACCGGAACCGCCGCCTTGTACGTCAGCGTCATGTCCGGATGGTTGTGCGCCACAGCCCAGACGATCAGCAGCACGAAGCAAAGAAAAGCAACGGAGAGAAAGAAGCAGATAATGGCGCTCACCAGCGCAATGCCGGCGCTCACGATGACTTTACCCATAGAGTCCTGAATTCTGTAAGCTAAAATAATACCGTGAATCAGGCCCTCAAGGCAGCTACGCGAAGCGCCCAGGAAGTCATCCGCGACGCGCGGGTGAAGCAGTCGCCCAACGGCATTCTCTACACCACCGCCGGCGAAGTCACGCTTCCCTCAGAAGACCTGGAGAGAATGGTCAATGCCATTCCGCGCTCCATGTCTCCCGCGCTCGACCGCAAAGCTTTCTATTTTGTACCGTTGACTCTCAGCGAAGGCGACAAGACTCTCATTGCGGAGCGCTTTGATCCTGCGTTGGCCGATTCCGCCATCTGTCATCGCAACATCGATGCCGGCGACGCCCAGTGCGTCTTCATCTCCACCCGCCTGCTGGAAGATCGGTTCTCGATTGCCTTTGAGTTTTACATCAACGTGGGCCACGCCTTTGTCGAGCGGGCCGGCGTTTCGCAAGAATTCGGCGAGTTGGTATGGCAGCAGGCCGCAGCCAATGTCCGCGGTGAGAGCAGCTTTGATGCGTTTGAGTTTCGCAAGCAGGCCATGACCAGCGCTTCGGGCCGGGTGGATGAGAAGGCCAAATCTGATTATCTGAGCGCCACGTTCTCTGACGCGATTGCCATCTATCTTCTCTCGCTCTGCCTTGACGTGGATTACTACGAACTCCGCGAGCGTGAATATCCTCTGCTTACGCCTTCAGCACTGGCTGCGCGGCTCAGAAAAATTGCCGAGTTGTTCCCCCCGAATCCGGGATTCCAATTCAACATCTTCTACAAGCGGCGCGCATGATCGCACACCTGCGCGGCAAGCTGATCTCCAAGCATCCCAACCAGGCCGTCGTGGAAGCCGGCGGCGTCGGCTACGACGTTCACATCAGCGTGCCTACTTTTTCCGACTTGCCGGCTCTGGGCGCGGAAACCGCCTTCTTCATTCATACCCACGTTCGCGAAGATGCGCTGGCGCTGTTTGGCTTCCTCAAACTCGAAGAAAAGCAGCTATTCGAAAAACTGATCGGCGTAAGCGGAATCGGCCCAAAACTTGCCATCACGATCCTAAGCGGCATGCCGGCGGAGACGATGGTCGCAGCCATTCGTGGCAATAACGTGGCCGCGCTCACCCGCATTCCCGGCATCGGTAAAAAGACTGCGGAGCGCATGGTGCTGGAACTCCGCGACAAGCTGGAAAGCTTTGGCCAGGCGCCCGCGGCTGCCGCTGCTTCGCCGGTGGAAGAGGACGTAATCTCCGCCCTGGTCAACCTCGGATATCAGCGTGCCGTGGCCGAAAAGGCTCTCGCGAGGCTGGGAACCACCAGCGCCGAGACCTTTGACGCCCTGTTTCGCAAGGCGCTGGCCATCTTGGCAAAGTAAGAACCTCGGCAAAAAGCCGTATCGCCTCGCGTTTACAACCGGGCTAAACTGGCGCCGTTATGAGCTCAATGCGCCTTGCGGCGGTCTTGGCTTTGCTTACCGCAATCTCCGTTTCTGCCGTCGACAAGAAAAAGCCGCAGCAAGCCTATCTTTACCGGCCCGACCAGATGGCCGATTTGAAAGCGGAAGATCTGGCCACCACCAGCCAACAGTGCGAGAGTTGGGCAATCGCTACGGGCTTGGAAAGCATGCTCCTCCAGCAGAAGGTCAACCTCGATCGCCACTTCTGGCTCATGCGTCTGTATGGGGGCGAGTTATGCGTGCAGGAGACACCCTCACCGGAGTCGCTGGCCCGCGCCGTGAATGGCGAATTTGTGCTGGACGATGGCCGCCACGTCCGGCTGCAACTGGAATTCACTCCCGGCGCTCCAAGCGATGTGGATTCTCTCATCGCAGGCCTCGAACGCCAGAGCATCGCGCTGATGATCCTGCGCGGCCACGCCTATTATCTCGCCGGCGCAACGTACGATGAACACATCGGCCGCGACGGCTCACGCCTCTACGAGATCAAAGAACTCCGCCTGGCCAACACATTTGCCAATCTGCCGGGAACAGCGTTTGAAAAAGGCCGAGATGATGTGGGCGAGATTGGCGGGATCGTGAGCGTCACGGTACTCGCGCCCTGATCACTTCCCAATACAGAAGCTGCTGAAGATCACCCCCAGGATGTCTTCCGTCGTGGTCTCGCCGGTGATGGCATCCAGCGGTCGAAGCGCACTGTAAAGATCGAGCATGATCATCTCGTGCGGCACGCTGCGCTGGACTGCTACCCTCGCGGCTTCGAGCCCGATGATGGATTCTTCCACCAGGCGCTGATGCCGCACGTTGGTCAGGAAGCCGGATTCTCGTTCGCTGCCGGAAGACCCGGAAATTTCCGCCAGGATCTGCTCGCGCAGAGTCTCGATTCCTTCTCCTGTGATCGCGGACGTCCTCACCGGCTTGAATCCATCCAGCTCCGGCGCAGAACCGCCAGGAACGAGATCTGACTTATTGGCGGCAACCAGAGCGCGGCGGGTACGCGCCGACGCCAGGATCTCGCGATCTTCTTCGGAAATCTGCTGCGTAGTATCGAGCACCACCACCACCATGTCCGCCTCGCCGAGCGCCTCCTGCGACTTGCGTACGCCGATGCTCTCGGCCTCGTCGCTGGTGTGGCGAATGCCGGCAGTGTCAATCAGCTTCAGCGGAATTCCTGCGAGCGCGACAGTCTCTGTCACCAGGTCGCGAGTAGTGCCGGGAGTCGCTGTCACAATGGCGCGCTCGCGCTCGACCAGACGGTTGAACAAGCTCGACTTGCCTACGTTCGGCCGGCCGACAATCGCCAGTGTCAATCCCTGATGCACCATGCGGCCATAGCTGAACGACGCGCGAAGCTGCTCCAGCGGCTCCTGAACTGCGTTGATCCGCTGGCGTATCTCGTCCGCCGGCAGGACCGCCACATCGTCCTCGGCGAAATCAATGCCCGCCTCCATCACGGCGATCAGGTCCACCAGCCTCTTTTTGATCGGCTGCAAGCGCCGGG
The DNA here is from genome assembly GCA_035280185.1 of Terriglobales bacterium. Classification (GTDB taxonomy): domain Bacteria; phylum Acidobacteriota; class Terriglobia; order Terriglobales; family Acidobacteriaceae; genus Angelobacter. The sequence continues at coordinate 16,282 of DATEGH010000242.1, forward strand.
AGAGCGCGCCTTCGAGCTGCTGCGAAGCCACCTTGGCCTGATACAAGGTTTGCGACTCGATGAGATCGCGCACAGCCTCGGCCTGCGTGAGATCAATCCGCCCGTTGAGAAAGGACCGCATGGTGAATTCTCCCGGCTCGGCCAGCCGCGCGCCACGCGCAGTTGCCGTCTCGACCACATGACGCAGCACCACCGGCGACCCGTGAGCGGAGATTTCCACCACGTCATCGGTTGTGTAGGAGTGGGGTTTGGCAAAGAAGGTGACGACCACTTCGTCAATGCGCGACTCGCTCTCCGGATCCATCAACTCACCAAACAGCGCGCGCCCGGGTTCAAGCTCATGCTTCAGGCGGAGCATGGGTGCGGCAATCGCGCGCGCCTCTGGTCCCGAAATACGCACCACCCCGATTCCGCCTCGACCCGGAGGAGTAGCAATGGCGACAATGGTGTCGTCAAGGTTCACAACAGTATTTTATGGCGTTCAGTCGTGTGTGCGTTCCAGGCGCGACCAGTGCTCTTCCAGCCGTTCGTAGATGTTGTCCAGCTTGCGCTGAAGCTGTGCCACTTCCAGCTCGGCTTTGAGATTCACTTCGTAATCGGCATCCGCCTGGAGCCGGTCCTTCGCCGCCTGGCGGTTCTGCGACATCATGATCACCGGCGCCTGGATGGCGGCAATCATGGAAAGAAACAGATTGAGCAGAATGAACGGATACGGATCGAAGTGACGGAAAAAAGCGGCCGCCGTGTTCAGGATGACCCAGATGACCATACACGAACAGAAGATGAGGATGAATTTCCACGACCCGCCGAATGCCGCTACGCGGTCGGCCACGCGCTGACCTAACGTCATCCGCTGCTCTTCTTCCACGTTGATATTGCGTGAGACCCGGGTGCGCAGCAGATCATCGGTCGATCGCAGCCTGCGGCCGACCACCGTCAGAAGGTCCATGGCGGCGTGCGGATGCTTGTCCACAAATTCCAGCAGGCGCTCGCGATGCATGCTCAGGGTCTGCGTGTCTTCACGCGCGAGCGCTGTGGCAGTTCTGGGGCCGCCATCAAGGAAAGAAAGTTCGCCCAGAACATCGCCCCGCTCGTTCTCCGCGAGGATGATCTTCTCACCGTCCGCGCTTTCTACAAAAAGTTCGACGCGGCCGTTGCGCACAATGAAGATCTCGCCGCCGGGATCGCCATATTCAAAAATTGCTTCCCCGGTTTTGAAATCGCGGCTGTTCATCATCTGGGCGAGGGCTTCGCGTTCCTCTTCGTCCAGAAGCCCGAAGATGGGGACGTCGCCGATCATGCTTACTTCCGTCATGGGGCAAACTCGCTCTGATGATAGCCTGAGTTTCTTAAGAAAAGAGAGGTTTTAGCGGCGAACCGGTCGGGAGGGCTTGTAATCTTTGGGATAGAGAACCACGTACCTGCGTCCGCCTTCGCCCTCACTCTGCGTCGTCAGTGAGTCGTGATCGCGGAAGGCCAGGTGCAACATTCGCCGCTCGCGCGATGACATTGGCGCAAAGGAATAAGGAACCCCAGTGCGGGCCACCTTCTCTGCTGCTACCTGCGCTGCAAGCCTCAGTTCCTGTTGCCGGGCGGCACGGTACCCTCTGCAATCGAATGCGATGCGGGAGTGGTCTTCGGAATGAAGATGCAGCATCTCGTGAGCGATCAATTCCAGCGAGCGCAGCATCTCGCCTCCGCGTTCGAGCAGAAGGCTGCTGTCCGGCCCGGCCAACTCCACCAGCACTTCCGCAGTTTCCAGGTCCTCATCGGGATTTACCGGGGGATTCACTGTGATGCGGTATTTCAGGCGGAAGCCGCCGGAAGCAATGATGCTCTTCAGCAGCGAGTCAATCTTCTTTGCCGAGGCCACTTTATCTTGAAGCATGTTTCCCAGTCCCATTCTGCTGAAAGTTTCAGATTGTAAATGCGCGCGTCACTTCTTGCGCGTGGCGCGGCGTTCCTGCGCTTTGCGCACCTGCTGCCCGAGTTCTGACCGGTTAATCATCACTTGCTGCGCGTAACTCAGAACATTGCTGATGGCCCAATAAACGCACAATCCCGCAGCAACGCTCCAGCTTATCCCGCCGATCATGAGCGGGGCCATCAGGTTCATCATCTTCTGTTGCGCTGGATCCATCCCCGCCTGTGGCGTGCTCTTCTGCATGATGAACATGGAGACAACGATCAGGATGGGCAAGATATGGAGCGGATCAGGAGCGGATAGGTCCTTGATCCAGAGCCAGCTTGAGAGTCGCAGCTCGATCGCGTTGCCCAGCATGGAATAAAACGCAAACAGAAACGGCATCTGCAAGAGCATGGGGAAGCATCCGCCCAGAGGGTTCACGCCTTCACGCTTGTAGAGCGCCGACATCTCTTTCTGCATTTCCTGGCGTCGCGGATCGGTGATGCTGTACCGCTTGTACTTTTCCGATATCGATTTTACCTGCGGCTGGATCTTCTGCATCTTCAGCGCTGACTTCTGGCTGGAGACGCGCAATGGCAACAGCGCCATAGTGATTACGACCGTGAGGAACGCAATGGCCCATCCCCAGTTGGAGATCCAGTGGTCATGCGTCCACTTCAGCCAGAGGAAGAGCGGGCGTGCGATAAAGCCGAAAAAACCGAAATCTATGGCGCCACGCAGATCGGGCCCGCCCGCCTGCGCCTGTGTGCTCTCGAGCTGATCCACGGCTTTTGGACCTGCGTAAAGCCGCAGATGACTGGCGCTGCCGGCATGACCGAACGCAAGCCCAAGCACTGAGACTTTTTCCTTTGTAGTGTCACTCGGGTTTGCCGGATTCTTCGGAACCTCAACCTGGCTGTTGAGCGTCACCATTGCCGTGCCGGCGGCATTGGCCGGCATGAACGCGGCAATAAAGTACTGGTCCGCAGTTGCCGCCCACTGGAATGGCCCATTGAGAGTCTGGCCGCCTGCGATCCATTTCTTGCCGGTCAGGAAGAACCCGGAAGTCGCCGTCTTGCGTTCGATGTTGCCATCCTGGACCCAATCGAGGCGCGATGCTGAATAAGAGCCTAACGAAGCCTGATCGCCCAATCCGCCCGGCCACTGTGGATAAACAGTGATGGTCTGGCCATTGCGCGTGACTTCGGTCTCAAGCGCAAGAACGTAGTTCTTCTCCATGCGGAACGTCTTGCGCGCCGTAATCTCGCCATCAGAGTAGTCGAAGGTTAATTCTTTGGAGTTCCCGGTGCTCTGGTTTCTGCCGATGTAAAGCGCGTTGTTTAGTTGGTTCTCCAGCGCCTTGTCGTAGGAGAAGAATGAAAGCGGATAGCCGAGCACAGGCGCCGCAATCTCGTTGACCAGATCCAGCGGGTTCCCGTTCTGGTCCTTGTACTTCTTCAGAATCCAGGATTTCGCCACAGCGCCGCGATTGCTGAAGGTAACGCGGTAGAAGTCATTCTCCAGAACGGTTTCAGATTCGCCATTAGCCTGCTTCGCAGGGACTTTTGCCGCACGCTTCGGAACAGGCGCCTTAGGCGTAGCAGTCGCCGCGGGAACAGGGACCGGCTGCGTGGCCGATGGCTGCGGTGTTGCTCCCGGTTTCTCCTGCTGCGGCGGTTTTGCTTTGGGAAGAAAGAACTGCATCGCCGCGATCATGATGAAGACAAGTAAAAACGCCAGCATCAGCCGCTTCTGCGAGCCAGGGTCTTGTTGGGGATTGTGGTATTCGGTCAATTTCTGGTCTCAACTAGCATTTCGGCACGGGGTCATAGCCACCGTGGGCCAACGGATTGCACCGAAGCAGGCGCCAGCAGGCCAGCACCGTTCCGCGTAGGACTCCGTGCCGGGCAACTGCTTCAGCCGCGTATTCGGAACAGGTAGGAACGTAGCGGCACGCCGGCGGCAGCCAGGGCGAAACTGCCCCTTTGTAAAACTTCAACAACAGAGTAACGGGTTTCGTCATGCTCGCCCGCGGGCGGTCTCCAATGCGACGAAAAGATTTCCAATCTCGTTTTCCAACGCCGCGAATTCCATGTCGCTAACAGATTTTCGCGGATGCAGGACAACGTCCATCGAACGGTGAAAGTTCGCCAGGCTATGCCGGACAGCCGCCCGCATCCTGCGGCGAATCCGGTTGCGTTCCACAGCGCCGCCAAGCAGCTTTCCCACGGTAAATCCAATTCGCGGGCCGGCCTCATCAGCACGCTCGAGAAAAAATGCAACCACGTTACCTGATACCCGCTTCTTGCCTTGCCGGTAAACGGCTTGGAAATCGGCGTGCCTCAGCAGCCGCGAACTCCGTGGAAACTGCTGCGAGATCGTTGTGCCTTCCTGGGCCACGGCGAGCGGCTGACGCTAGTCCCTGTAACCTGGTTTTACCGAAACTCTCTTGCGTCCCTTGGCCCGGCGGCGGGAAAGGACCGCCTGGCCGCCTTTCGTCTTCATGCGGGTCCTGAATCCGTGGGTCTTGGACCGGCGGCGGCGGTTCGGTTGAAACGTGCGCTTAGGCATGCAACAAAGGTGCTCCTGCTGAAAATTTTTGCTCGGGGCAAACGAGAAGTATAAAGGAATCGAGGCTTGTAAGGCTAGCTCCGAGCTCGCCTTGGGATCGGCGGATCAATGCCGATGCGACATACAGCTCAGCTTCTTCACCGGGCCTGCGATCGTGATCGGATAGATTGCGCACGAAAATTTACGTGGCGAGATTTTTGTTTCCGCAATTTTTCTGGTGGTTGCACCACATGCGGAGCAGAGAAGATGAATCGTGCGAAAGAAAAAATTCTTTGCAATCAATCATCAAGAAACTTTCTCAAAAAATTTCTTGAGCGCGCATTTCAACGGTGAGAACGTTGTGCTAGTATGCCCACCAGCCCAAGAGAATTTTGTTGCACCACCAAGTGTTCAAGGTTCTGTCGAGCCCAAAACGCAGAACAAAAATTCACAGTCTCAAGTTGTTGAAGTCGGGCCCTGGCCGGCTCGCATTAGAAAGCAAACCACATAATGTCCGTTACTACTGCGACCGTTAGCGCAACTGCCAATCCGTGGCTTCGCATTCTGGCAGCATTGGAAAAAAAGATCAGCCGCCATTCTTATGACACCTGGCTCAAGCCCACTCGCTTCAGCCATGCCAACGGAAAAGTGATATTCGTTCGTGTGCCGACGCCGGAGTTTCGCCACATCGGCGATAAGTTTGGCGACCTGATCCAGGAAGCTGTGGACGATCTGACACCGGAATACGAAGACGTAAAATTTGTCACAGTAGAAGAAGATCCCTCCGCTCCTCCAGTGCGGCCCGACGGCGGTTTCGCTCCTGTCTCCGCAGGTTCGCCTCCCTCGCATGGTGTGAAGCAGCAGAAGTTCGACTGGGATTCCGCGGCGCACCTCAATCCGCGCTACCGCTTTGAAGCCTTTGTGATCGGCGCCGGAAATCAGTTTGCCCACGCTGCGGCGCAAGCCGTGGCCGAGCGCCCGTCGAAGGCCTACAATCCGCTCTTCCTCTACGGCGGCGTCGGGATGGGTAAGACGCACCTGATGCAGGCGATTGGGCACGAAGTAAAACGGCATCAGCCGCATGCGTCCATCTGTTATGCATCCAGCGAGAAGTTTACCAACGAGATGATCAACTCGCTGCGCTATGATCGCATGACGAGTTTCCGCGACAAGTTCCGCAACGTTGACGTGCTGCTGATCGACGATATTCAGTTTCTTGCCCAGAAAGAACGCACTCAAGAGGAGTTCTTTCACACCTTCAACGCGCTGCACGAGTCCATGAAACAAATCGTCATCGCCAGCGACCGTCCTCCGAAAGAATTGGCGGAAATCGAAGACCGCCTGCGATCGCGCTTCGAATGGGGCCTGATCGCCGATATTCAGCCGCCCGATCTCGAAACCAAAGTTGCGATTCTGCAAAAGAAGGCGGAATCCGAAAAGGTTACGCTTTCGACCGATCTGGCGCTGTATATCGCATCCAACGTTCGCACCAATGTCCGCGAACTGGAAGGGGCTTTGGTTCGCCTGATGGCCTATTGCTCGCTCACCGGCGCTGAGATCAGCCTTGCGACCGCGCAGCAGGTGCTCAAGAACTTTATTGATTCACAGGCACGCAAGATCACAATTGATGCCATTCAGAAAGCTGTGGCCGAACAGTTTGGCTTGCGCGCCGCCGAAATCAAAGCCAAGACCAATTCGCGCGCCATCGTTTTTCCCAGGCAGGTTGCGATGTATCTGGCCAAGCAGATGACGGAGGCTTCCTTGCCGGAAATTGGCCGGCAGTTTGGAGGCAAGCATCACACGACGGTTATGCATTCGATTGACAAGATCGAGCAGCAGCGCGAGGACGACAAAGATTTGAACCGGATGCTCAACAAGCTTACGGAGACTCTGAACAATTGAGCGGATTTCCACGATGAAGCCGAGTTTTTGTTGAGGAGACCTGTGGAGTGGATGTGGAAACGGTGCATGATTTGGGAGTAAGAAAGAATTTGCAGTCGGCTTCCATCTTTACCTCCCGGCAGCGGCCTGGAAATACAAGGCGAGGAATCAGGGCAACGCATACAGCACAAGAGGCTTGGCTCTGATTCCCACTTTTCCTCAGGCATCTGCTATTACTGCTGTATTTATTTAGTTGTTGGCTTAAATTAGAAACAATATTATTCAGGGGGCCAGGATATGCCTTCCGCCGTTGCCACTGAGGTGGGAACCACGATGGAAATCAACGTCAGCAAGTCTGATTTGCTCAGAGAACTCACTGCGACGCAGGGTGTTGTAGAGCGCAAGACCACCATACCCATTCTCTCCAATTTCTTGTTCGAGGTTGGCGGCGACAAGCTCTCAATCACGGCAACAGATCTTGATTTGAGCTTGCGCACCTCCTGCCCTGCCAAAGTGAAGAAGGAAGGCTCCTGCACGGTTCCCGCGCGCAAGCTCTACGACTATGTGAAGCTGCTGGGCGATGGTGACATCAGCATCAAGCTGCTGGAGAATCATTGGGTGCAGATCCGCAGCGGGCGTTCGAACACCAAGATGGTGGGGATGGCGCGCGCCAATTTCCCAGCCCTTCCGCAATTTCCGTCCGAGTCGGCTTTGCCGCTGCCCGCCCAGGTGCTGCGAAACCTGATTGCCAAGACCATCTTTGCCATCTCAAACGAAGAATCGCGCTACACCCTGAACGGCGCCTTGATGGTGCTGAAGCCCGAGTCCATCATCATGGTTGCTACCGATGGCCATCGACTGGCCCATATTGAGCACACAAATTCCAAACTGTCGGTGAGCGGTGAATTGAAAGTGCTGGTCCCCCGAAAAGCGATGGCGGAGCTGAGCACATTGTTGAATAGCAGTGACGCTCAGGTAGTGGAGTTTGCTCGCGATGAATCCACGCTGTTCTTCCGCATCGGCGGCCGGCTGCTGACTTCGCGGCAGCTTACAGGACAGTTCCCGAACTATGAAGCAGTGCTGCCGCGCGATAACAACAAAGCCGTTGCAGTCCACTGCGAGGAGCTATCTTCCGCCATTCAGCGCGTGGCGCAGTTCGCCGATGAGCGGTCCAATGCGATACGCATGCGCCTGGAAAAGAACGAGCTGAAGGTATCATCGTCGAACACTGAAACAGGAGAATCGGAAGACTCTCTGGAGACCGCGTACAGTGGCGATCCTATGGTGATCGGCTTCAACTCGCAATACCTGCTCGAATTCCTGAAAGTTGTGGGAACAGGCGACGTTCGCTTCGAATTCAAAGACGCCCAATCCGCCGGCCAGCTCCGTCCTGATGAGTCCAGCGACAGTGAATACAAGTACCGCTACATCGTGATGCCGATGCGAATCTGAGATCACGTCAAGCAAAAAACAAGGCCGGATTCTCGTCCGGCCTTTTGCATTTCTGGATGATCGGAATTGCTACTTACAACTTATTTCACAATTCCAGGGCACGGACAGGGCTTCGGTGACGGCAGTCCGGGAACAGATGCAGCGATCTGAGCTGAAGAGAAGGCCGCGTAGACGGAGAACACGAGAATTGCTAGAACAGACGAGCGAAGCAACGCTTTCATGGGTGAGATTCTCCTTTGGTGTTTGTACAAAAATTGGTGTTACTTTGCTGATTGCGGGCAGCAATATACATTCAAAGTGACTGAATGCAACGAAAATTTGCTAGGATTTCGGTTTTCGGAAATCGGTTCAAGTGCCGTTTCCGCCGATGCCAGGACCTCTCTTTAGCCATTCAGCATGGGCAGAGGTACGAGTACCGATTGCATCGGGATGCCGAATCTGAGATTTGGGACCAAAGCAGCAAGGCCGGATATTTATCCGGCCTTGGCGCATTTCTGGAAGCTTATCGAATTCGTTAATTGACCATCTTGCGCGCCATCACCCGCTCAACGGTCCGTTCGACTCCTGGCAGGAATGAATCGACGCGGCCGGAGGCCAGCGCCAGTTCTCCATCACGCGAGCTCAGGAGAGCTTCGTTCCAGCGCTGGAAAATCAGGCGGTTCGGAGATTCCAGAACGGAAACAGAAGTTTTCTTTTGGACACTCAGACAATATGTCCAGAAGAGTAGAACGGAGATGTACGAGAAACTGTTGATCAAGCCGAGCTCGCCCACTCTCCAGGGAAAATGAGCGCTCAAATAAGATACGGCTAAATCCATAGCACCGCTAATTCCGAGGCCTACTGCAATAGCAATGTTGGCATTCTTCCAGGAAAGATGAAGCCGCTTTTCAAAGAGGAAAAATAGCAGGAGCAGACCGCACTCGATCAGCCGCATGGTTCTTTCGACGACTGTCATCGCCGCAGTAATCTTATTAGCTCCTGAGCCACTGCTGGCAAAGGCAGTGAGGGTAGCCGCAATCAGAAGGAAAACGCTCGCCCAGCCGAACAACATCTTGCCGAGGTCGATCAGCGCAGAGAAGGGTTTGAGGGCGTTGACGAAGATCTCATACAGCAGCCCAAATTCCAAGGCGACATAGAGGAAGCCCAGCACCCACCAGAGATAAAAGTACTGGTTGCAACCTTCCAGTATAAAGCCGACCAAGCCAACCACCGCCAGCACAATCCCGAAGGCATTGTACGTAGCGAAGATCGAAAACTCGGATTTACGGCCCTTCGTGAAGATGACGCGAAGGATCGCCGCTTGAACCACTATACCGACAACCAGTAATGCTACGGTCAGCCAGCTAATAAGGGGAAGATGCACAGAACCGTCCTCCGAGGGACACAGCCTATATCCCTTAACCCCAGGGTTCAAGGCCATCTGGGGCACGAAAGGACATTAACTCCCTAATCAACCTCGGCTTGTAGGACGTAACTGGAGATTTACCTCACAATCCCCGGGCATGGATTTGGCCGAGGCAGAGTCGGCATTGACGCGCTGATTGGGGCTGAAGAGAAAGCCGCATAGCCGCCGAACACGAGCAGACCGAGAATAGCCGAACGAAGAAGCGCCTTCATGAGAGTGATCTCCTTGGATGATTTCTAAAACCTTGGTGGTTACTTTGGTAACTTCGAGCAGCAGTATACATTCAAAGTCACTGAAAGCAAGAAAAATTTAATCCAACTTCCGTTTCCGGAAATCGCCTAAAGCCTGCTGTCCATCCGGCCAGTCCCGGCAACTCTCCTATGGTACAATAGAGAGTGCGCACGGATTCCTGCTAAGCTATTGATGTTGAGAGATTTGTAAGTAAACCAGGCCCCTGAAAATGGGCTTGGCAAAGGGTCTTTGCGGCGCCAGCGAGGGAGCACGAATTGGCTACAAAAGAATCAGCAGTTGCAACAGCTAAAACCATGGTGGAGCAAAAGAAAGACAAAAAAGCCGACGGAAATGGAAACGGCAATTACACCGCCGAGGACATCAAGGTCCTGGAAGGGATGGAGGCCGTACGGCTGCGCCCCGCAATGTACATCGGCTCCAACGGCGAAATGGGCTTGCATCACCTGGTTTACGAAGTTGTGGACAACTCCGTCGACGAAGCCTTGGCCGGCTTTGCCTCGCGCATCGAAGTAACGATTCATATTGATAACTCCATCACCGTGGTTGACGACGGCCGGGGAATTCCTGTTGATGACATGGTGATTGACGGCGAAAAGATTGCCGCGGCGCAAGTCGTGCTGACAAAGCTGCACGCCGGCGGAAAGTTCGACAACTCCAATTACAAAGTTTCCGGCGGACTGCACGGTGTAGGCGTTTCCTGCGTGAATGCGCTCAGCCATCAACTTGAGCTTGAGATCTGGCGCGACGGTCACGTGTGGGAGCAGAGTTATTCCAAAGGCCAGGCGCAAAGCAAGCTCAAGAAAACCGGCACTACGAAGAAGCGCGGCACGAAAGTCCACTTTCTGCCCGACAAAGAGATCTTCACCACAACCGAATACAACTTTGACACGCTGGCGCAGCGTCTGCGCGAACTGGCCTTCCTGAACAAGGGCCTGCAGATCACACTCGTCGACGAGCGCCAGACCGCTGCTAAAACGGGCGAGGCCAAGAAGCTGGAGTTCAAGTATTCGGGCGGAATCGCGGAATTCATCAAGCACCTGAATCGCGGGAAAAGCGTTCTGCACGATAAGCCCATCTACATGGAAGCCGAGCGCGACGGCGTGGCCATGGAGATCGCGCTCCAATACAACGACGGCTACTCGGAAACCATCTTCAGCTTTGCCAACAATATCAACACCGTTGACGGCGGAACTCACCTCTCCGGCTTTCGCACCGCGCTCACTCGCACCATCAACTACGCGGGTCAGCAGATGGGACTGTTCAAAGATGTAAAGGAGAATCTGAGCGGTGACGATGTTCGCGAAGGACTCGTGGCAGTGGTAAGCGTGAAGCTGCCGCAGCCACAGTTTGAAGGCCAGACCAAGGGCAAGTTGAATTCTGACATCGCCGGTATCGTTCAGGCCTTCATCAATGAGCGGCTGGGAGCCTTCTTTGAGCAGAACCAGACAGTCGCACGGAAGATCATCAATAAAGCCATTGAAGCGGCCCGCGCGCGAGAAGCTGCCCGCAAAGCCCGCGACCTCACGCGGCGCAAAGGCGCGCTGGACGGCGGCGGCCTTCCGGGCAAGCTGGCAGACTGCTCCGAGCGCGATCCCAATCGTTGCGAGTTGTTCCTGGTAGAAGGCGAATCCGCAGGCGGCACGGCCAAGCAGGGTCGCGATCGCAGATTCCAGGCCATCCTGCCGCTCAAAGGAAAAATCCTCAACGTTGAGAAGGCCCGCTACGACAAAATGCTCAGCCACGAGGAAATCCGGGCCATGATTACGGCGCTGGGCACCGGCATCGGGACGGAAGATTTCGATCCGGCGCGGCTGCGTTACGGCAAAGTCATTCTCATGACAGATGCCGACGTGGACGGCTCCCACATCCGCACACTGCTGCTCACGTTCTTCTTCCGCCACATGGGCGAGTTAATCAAGCGCGGGCATGTGTTTATCGCGCAGCCTCCTCTGTATGGGATCAAGAAAGGTAAGACACAGCAGTACATCAAAGATGATCGCGAGTTCGTGCGCGTGATGGTAAAGCGCGCCGCGGAAGGCATGGTTGTGCGTTACGGCGAAGGGGCAGCCAAGCTGGAAGGCGCAGCCCTGGCGAAATTCATGACGACGTTGAACGAGTTTCTCGGCTTCTTCAACAACGTCAACAAACGTATCCGCTGCGAAAAGATCACGGCTCTGCTGCCGAAGATCGGTCTGGCGCAGCGTCCGGACTTCGAAGGCGACAAGAAAAATGCGCCGAAGAAAGTTGAGAAACTGGAGAAAGACCTGAACAAACTCGGGAAAGAACTGCAGCTCAAGAGTGTGGAAAGCTACTTCGACGAGGAGCACAACCTCTGGGCCGTGCGCTTCACGGATTCGCAGGGCGCGGAGCGGCACATCAATTGGGAGCTGGCTTCAACTCCGGAGTACAGGCAGATGATGTCGAAGTTCAAGCAGATCGAGCAAAACATGGAGCCGCCGTTCATCGTGGAACTGGCCGGCAAAGCGACAGCAGAAGAGCCTTCCGCCGATCTGAGCGACGCGGAACGCGAGGACCTGGAAAAAGCCGCCAAGAAGACCTCCAAGACTGCGGTTCGCCGCACCAAAGCTGAGGCTGAAGTTGTCGAGAAGCAGTCCGCGCGCGAGCTTTTTGATTACGTCCTTACCGAAGGCAAAAAGGAATACAGCATCCAGCGCTACAAAGGCCTGGGTGAGATGAGCTCGGAGCAGCTCTGGCAGACAACCATGGATCCTGAGCGGCGCACCCTCTTGGCTGTGAAGGCGGAAGACATCGAAGCTTGCGAATCCATTTTCACCACTCTCATGGGTGAGGACGTGGAAGCTCGGCGCAAGTTCATTGAAGACAATGCGCTGGATGTGAAGAACCTGGACATCTGAGGAATTCTTACCACAGATTTCCACTGACACCACTGATAGGTAACCTAAAGGCTAACGGCTAAATGCTAATGGCTGACTTTCGCCGCATGCCGCTTCGCCACTTCCGCAGGATTGACAAATGCTCTTGTCACGGTGCCGCGGCCGATCTCTTCTTCTCCGTTGTGGGCGCGAACGCGAAAGACGTAAAAGCGTCCATTTTCTGACTCCAGTTCCGCTTCGGCCGTGACCGGCTGGCCGGGAATCGTCGGTGCACGGTGTTCGATGTTGATCGCAGTTCCCACGCTGATCTCTCCCGGACCGCAATAGGGTTTCATAGCCTCAGCCGCCGCCACTTCCATCAATCCGATCATGTGCGGAGTGGAGAAGATCGCCGGCAGCTCAGGGTGATGGTGGTTGAGAGTGTGTTCGTGCCTGACTACGATCTGCGCCTGACCGCGCAGGCCAAGCGGAAGCGTCTTCTTCGCCATCCGAAGAATGTATCAGAAAGAAAACGGCCAGGCGCTGAGCCTGGCCGTTCCCATTGGTTTGAAGCAATTAGCGGTGGTCGCGGCCGCAGTGGTCGCGAACTTGCTCCAGCTTCTGGCGTTTCTTTTCCGCCTGCGCGCTGTGCTCGCCATGCTTCATTTCGGCCTTGTGCAGGCTCATTTCGGCTTTGCGAGTGCGCGATTCACAATCGCGGTGGAACCATTTCGCCTGGGCCGGAGTTGCGGCCGCCATTACGAAGAACCCAATCAGTAACGCTGAAATCATTCCTGCTTTTCGAACCATAACAACCTCCATTTTTCGAGGGATGCTGGATTGTACCCCGCTCAGCGCCGCTCTCCGCTCCGGGACAACAAGCGGAAGTGTGGCGACCGGGACGGCGCCGTTGATGACCTTTGGTAATCCTGGGCGGCGTATAATTGAAAATTGTCCGCATGAGCCGCAAACCATCAGGGAATCCCACTGAAACTGCTGTAAAGATCCGCTCCACCACGGTGCTTTGTGTTCGCCGCAACGGCATGGTTGTGATGGCTGCGGACGGGCAGGTTACGCTGGGCGAAAACATCATCAAGCACACTGCCCGGAAGATTCGCCGTCTTTATAACGACAGGATCTTGGCTGGGTTCGCCGGCTCTACGGCCGACGCCTTTTCCCTTTTCGCCCGCTTTGAAGCCAAGCTGGAGCAATATCACGGACAGCTCGGCCGCGCGGCTGTGGAATTGGCTAAAGAGTGGCGGACGGACAAGGCGCTACGGCACCTGGAAGCCTTGCTCTTGGTGTCCGATGCGAAACTCACGTTTCTGATCAGCGGCGCCGGAGACGTGATTGAACCCGATGGAGGCGTAGCGGCGATCGGCAGCGGCGGTCCTTACGCGCTCTCCGCCGCGCGGGCGTTGATGGAAAATACCGATCTTCCCGCGCGCAAGATCGCGGAAGAGGCCATGAAGATTGCAGGCAAGACCTGCATCTACACCAACGAAAACTTCATCATCGAAGAACTTGCAGGTGTTCCGGAGCCGGTGCACTAGCCATGGCAGGATATTCAGGCACACCATTGATTCATAAGATCGGTATTAAGCCAGGGCATCGCGTTCTCCTGCAAAATCAGCCTGAAGGATTACTCAAGGAACTGGGTCCGCTACCCACAGGCGCGCACGCATCCCAGGCGCTGACCGGAAAGGCCGGCGTGATGCTTGCGTTTGCCGAATCGCGGGCAGAGCTTGCCAGGAACTTCGAGAAGTGGAGCCGCCGCATCGAGCCGGATGGGATGCTCTGGATCGGCTGGCCGAAGAAAGCATCAGGGCGGACGACAGACCTTACCGAAAATATAGTGCGCGAAATCGGGCTGGAGTGCGGGCTGGTGGACATAAAGGTCTGCGCCATTGACGAGACGTGGTCCGGACTGAAGTTTGTAGTTCGCGTGAAGGACCGCCCGGCCAAACCCGCTGCCAAAGGAAAAGCCGCGGGAGCGCGCAAATAGCAGCAAGTTTCAAGGAGCAGTATGGCAATTTATCTTCCCGGCACAGCAGAACACTCTGACGTGACGCTGGATGAGCTTACGCCACGAGAGATCGTGGCCGAACTGGATAAATACGTTGTGGGCCAGCAGGAGGCCAAGCGCGCCGTGGCGATCGCTCTGCGCAATCGCATGCGCCGGCAGAAACTTCCGCCCGATCTGGCGGAAGAAATCATGCCGAAGAACATCATCATGATCGGCCCGACCGGCGTAGGCAAAACGGAGATCGCGCGGAGACTGGCGCGTCTGGCGAATTCCCCGTTCCTGAAGGTGGAAGCCTCAAAGTTCACCGAAGTCGGCTATGTTGGCCGCGATGTGGAATCGATGATTCGCGATCTGGCCGAGATTGCCATTGACATGATTCGCGAAGAGCGGCTGGAGGAAGTCGCCGACAAAGCCGAAGAGAGCGCAGAAAACAAGCTGCTGGATCTGTTGCTTCCAGGAAGCTCAGTGCCACCGAGCTCCACCGCGGGATTTGCGCTGGCCGCGGAAGATGGCGATTCCAATTCCCGCACGCGCGAAAAACTGCGCCAGCAACTCCGCGAAGGGCAGCTTGATGAGCGATTGGTAGAACTTGAGGTGCGCGAGCGCTCCACGCCGGCGTTTGAAATCATCTCCAATCAGGGCGTGGAGGAGATGGACATCAATGTCAAAGACATGCTGCCCAACATCTTCGGCCAGCGCACCAAGAAGCGGAAGATGAAGGTAAGCGAAGCTTTCGACTATCTGATCCAGGAAGAGGAATCGAAGTTGATCGATATGGACCAGGTCACGCGCGTTGCAGTTGAGCGTGTCGAACAGTCCGGCATCATCTTTCTCGACGAGATTGACAAGATTGCCGGACGCGAGAGCGGTCACGGGCCTGATGTTTCACGCGAAGGCGTGCAGCGCGACATTCTACCGATCGTCGAAGGCACTACCGTGAACACTCGCTACGGCATGGTGCGCACCGACCACATCCTATTTATTGCCGCCGGGGCGTTTCACGTCTCCAAGCCCAGCGATCTGATTCCCGAACTCCAAGGCCGTTTTCCGATTCGCGTGGAGTTGAAATCGCTCACCATGACCGATTTCATCGCCATTCTCACGGAGCCAAAGTCGTCATTGGTGAAGCAGTACACGGCGCTGCTCGAAACTGAAGGACTGAAGCTGGAGTTTACTCGCGAGGCGCTGGACGAGATTGCCGCGTTCGCGTTTCGCGTGAACGAATCAACCGAGAACATCGGCGCGCGCCGTTTGCACACAATCATGGAACGCGTGCTGGATGAGATCAGCTTCAATGCTCCGGAGATTGAGGAGAAGACGGTGAGCGTTGACGGCGATTACGTGCGCAAGATGCTGACGGACATCGTGAAGGACCAGGATTTGTCGCGGTATATCTTGTAGCGGCGAGGTGGGGATTCCTCGCTCTGCTTGGAAAATGCTAATCTTCTTGCTTCATGCGACTTGCTGCACTCGTGCTCAGCGTAGCGGCAATTTTTTCGCTCGGGTGCGGAACTCCCGGCGCTCCGCAGCCGCCTTCGCTGGGTATTCCCAAGCCGGTGAGCGACCTTGAGGCCATCCGCACCGGCTCCACTGTTACGCTTACCTGGACGAATCCAAGAGAAACCACTGACGGAGAGTTGATCCGCAAGCGCGGTCGGGTTGTCGTTTACCGGCGGCTCAGCAGCGAGCCTTCCGGACAGCGCATTAACGATGTTGCCCTACAGCCCACGTTAAAAGAGCAACAGCCTGGAGTGAAGCAGACCGTGACGGACTCTCTGATCGAGATATTATCTGGGCCTTCGGCTGCGAAGCTTGCAGACTTTGTTTCCTACACGGTAGTGACGGAGAGCGGTGCGGGCAAGAATGGCGGCCCGTCGGAAGAAGCGAACGTGCCGCTGGTTCCCACGCTCCCTCAGCCGCAGATTGCGCTCAAGGTGATTCCCGGCGGAGTCGTTGTCAGTTGGCCGAATGCCGAAATGCCTGGTGGCTCAGCCGGCTTTCAGACGAACGACTTCTATCGCGTGATGCGGCGCGAAGAGGGCGCGAAAGAGCCGGTGAAGGTAGGGGAGGCGCCTGCGGTTGGAACCAACATTGAATTCCTGGACTCCGGTGTTGAGTGGCAAAAGACGTATCAGTATTGGGTGACGCCGGTCACCTCATGGGCAATGGCGGGAAAGAGGGGCGAAGTTGAGGGTGAAACTTCCAGCCAGACGACGGTCTTTGCCAATGACATTTTTCCGCCCGCCCGGCCTTCGGGATTGCAGGCTGTTTTCTCCGGGCAGACGGAGCAACCGGGAATTGATCTGACCTGGACGCCGAACACTGATCAGGACCTGGCAGGCTACAACGTCTATCGCCAAGTTGGTGAGCAGCAGCCGGCGAAGATCAACACGGAGTTGGCGAAGACGCCGTCATTTCACGATGGCGATGTGCGTCCGGGAACAACCTACATTTACTCTGTAACTGCTGTGGACTTGCGAGGAAATGAGAGCGCGCACTCTGAGCAGGCACAAGAATCAGTGCCGAGGCCGGAACAGCAGAAATACGCCACAACAGCCAAGTAGGCTTGATTTTGCCAGAAAGAGAGCCATGAAATATTGCCGCTTCCAATCTCCTGACGGGCCGAGGTTCGGCCTGATTGAAAACCAGCAGATCGTTCAGGCTGCGGCGGATGCTGCGGTGCCGGATTTCTCTCGCGCGCAGAAGATCGCTCCCGTAGCGCTGAATTCGGCGCAGTTGCTCAGCCCCGTGCAGCCTTCCAAGATCATCTGTGTAGGCCGCAACTACAGCGAGCACGCCAAAGAATTGGGAAATGAGGTTCCCGCGGAGCCTTTGATTTTCTTGAAGCCGCCGAGCTCCATGATTGGTCCGGGAGACACCATCCTCCGGCCGAAGTCGCTCTCTCAACGCGTGGACTATGAAGGTGAGCTCGCGGTAGTGATAGGAAAGCGCTGCCGCGGCCTGAAACCGCAAGATGACGTGCGGCCGTTCATCCTTGGCTACACCTGCGCCAACGACGTTACCGCGCGAGATCTGCAAAAGAAAGATGGCCAATGGACTCGCGGCAAAAGTTTCGACACGTTCTGTCCTGTCGGGCCTTTGGTCACAGATGAAATTGATCCCTGGGCGGGAGTGCGCGTCGAAACCCGCCTGAACGGCGAGGTAAAGCAGTCAGAAAGCACGACGGCGTTCATCTTCCCCGTGGATGTGGTGCTGCGCTTCGCCTCGCAAGTGATGACGCTTCTGCCGGGCGACATCATCCTGACCGGGACGCCTGCGGGAATCGGTCCGATGGTCGCAGGAGATCGCCTGCGCGTTTCCATTGAAGGCATTGGGGTGCTGGAAAATCCGGTTCAGGATGGTGACTAGGTGAGGAGCACGGATGTTACTTGTGCTTTGGCGCTGCTCGTCTCATGCTAATGGGATAAGGTTTCCTGCGGATTCTTGTGAAACGTAAGCTGCTGTATCTTCATCTATACGCTTCGGGCACGTCTTCTCCCGAGGACGTTGAATCATGAACGGACTTCGTCTGCTTCCAATCCTGGTAATTGCCGCATCCGGGCTGATGGGCGGCGCCATCGCCTGGGCCAACAGGCGGCGCAAAACCCCCGAACAGCGGGAGCAGGAGCGACGTCTGCGCATCAGCGAGACCGGCAGGATCACGGATGGTACCGTGACCGACGTAAGCGAAGTCGCGCTGACTGATTCCCACGAGATTCAGCTCTTGATTTATCAGTACGACGTTTCCGGCGTGACGTACGAAGCATCGCAGGACGTGACCGCGTTGCGGCACATGGTGGACCTCCACTCCTGCCGCAGTGGCTTGATGACCTCCATCAAGTACGATCCCGCCAACCCTGGGAACTCCATCGTGATCGCGGAAAACTGGACCGGCCTGCGGAACTAGGAAAACATTCCCTTCCCATTCATAAGCAATGCGTCAAAAAGCGCGCGTAGCATCCGGCTTTTGAGCATCGGCATGCGATGCTTCGTGCCTCTTCACTTCTTAGGCGCTGAGCCGGCAGCGCTGATCTATATTGATATGTATCAATCTAGTTTGATCCCAGCGCTTCCAGGATGCGATCGAAATCCTCAAGTGAACCATACTTCAGGATGATCTTGCCGCGGCCCTTGCGGTCCTGAATTTCCACCTTCACGCCCAGGCTGCGCTCGAGCGTACGCTGCGCTTCGCGGACGTTGGGATCTAGCGCGACCGGCTGCACAAGCGCCGGCTTATCTTCTGCAGCTTGAGGATTGAGTGCCTTGGCTACGAGATCTTCAGTTTGGCGCACGGAGAGGTGCTTGGCGATGACCTCGCGGATTGCACGATCCAGATGCTCAGGGAAACCTGCGAGCGCCAGAAGAACCTTGCCGTGGCCGAAGCTTAACTCGCCGTTCTCCAGCGCCTCTTGTGCGTCCGGAGGAAGTTTCAGCAAGCGAACGAAATTGGCGACGCTGGCGCGATCCTTCCCTGTGCGTTGGGAGATCTGTTCCTGAGTGAGGCTGAACTCGCGGCTGAGCCGTTCAAAGGCGCGTGCCTGTTCCATGGGGTTCAGATCTTCACGCTGGAGATTTTCAATGATCGTAATCTCAAGCGCCTGCTCGTGCGAGATCTGCCGGACCACGGCGGGAATCGTGCTCTTGCCAGCGCGTTTTGAAGCCAGCCAGCGGCGTTCGCCGGCAACCAACTGATATCGGCCATTTGCTGCCGGACGCAAAACAACCGGCTGGACCACTCCGCTAGCCCGAATTGATTCCGCCAACTCAGCGAGAGATTCTTCGCTAATTTTCTGCCGGGTCTGATAAGGATTGGGATCAATGAGGTCGAGCGAAATCTCACTTGCGTCCGCTGGTGCCGGAGTTACGGCGGCTGGAGACGGCAAAGGCGGTCGCGCCGGAAGAAGCGACTCTAAACCGCGTCCAAGAGCTTTGCGTTTGTCATTCAGGGTTGTGGTCAAAATCAGTTCTCCTGGTTGTTGACGCTGGCAGGAGCCATTTCAGGCTCCGGTTCTGAGGCAGGCTCGGCAGCTTGTGGCACGGGCACAGGTATTCCGGTAATCCGGTCCATGAGCTCCTTCGCCAGGCGAATGTAGCTTTCGGCGCCGCGGGAGCGGACGTCGTAAACCAACGCCGGTTTGCCGTAGCTCGGAGCCTCAGCCAGCCGGATGTTCCGCGGAATGGTGGTGGTGAGCAGCTTGTCGCCAAAATAATTTCGCAGTTCCTGGGTTACTTGCTGGGCCAGGTTGGTTCGGTCATCGTACATTGTAAGAACAACACCTTCGATTTCCAGGGCGGGGTTGAAGCTCTCGCGCAGCCGGGCCACCGTGTCCAAGAGCTCGCTAATGCCCTCCAAGGCAAAGTACTCCGCCTGCATAGGAATGAGAACGGAATCGGCCGCGACTAGCGCGTTCAGGGTAAGCAGATCGAGAGCAGGCGGACAGTCGAGAACAATAAAGTCGAAATTGTTTCTAACATCCTGAAGGCTGGTGCGAAGCCTGAACTCGCGCTCGGCGGCGCCCACCAGCTCAATATTTGCTCCGATCAGGTTTTTATGGGCGGGAATGATGCTAAGTCCCTGCAGCTCGGTTGCAACGATAGCCTGCTCTGCTTCAGCTTCGCCCATCAGGAGGTGGTAAGTGCTGCGCCGCTCGGGATCTCTGGGCAGGCCTAGGCCGCCAGTAGAATTCGATTGCGGGTCACAATCCACCAGCAGCGACTTGACTTCAGCGGCGGCAAAAGAGGCAGCTAGGTTGATGGCAGTGGTGGTTTTTCCTACACCGCCCTTCTGGTTAGCTACGGCGATTACACGGCCCATGGGGATTGGGAGAATTGCCTCGTTCTGACTTTAGTCAAAATGAGCGATTATCGCAATGCCGCAAAACGGTGCAATGTTCCACGTGGAACGTAAGCCGATGATTTGGAATAACGTAAGCCGATGATTTGGAAGATGATGTTCCACGTGGAACGTTATTTACTGAGCTGATACGCTTTCTGATGCATTCGACAATTTTCCCACTCTTAGCGGCGAAAGCCGGGTTCACGGCATTTTATGAGTTGTGTCTTGCCTGCTCGAAGCGCAATTTTGGTCCACTATTACCACCTTGGTTCTCGGGTTTGAGCTCTTAGGCAAGAACTGTCAATGGCTTCTGCATTCCCCAGTTCTACTGTTTACCAATTTGGTTAGTTGGTTTGAACGTGACCACTTAGAGGCATTTTGGGTGTGAAAGTATCCTGCTTTTACGATAAAAATGTATGTCTCTCCTCAATCTCACTCCACTTATACCATTCTGGTTCCAACCAGCAGCACGCGTGAGTGTCCGCCAGGCACCGGTATTGGGGTGCTCCAATTGAGGCTGTTCAATGCCTTTCTTGCAGTGTCGCCCTGGCCTGCTCCGATCATCAAACCCAATCTGCCATCCGGCGCGAGCAATCCGGCCGCAACCGGCAGAACACCTTCAAACTTCTCTACAGCTCGCATGGTGACTAATTTTGATTTCTCCGGGTAATCCTCAGCGCGCCGGCTGAATACCTTCGCATTCCCTAGCTCAAGTTGATAAATCAGTTCGTTCAGGAATGCCGCCTTCTTCCTGTTCGATTCAATCAGCGTGACCTTGGCTTGCGGAGCCCACATGGCCAGCGGCACTCCGGGGAATCCGGCTCCTGATCCCAGGTCCGCGACCGTGCTGCTGGACGACGAATCCAGCAGATGCTGCGCCACAAACAGCGACTCTCCAAAATGCCGGGTGACGATCTCTCTGGGTTCGCGCACTGCCGTGAGATTGATGCGGGCGTTCCACTTGAGAAGTAAATCGATATACGTCGATATGGATTCCAACTGCGATTCATCAACAGGCGCATACGGTTCCAACAATCGCACGATCGTTGCAGAATCCAGCGAAGCCACAGAGCGATGCTAATTCAGCCAGGCCATTTGCGCATAATCGGCCCGTCAGTCGGCAATGACGCCAGCATTTCAGCGGCGGTTTGTTTGGTCACCGGGTCGCGAAAATAGGGCGCGATTTCCACCAGCGGCGCCAGCACGAATTTCCGGCGTGGGATGCCAGGATGCGGGATCGTCAAATTGGGGGTCGAAAGAACGAGGCCGTCAAAGTACAAAATATCAATGTCAATCTGCCGCGCGGAACGAACTCCGCTGCGCCGGCGACCCATGGATTGCTCCAATGCTAAGGTTCCGGCGAGCAGGCTTTCCGGTGACAACTCGGTTTCGAGCCTTACCGCGCAGTTCAGGAACCAAGGCTGCTCGCCTTCGATCTCCACCGGCTCGGTTTCATAGAACCCAGAAATCGCGAGAACTGTTCCCAAGGCTTTAAGACGACCGATCGCCTCCTGCAGATTTCTCTCCCGATCGCCCAAGTTCGCCCCCAGCGAGAGATACACCGCACTTTTCACTTATTACCTCAGTCGCAATTGTAGTGGCCTAAGGTTCAATACCGAGCCCGATTTCAGGTCCGTTACGTTCGTTATTTTGTGCAAACGCCTGTTATCCGTTAAGGTTCCCCTCATGGCTCTTCAAGCGCTCCTCCTCAGCCGGGACCCTGAAGTTCAAAAGACGATCCGCCGCGTTCTGGACTCTGCCAACATCGATCTGGATCTTTCCCAGAACGCCGAGCAGGCCCGGATGGCCATCAGCCGCAGAAAGTACGACGCCTTTATGGTGGACTGCGACGACATGCCCAGCGGCCCGGAAGTGCTGCGCGAGCTGCGCAAAGGCAGGTCGAACCGGAACTGCATCGCCTTTGCCGTGATCAGCGGACACACCAGTATTCAGCAGGCGTTTGAAATGGGGGCAAACTTCGTTCTGGATAAGCCGATCTCCGTGGATCGCGTGACCCGCAGCGTGAGAGCGGCGCAAGGGCTCATCCTGCGCGAACGCCGCCGCTACCATCGCCATCTGGTTAAAGCGACCGGTTCGATCCTTGTGGACGCAGGCAGCGAGGTGCCAATTTCCATCACCAACATCAGCCATGGCGGAATTTCCATCGAATGCACGCGGCGGCTCGACGAAGGCGGAGCAGCCAAGTTGCGCTTCCAGCTTCCCGGCGCCAAGCACACGCTTGAAGTCAAAGGCGAAGTAATGTGGTCCACGCCAGAAGGAAAGTCGGGAATTCGTTTTCAGGTGATTTCAGTGGACATGAAGAAGGAACTGGATCACTGGCTGGAGCGCCGCGCTATGCCCGTGGGCGCGATGTTTATCAACGCGACGGTATAAATTCGCGAGCTTTCACTTCGAGGGCTGCTTCCCGATCTTCCGCGATTGATAGCTCCGTTGTCTCTTCCCAAAGTGATTTGTCGCGCAGCAGGCGTGTGACCAGCGCCGTGTGCATGGCATGGCCCGCGCGATCAGCGACAATACGTCCGATCACTTGTTTTCCCAGCAGAGCCAGATCGCCAATCAAATCCAGCACCTTGTGACGGACAAACTCGTCGCGGAACCGCAATGGTCCGTTCTTCACGCCAGTATCGGTTACAACAATCACGTTCTGCTCGCTTGCGCCCCGGATCAATCCCATGTTCCGCATCGCCTGCTCTTCGCGAAGAAACCCAAATGTCCGTGCCGGGGCTAACTCGGTCTGGTAATGGTGGTGTGCGAGATCGATCTCAAACGATTGTTCACCGATGGGCGCAGCGAAGTTGATCTTGTAAGAAACGGAATATCCTGATGCTGGATAAGCGGCGATGAACTTGTTGCCTTCGCGCACCTCCACTTCGCGCAGAATGCGCAGGTAGGCACGCTTCTTCCGCTGCTGCTTGAGGCCGGCTTGAGTTACCAGTTCGACAAAGGGCTTGGCGCTGCCGTCGAGGATCGGAACTTCCAGGTTGTCAAGCTCGACAATGGCATTGTCCAGCCCGATGCCGATGAAGGCCGAAAGCAGATGTTCCGTGGTCGAGAGCAGGACGCCCTTTTTTTGCAGGCTGGTGGCATAGCTTACGCGGGCCACATTGCGGCCTACGGCTTCAATTTCAAATCCATCCAGGTCAACGCGGCGGAAAACGATGCCGGTTCCGGCCGGCGCAGGCACAATCCGCAGATGGACAGGGGCTCCGCTGTGCAATCCCACACCTTCGCAGGAAACAGCGGTGCGAATTGTCTGTTCAAATGGCAAGTGATTACGTGTGAGTAGATTACACTCCGCAGGTCAGCCCTGGGTGTTGTTTTTTCGCCACAGATCGTGGCCTCTCTGGATCTACTTTTTTCTGATCTCTTTTTCCCGATTGATCAGGATGGGAGTGAAATAAGAGGCGGGCGGGTGAATGTTGTAGCTAACGTCCAGGAGATAAGTCTGACGCGCGATTTGCCCGTTGCGCTGGATGACCACGCTGTAAGGGGTGTTCACCCCTTGCACCATGCGCCAGTTATCGTAAATTTCGTCCTCCTCGTCGCGGTCGTGAGTCTGTGGATCGCGCACGATGAACGTCTTCTGTACGGGAAGATGAGTGTCGGGCGAAATCAGAATGCTTACGGCCTGGTCCTTTGAATTAATGACGGTGATCTTTTCCGTCATCTTGTTGGCGGCAAGCGTCGGACCTTCATCCAGAAGAAGCGTTCCCGGTTGATTGATCCACTGGCGCAGAATGTGGTCGAGAGCAAAGTGGCGGCGCGTGAGAATCTCCTTCAGGTTCTCGTCTTTCTGCGGATCCAGCTCGCGCGAGCCACGAAATGTGACCTCGTAAGCTTTGTCGCTGAGATAGAGTTCCACCACATCGCGCTGCTCGGTCAGCTCATTGCGCTCTTCGTCCGGCCACTTCCAATAGCGATATGAAATTGTGCCGCCTACCAGAACTTCATTGTGGAAGCGCCCATAACGGGCGCGAGTAAACGAATCCTGCAGCGTGAGATACGCCTGGCCGCCGAGGGCCTGAATCATCTGATCGAGCCAGGTGCGCGCTTTCTGTTGATTCCTCTGCGCTTCGCTCTCCTGCGGCTGCGGCGAAGCGGCGGGCTGCTGTGCAGAAGCGCCCAAAGAAAGCAGAGTCAGCAGCGCTGATAAAAAGATGAGGATTGATGTTGCGTTTCGTTTGACCATGGTTGGGAGAAGCTTCAGCCCACCAGCACAGCGCCGCCGTTCACATTTACGATCTCGCCAGTAATAAAGCCGGCCAGCGGAGTGCAGAGAAAGAGCACGGTGCCGGCGATTTCCTCTGCGGTCCCGGCGCGCCCTAAAGGAATCGTACTATAGACGCGCTTGCTGATTTCAGGATCATTGAGCGCCGGCGCAGCCATTTCCGTCTCCACCCATCCCGGCGCCACGCAGTTTACATAGATGCGATCGCGCGCCAGCTCCGTGGAGAGGCCCTTCACCATGCTGATGATGGCGCCCTTGCTGGCGGCATAATCGCAGTGGAACGCCTCGCCGCGCTGTCCGGCGGTGGAACTGATCAATACCACGTGGCCGCCGGATCGCTGCTTCTTCATCTGGGCCGTACCGTATTTCACCAAGCCAAAAATGCTGTCGAGATTGATGGCAAGCGTTGATCGCCATTGCTCTGAGGTCATCCGGTCAATAGGCATATCCTGCGGCGGCCACACGCCATGATTGCCGACAGCGATATCCAGCCGTCCGAATGTCTCAACCGTCTTTCTAATGGCCGGCAGAATAGCATCGGCTGAGGAAAGCTCCGCCTGGACGACAATGCAGTTTGCTTCACCGCATTCTTTCGCCAGACGTTCAGCGTCTCCTCTCCTGCGCTCATAGGTGAATGCCACCTTCGCGCCTGCGCGCGCAAACATCCGAACCGTCGCCGCGCCAATTCCGCGCGAGCCTCCAGTAATGAGCGCTACGCGTTCGGCCAGCGAAAGCACAACACCTGATTCGGCCATGAGGTTACGATACGGAAGAGTGCTGGTAGCCGCAAGTTCGCCAAATGCGCGCAGTAATCTCGGTAGGAAGTAGAAGTATGTTGCTGACTATTTTCTAAGGTCGTCTCCGTGAGCAGCAATCCCATGGTACGAGAATAGTTCGGACCAATCTGGCAAGTGTTCTCCCAGCGTCCATGAACGATCGCATTTTTGGCATGTATAGAAATAGCTGCTGCGGGAGTCTTTGCCGGTCTTCAAAGTGCTTCCACAACAGTCACAGGCAAGGATCGGAAGGTCTGCTTGTGGCACATACTCAGGCGTCCCACATCTTAAGCAGTTTTGAGTGACAAAGCCGCCCTCCCTGCTGCGAACTAAGAGCGTTCTAGTTTTGCAGCACTTGGATAGAGAAGTGCCAAAAAGGAATCGCAGTGCTTTCATTGCCTGGCGATCATATCGCTTTCATAAAGAACCTTTACGATTCAATATCGCATGTCTGGCGGGACACGGTAGGTCATTGGGTGACCACCCTTTCGCCTCTTGGCGAAGGGCGAGTGCCCGTCACCCAATATCTTCGTTGAAATTTTCCAGGTAGTCTCTCACCGCCACCATGAACTGGTCGGCATCGGCGCCATCGATGATGCGATGGTCATAGCCCAGCACCAGACGAATAATGTGTCGTACAGCGATGGAATCGTTCCCATCGGCATCGGTTATGACCACCGGTTCTTTGAAGATGCCGCCCATGCCCAGGATTGCTACCTGTGGCTGAAGAATGATGGGCGTGCCGAACTGCGGGCCGTAGATTCCCGGATTGGTAATGGTGACGGTCCCGCCCTGCACTTCGTCGGGTACCAGCTTCTTGGCGCGGGCGCGCTCGCCCACATCAGTGATGGCGCGCTGCAAGCCCACAAAGCTCAGGTTTTCCGCGCCTTTTACCACCGGCACAATCAGTCCCCATTCCAGCGCCACGGCAATTCCAATGTTGACGTTCTTGTGGTACTGGATTGCGTCGCCCACGACTGACGAGTTCACCACCGGCTTGGTGCGAATGCCGTGCATCAGGGCCTTAGCGATAAACGGCATGTAGGTCAGCTTGACGCCATGCCGCGCCTCCCACTGCTTGCGCATTTTTTCGCGCAGGCGGACGATGCGCGTCATGTCCACTTTGAACACCGTGTGTACGTGCGCGCTGGTGTGTTTCGATTCCACCATGCGCTCGGCGATCTTCTTGCGCATCGGCGTCATAGGCACGGCTTCGCCGGGGACCTGCGGCAGTGCCGGAGCTGGGGCCCGTTGCGCGGGCGCTGCGGGCGCGGCAACAGGCGTGGGCGCATACATAGGAGCTTGCGCGCCGGGTCCGTGCTGCTGGATGAAGTTCTGGATATCGGTCTTGCTGATGCGGCCGCCCAGTCCTGTTCCCGGGACCTTTGTGAGATCAACATTGTTTTCGCGCGCCATGCGGCGCACCAGCGGTGACGAGCGGACTTCTTCGCGTCCGCGCTCGCCGGATGGAAAACTGATGACCTGCTCGCGATGGGGTTGAGGGGCGGCCTGCTGCGGAGCCTGCGGCGTGGGCGCTGTTGGTTGCGCTGCGGCAGGAGGTTTCTGCGCGGGCTGTGCCGGAGCTGCTTGTGCGGGCGCGCCTGCGCCGCCGATGGTCGCAACCACTGTGTTGACCTGGACCGTGGTGCCTTCTTTAACTTTGATGTCACGCAGGACTCCGCTTGCCGGAGCAGGAATTTCGGCGTCGACTTTGTCGGTTGAGATCTCGAACAGCGGCTCATCGCGCTGTACCTTGTCGCCGGGTTTTTTCAGCCACTTAGTGATGGTGCCTTCAAAGATGGATTCGCCCATCTGCGGCATCACTACGTCCGTCGCTGCGCCTCCGCCTCCGCCATTTCCTGAAGCCCCTACCGATGCTTGTGCAGCCGGCTGCTGCTGGGCTGGCTGGGCGGATGCCGCCGGTGCTGACTGCGCAGGCGCGCTCGAAGCAGGAGCAGCAGCAGGCTGTGCCGGTTTTGCCGGCGCGCTGGTGGATGCTCCCGCGCCATCGGCATCGATTACGCCCACCACAGTATTCACCTGCACGGTAGCACCGGGCTGAACTTTGATTTCCTTGAGCACGCCGCTGGCCGGGGCGGGAATTTCCGCGTCCACCTTGTCAGTGGAGATTTCAAATAGCGGCTCGTCGCGCTGGATCTTGTCGCCGGGCTTCTTCAGCCATTTGGTGATCGTGCCTTCAAAGATTGACTCGCCCATCTGGGGCATGACTACATCAGTTGGCATGGGTCCCTTCCACAGGTGTGCTTCGGCTGGTTAGAGCAACCTTTGATTATAGAACAGGGTAAGATCGGGTGATCGGACCATCGGGAGATCGGGTGATCGGAACCTGACTGCCGATTAACGCAGATCAGAGTGTCGGGGAGGACGTCGATGCGGCGAGCCCCGGAATCGGCCCGCCCTCAGTAGTTGCTACAGCTTCTCGAAGAACTCGCAGCCGGAGCAGGAAATAAAGACGCCGCCGGGGACGTTACGCTCGCGGTCCTTCACACGCTTTACGATGCGGGTCGGCTTGCCACACTTGGGGCAATCCGTGCTCTTGGTGGTGTCCATCATTTTCTTGCGATCTGCCGTTTTGGCGACCTTGGCCATGGTACTGATATTCTCCTGTCAGGGTACGCTGCGGATTCGGAGGAAACCTCTTAAAAGGAGCAGTAGCCTGCAATCCCACCAGCAGCAAGCCTTATTTTACACGAATTCCAGCGCTGGACTGTAACCGCCGGCTCAGGCGACAATCAATATAGAGCAATTCACAATTTACGAGGGACATGATGAGAAAACTTCTGCTTGTTCTGGTTGCTGCGTTCTCGCTCACTGCTTTTGCCGCTGAGAGCACCGTCAAAGGCTATTTGGTGGATCTGTCGTGCGCCAAGGAAGACGGCAGCAAGCCGGGCTTCGGCGCAAAGCACGATAAAGACTGCCTGCAGATGCCGGATTGCGAAAAAAGCGGCTACGGCGTTCTGACCTCCGACAATAAAGTCGTGAAATTCGATAAAGCCGGCAGCGCGCAGGCCAAGGCGTTTATAGCCAACTCTAAGAAGACCAAGGATTTCAGAGTCAACGTCACAGGTACCGTGAAGGGCGACTCCATGACGGTGCAGAAAATCGAGATGCAGTGAGAGCAGCACTTAGCCATTAGCCTTTAGCTCTTAGCTCAGAACAGGCCGCGCGTCCAGCGGCCTTTTCTGTTTACGTCCAGGTTGCGCCAGAACAGAGGACATCCTTCTCTGATCGTCCTTCCATCCTTTTCCCAATGCCTCGCGTGATCGAAAGCGAGATTCCGGCGCGCCTGGACCGCCTGCCATGGAGCCGTTTTCACTGGCTCGTGGTAATAGCGCTGGGGATCACCTGGGTCCTGGACGGGCTTGAAGTAACTCTGGCTGGAGCGCTTGGCGCGGTGCTCAAGCGGCCTGATGCTCTCGGGTTGAGCGATGCCCAGGTGGGCGCAACCGCAACCTTTTATCTGCTGGGCGCGGTCATCGGCGCGCTCGGATTTGGCTACGCCACGGATCGCCTCGGCCGCAAGAAACTTTTCACCATTACGCTTCTCCTGTACCTCACCGCAACTGCGCTGACCGCACTCTCATGGAACTTCTTTTCCTATGCGCTCTTTCGCGCGCTCACTGGTGCAGGCATTGGCGGCGAATACTCGGCCATCAATTCCGCTATTGATGAGCTCATCCCCGCGCGCGTGCGTGGCCGCGTTGATCTGATCATCAACGGCAGCTTCTGGATTGGCGCCGCTGTTGGAGCCGCTGCTACGGTGGGGCTGCTGGATACTGGCCTGCTTCCCATCAGCATCGGCTGGCGGCTGGCCTTCGGTATTGGCGCGGTGCTTGGCGTGATCATCATCTTTCTGCGCCATGCCATTCCGGAGAGCCCGCGCTGGCTGATGATCCACGATCGCGAAGCGGAGGCGGAACGCGTCGTAGCGGACATCGAGAAGCGCATCATGGCCCACACGCTTCCTCCGCCGCGAAGCCGCATTCGCATCTATCCGAGGAAGCACACCCCTCTGCGCGAGATGTGGCATGCCATTTTTTATCAGCATCGCCGGCGCTCGCTACTCGGACTCGCTCTGATGGCGTCGCAGGCGTTTTTCTATAACGCCATCTTCTTCACCTATGCGCTGGTGCTGGTGAAGTTCTATGAACTGCCGGCGCAAGAGGTCGGGCTCTACCTGTTTCCGTTGGCCATCGGCAACTTCATTGGCCCGCTGGTGCTGGGGCACTGGTTTGACACCATTGGACGCAAGCAGATGATCAGCATTACTTACGCGCTCTCCGGAGTCCTGCTGGCGATCAGTGGCTGGTTGTTTCAGCAGGGCCTGCTCACAGCAACTACCCAGGCGATCTGTTGGACGATCATCTTCTTTGTTGCTTCTGCCGCAGCCAGCTCTGCTTATCTCACCGTGAGCGAGATTTTTCCGCTCGAAGTGCGAGGACTGGCCATCGCCGTCTTCTACGCCTGCGGAACACTTGTGGGTGGCGTGGCTGCGCCCTTCGTCTTTGGCCTGCTAATCCAGACCGGCTCCCGCACGGCACTGTTTTGGGGCTACTTGGCCGGAGCGGCGCTCATGATCGTGGCAGCGGCTGTTGAAGCTAGTATCGGGGTAAAAGCCGAGCGGAGGGAATTGGAGGAAATCACAGCGCCGCTATCGGCGGCAAGAGAGCAGAGCCTTGCTGTCTGACGTTCCTTGCCTTGTGAATTGACCTGATTCCCGCCCCCTGCTAGGTTGGTACGTTTGGCTCGAGCTGGCAGTCCCCTCCGTTATTTCCTGCCGCTCCATAATCCCGGTCTCATAAGGAAGAGTCTCTGTATGCCTGTTTTCAAGTTCAAGGGAGTGGACTTTATCGAGTTCGATTCACTCCTGAGCGACGATGAGCGCCTGGTGCGTGATACGGCGCGTCGCTTCATCGAAGAGAACCTGGTTCCGATCATCGAGCAGTGCAACCGCGAGGGGCGCTTCCCGCGCGAGTTGGTCAAGCCCATGGCCGATCTCGGTTTCTTCGGCGCCAATCTCAAGGGTTACGGATGCGCTGGCATGGGCAACGTGGAGTACGGCTTGGTGATGCAGGAGTTGGAGCGCGGCGATAGCGGCGTCCGCTCGTTCGTGAGTGTGCAGTCCGCTTTGGTGATGTATCCCATTTATGCCTTCGGCAGCGATGCGCAAAAAGACAAATGGCTTCCGGCCATGGCGCGCGGTGAGAAGATCGGCTGCTTCGGACTGACCGAACCGGATTTCGGATCCAATCCCAGCGGCATGCGGACCCGCGCAAAAAAGTCCGGAAACGAGTACGTCCTGAACGGCGAGAAGATGTGGATTACCTCCGGCAGCATTGCCGATGTTGCCGTGATCTGGGCCAAGCTCGAAGACGAAGACAACCGCATTCGCGGCTTCCTGGTGGAAACCGACCGGCCCGGCTTCAAGGCTGACGACGTCCACGGCAAGTGGTCGCTCCGGGCGTCGGTTACGTCCGGCTTATCGCTGCAAGACGTCCATATCCCGGCGGAGAACCTTCTGCCCGGCTCCGGAGGTCTCAAGTCGCCATTGATGTGCCTGAACCAGGCCCGCTATGGCATTGCTTGGGGCGCGCTTGGCGCGGCAATGTCCTGCTATGACACGGCGTTGCAATATTCCAAAGTGCGCAAGCAATTCCGTGAGCAGCCGATTGCATCTCATCAGCTTGTGCAGGAGAAGCTCGTCTGGATGGTGAGCGAGATCACCAAGGCGCAACTGCTGGCCCTGCAAGTGGGGCGGCTGAAAGATGCCGGGAAGGTCCAGCACCAGCACATCTCCATGGCTAAGCGCAACAACGTTTGGATGGCGCTGGAATGCGCCCGCAAAGCGCGCGACATCCTGGGCGGCAACGGCATTGCCGACGACTACCCCGTGATGCGGCACATGATGAACCTCGAGTCGGTGAAGACATACGAAGGG
>DATEGH010000243.1:0-11738 GCA_035280185.1 Terriglobales bacterium
GGTGCTGCAGGAACCGAGCGAGCGGGCACGCTTTACCGAGACGCCGCTCGAGGACTGGGTCTTCTCCTCCGATTACGCCGTGCCGCTGCTGGAAAACCAGCTTGGGGTGATTTCTCTGGAAGGTTTTGGCTTGCAGGGCAAGCCCGCTGCTGCCACGGCTGCCGGAGCCATTTTGCACTACGTCCGCAGCACGCAAAAAGTGACGCTCCAGCACGTGGACCGCATCGGTGTTTACGACCGCCAGGAATATCTGGTGCTGGATGCGGTCACGGTGCGCAATCTCGAACTGATCGAACCCCTTTTTGCCAGCGCAGGCACCGAGGTCACACTGTTTCGCGCGCTTGACGCCACCCTCACCCCCATGGGCAAGCGCTTACTGCGCGCCTGGATGCTGCGGCCATCGATCGACAGCGCAGAAATCAATCAGCGGCTGGATGCGGTGGAAGCCGGAGTGAAGGAGTTCGTCGCGCGCGAAGAATTGCGGCGCGCGCTTGATGGCATGCTCGACATGGAGCGCCTGCTGAGCCGCGTGACCCTGGAGACGGCCAATCCTCGCGACGTGCTGGCGCTCTGCGCTTCGCTGAACCGCACACCGCAAATTCGCGCAGCCCTCAGCCGCTTGCGTTCCGCGCGCCTTCAGGAGCTGCACGGACTCCTGGACGAATTGGCCGATCTGCGCGAGCGGATCGAGAAGACCATCGTTCCCGAACCGCCGCTTACGCTGAACGATGGCGGCGTAATCCAACCTGAGGTAGACGGCGAACTGGATGAACTGCGTCATCTCAGCCGCAACTCGAAGCAGTACATCGCCGAAATCGAAGAACGTGAGCGCAAACGCACCGGCATTGCGTCACTCAAAGTCAAATTCAATTCTGTCTTTGGCTATTACATCGAGATCAGTAAGGCCAACCTCCACCTTGCGCCGCGCGATTATGAACGCAAGCAGACATTGGTGAATGCTGAGCGTTTCACCACGCCGGAACTCAAGGAATATGAAGCCAAGGTTCTCGATGCGCAGGAGAAGATCGTAGACATCGAGCGCGGGCTCTTTGCTGAACTGCGTGCTGCGGTCGCCGCTGAAGCGCGGCGGATCCGGCAGACCTCATTGGCTCTGGCGGAAGTTGACGTGCTCGCTTCTCTGGCTTTCATCGCGCAAAATCGCGGTTATTGCCGTCCGCAGCTTCACGAGTCAGATGCTTCTGAATTCGAAATCATTGAAAGCCGTCATCCTGTGCTGGAGCTGGGAGAGCTTACCGGCTCGACCGATCGTTTCGTTCCCAATGATCTTTATCTCAACTCCGGCACTCACTCGATTCTGCTCATCACTGGCCCCAATATGGGCGGCAAATCAACTTACCTTCGTCAAACCGCTTTGATCGTGCTGATGGCCCAGATGGGCGGTTTTGTACCGGCGCGTTCCGCGCGCTTGCCGGTGACAGATCGGATCTTCACGCGCATCGGAGCCAGCGACAATCTGGCTCGCGGGCGCTCCACCTTTATGGTTGAGATGACTGAGACGGCGGCCATCCTCAACACTGCCACGCCTCGATCCTTAATTCTGCTGGACGAAATTGGCCGCGGTACCGCGACTTATGACGGACTGGCAATTGCATGGGCGGTGATCGAATATATTCACTCCACCAGCCGGGCCAAGACGCTGTTCGCCACTCACTACCATGAACTCACCGAGCTCGACCGCCTGGACGGCGTAAAGAACTTCCATGTCTCGGTGAAAGAAAACACTGGCGGAATTGTCTTCCTGCGCAAGGTGGAACCGGGCCCCGCAGACCGCAGTTACGGAATCGAAGTGGCAAAGCTGGCGGGACTTCCGCCGCAGGTGATCGGCCGGGCAAGAGAGGTTCTGCACGAGCACGAGAGCGCGGAGCAGCAGGCCACCGAGCACCTTTCTCCCGGAGCGCGCGAGCCGCAAGCCGAAATGCAGTTGACCATGTTCACGCCGCTCTCACAGAAGATTGTGGACCGCCTGCGCGAAGCCGATGTTAACAACCTGACTCCGATGGACGCGCTGAATTTGTTGTGGGAATTAAAAAGACAGATTTAGTTCACCGCAAAGTACGCGAAGAGCGCAAGAAATGGAAATGAGGCAATCCAAAACAGGTGACTTGGCCTGTTTCGAAAGCGTACCGCGAGACTTTGTGTTTCGATTGCTCGAATCTTTCGTTGCGTACTTTGCGCTCTTTGCGGTTAGTGTCTTTTAGGAATCTTCCACTTTCAGCACCAGCTTGCCCGTGTTCTCTCCACGAAAGAGCTTGAGCAGAGCTTCAGGAAAATTCTCAAAGCCCTCCACAACCTGCTCGCGCGATTTCAGCTTGCCCTGGCCGATCCATCCTGCCATTTCGCACGCTGCTTCGGGATATCGAGCCATATAGTTGAAGACAATGAAGCCTTCCATTCGGGCGCTGTTCACCAGAAGGGAAAGGTAGTTGGAAGGACCTTTGATTCCTGTAGTGGTGTTGTACTGTGAGATGGCCCCGCAGAGCACCACGCGTGCGCCTCGCGCCAGGTTAAGCAGCGCGGCATCGAGAATTTCGCCGCCCACGTTGTCGAAGTACACGTTAATTCCCTGCGGGCAATGCTGCCGGAGCGCCTGCGCCACATTCTCGTGCTTGTAGTCAATGCAGGCGTCAAAGCCGAGCTCACCTGTGACATACGCGCATTTTTGCGGCCCTCCGGCAATTCCCACTGCGCGGCATCCTTTCAGCTTCGCAATCTGGCCGGCAACCATTCCGGTGGCGCCTGCGGCGCCGGAGATCACCACGGTATCCCCTGCCTTGAGCTGTCCCACCTCCAGCAAGCCAAAGTAAGCAGTCAATCCGGTAATTCCCAGCGTTCCCAGATAGACCGGAAGAGGGAACACCTTGGGATCCACCTTGGTAAGGCCTTTGCCATTCGAGATCGCGTACTCCTGGATCCCGAGCATTCCGGTCACATGGTCGCCCACAGCGAATGACGGATTATTGGAGGCAATCACGCGGCCCGCAGCGCCGGCGCGCATCACGTCGCCGATCTTCACCGGCTCGATATAGGAGCGGCCTTCATTCATCCATCCGCGCATAGCCGGATCGAGCGACAGATACAGGATCTTCACCACTACCTCGCTCGCTCCGGGATCGCGCACCGGTTCTTCGGTCAGTTTCCAGTCAGAAGATTTGGGAAGCCCGCTCGGGCGCGCGGCAAGGCGGAACTGGCGGTTCGTCGTGGCCATGAGGTTCTCCGCAGATGAGATTGAGTGACCGACAAGTATAGCCTTCGTATAATCGGAAACACATGACAAAGAAGAGCTCGCTCGATCTGCGGCGACAGGTCGGCCAACTATTGATTTTTGGTTTCGACGGCCTTGAGGTTGATGCCAGGCTGCGCACCACACTCAGCACCATGCAGCCGGGCGGAGTGATCCTGTTCGCTCGCAACATCGAAACGCCGCAACAAACCTGGCGCCTGCTCCGAGACTCGCAGGCCATCACGCCCGTGCCGATGTTTCTCTGCGTTGATCTCGAAGGCGGCACCGTGGACCGGCTGAAAAAGGTCATCGCGCCCGCACCGGCCGTGGAAGATGTGTTCCGCACCGGCGAACCGAAGCTGTGGCGGATGCATGGCAACATTCTCGGTCTCGAAGCTCGCGCTCTGAGTTTCAACACGGACTTCACGCCCGTATTCGATCTCGGCCTGCAGCAGTCGCGGTCCGTCCTTACGTCGCGCACCGCGTCGTCAAATCCGGAAGATGTGGTCGCGTACGCGCGCGAGTGCCTCAAAGGACTCAAGACCGCGCACGTACTAGGCTGCGGCAAGCATTTCCCCGGCCTCGGCGAAGCCAATTTGGACACGCATCACGAGTTGCCTTCAATCCAGAAACCTTGGAAACGGCTCTGGGATGAAGACCTGCTTCCCTACCGCAAGCTGCACCGCCAGATTCCGTTTGTGATGGTCGCTCATGCGGCCTATCCCGAAGTGACAAAGAACAATCTGCCGGCGTCGCTTTCACAGAAATGGATGAAAGACATACTGCGTGACAAGATCGGTTTCCGCAATCTCATTATCTCTGACGATCTGGAGATGGGCGGCGTGCTGGCTGCTGGTCCGATTGAAGAAGTGGCGGTCGAAACGCTGCGGGCCGGCGCCGATATGTTTCTGATCTGCCATAACCAGGAACTCGTGTGGCGAGGATTTGAAGCCGTGCTGCGCGAAGCGGAACGCGACCGCGGCTTTGCCGCGCATGTGCTGCAGGCAGCGCGGCGCGTACTAACTCTCAAAAAACGCTCGCCGGAGTTGCGCGGATTCCCGCGCGAGCCCAATGACCGCGCCATCACAAAGCTGAAGGAACTGGTTCAGGAGTTCTCGAAAACGGTCGCGGCTCCGCAAATTGACGATCGCCTGATCCGTGCCACGGCGGAGCGCAACGCTTGATTGTTGCCGGCGTGATGAGCGGCACCTCAGCCGACGGCATTGATGTCGCCGTGGTGCGGCTCACGGGCGAAGGCTCGAAGCTGAGCTATGAACTACTCCGCCACCAGCACACGCCGTATCCCAAAGCGGTGCGCGAGACTGTTCTCCGGGCCATGAACGCGCAACGGATCAGCGTGGCTGAACTCTCGCGCCTGAACTTTCTCCTTGGCGAGCTTTATGCCGAAGCTGTGCAGCGCACGCAAAAAGCGGCGCTTGAAAACAAGCTGGAACTGATTGGCTGCCATGCCCAGACCATCTATCACCAGGCAGAACCTTCAAGCTACCTCGGACGAAAGATTGCCTGTACGTGGCAAACCGGGGAAGCCGCAGTTATAGCAGAACGGCTGAAGGTTCCGGTGATATCCGATTTCCGCCCGGCCGATATGGCAGCGGGAGGTAAGGGTGCTCCGCTTGTCCCATTTCTTGATTACGCGCTGTTTAGGGATCAGGGTGTCGGACGAATCGTCCAGAACCTTGGCGGAATCGGCAATCTGACGGCAATCCCCGCAGGCGCTCGCCCTGAAGATGTTCTGGCTTTCGATACCGGTCCGGGAAACATGGTGATGGATCAGCTCATGCAGATGCGCATCGCGAAATCCTACGACCGCAACGGGTCCGTTGCAGCCCGAGGCAACATACTTGAAGCGATGCTTGAAGAATCTCTGCGCCTTCCGTACTTTCGTAAACGGCCGCCGAAGACTGCCGGTCGCGAAGAATTTGGACGGGAATTTGCGAAACAATTCCTTCGCCGCTGTGGCAGGGCTTCTACTCCGGATGTAATCGCCACCGCGACAGCGCTGACCGCGGAATCCGTTGCCGGTGCGATTTCCCGATTTGTGCTGCCCCGCGGCCGCTTCTCCGAGTACATTGTTTCCGGCGGAGGAGCTCAAAACCACACTCTCATGAAAATGTTGCGCCAACGACTGGAGCCTCTAGGATTGGAACTCAAGCCAACCGATGACTTTGGCCTGCCCAGCCAGGCCAAAGAAGCAGTAGCGTTCGCCGTGCTTGCCTACGAAACCTGGCACAAAAGGCCGGGCAACATTCCGTCCGCAACCGGAGCAAGAGAAGCTGTGGTTCTGGGGAAAGTCCAATACGTGAAACCTGATTCGCCGCCGGAGCGCGGCAAATAGAAAAGCGACCACAACGGGCCGCTTTTCGGTTACTTGAAACAATTTCTATTGATCGCGCCGGTGCAACGTCGGACGGTCGTCGCCTTTCTGATTACCGTCCTTTGACGTATTCGCCGTTCGGCGCAAGGTCGGCTTATCAGGATTCTGGTCGTCCACTTTGTGGCGGTTTTCAATAGATGCCAGCCGCGCCTTCACGTCGTTGAATTCTGACGTGGTTTCAATGTACTGGTCGCGCGCAGGAAGGATAGTTGCGATCTCTTCCTGGGTCTTCTGGATGCGGTCCGGAGTCTGCGGATGAGTTGCGAATGCCTTTGCCAGAGATCCCGGCCTCTTCTTCTCCTGCGCCTGGATCTTTTCAAAGAAGTTCACAAACTCGTTGGGATCGTAGCCGGCCTTGTACATGTATTGCACGCCCAGATAGTCCGCCTCAGCCTCGAAGCCGCGCGAGAAATGCAGAAACGTGAGCGGCAAACCGATTCCAGCAGCCTGGCGGGCGGCATAACCGATGCCTCCGCCTACGAAGATCAGCGGCAGGCTCATGAAGTTCGCGAACTGGGCGCGGGTCATCTGCCGCGTCGCATGACGCGCGCAAACGTGGGCAATCTCGTGCGCCATCACGCCGGCGAGTTCGGCTTCATCATCCGCAGCCAGAATCAGACCTGAATTGACATAGAAGAAACCGCCGGGCAGCGCCATGGCATTGATTTCGTCGGAATCTACGACCTTAATCGTGAACGGCACCTTGGCATCGGAGTTGCGCACCAGGTTCTGGCCGATACGGTTGACGTATTCAGTGACCACCGGGTCCTGGATGAGCTTCATGCTCTGCTCAATCTGCTGAGCGTATTCTTTGCCCATCCGAATCTCTTTTTCCGTGGAGTACCAGTCCCAGCCGCCTACTTTGCGGTTGCCAATGGCGTCAACATCGTTCTTGCTGCCATTCTTGATCTTCTTGTCTTTTTTATCTTTGTCCTTGTCCTTGTCCTTGTCACTGTCTGACGTTTGGGCGGCATCGCTGTCCTGAGCGGTGGTTGCGGGCGCTTGCGCCTGATCGGACGACGGCTGGCTCTGCGTCTGGTCGCTTGCAGGCTGCGCCTGTGTCTGGTCCGGACTCTTGGCCGTGGATTGCTCCTGTTGAGCGAACACCGCCAACGGCAGGGTCAAAGCCAAAATTAACGAGAGCATGGAAGCTCGGATTTTCATAGGCACACTCCTACTCTTCACGCGCCCTGAAGCATTCGGATAAGTACATTATAGCGCCAGGACATACTGTTGCCTTTGCAGATTTCCGTGTAGGAATTGGATGCAGCTCAATGGTGTCGCGGCCATCCAGAAATTCACGGCAGCCGGTTAAGAATGGTAAAGGTCCCGGCACGTGAACCACTCACGTTGGGGTTGGCGCAGAGCGTTGCTTTGTTTGAGCGGGCTCCAGCGATGTCCGATTCGTCGTAAGCTGAAGAATCTCCACACGTTTCGCGCGCCACTCACCCGAGGAATCCTGCTCGGCCGTAACCCTGATCTGCTGGCCGGCAGCAAGGCAATCCATCTTGCACTTGCGCCTTTGGCTCACGGGAATCTGGTCGCCAAAAACGATTTCTGCATGAGCAACCTCAACGCGGCGCAGCATGTGGTTGCGCCCCTGGACAAAAATCCACCCCTCGCGGTGCGGCTCGGCGGTTGGAGGATCTACGATCTTGCCCTGGAACACGCCATCGGAGGCCTGCACGATAGCACAGCCAAGCAGCAGCCCGCAGATACCCGCCAGCACGCCCCATTTCATACAACTGTGAGATGCCGCGGGTGAGAGCAGCGTTCTCTCAATCGTAATATTCAAGGCCTAAGTGAGTAATAAGGGACTCACCTCGGAGGTGACGCAGTGTGTTCTTCAGCTTCATGAGCTGAATAAAAAGATCGTGCTCGGGGTACAGACCGGGCGCAGTCATCGGAGATTTCAAATAGAAGCTGAGCCACTCCTGGATTCCCAGTCCGCGCAACTCTTCGCTGCGTTGTGCGAGGTCAAGAAACAGCACCAGATCAAGCGCGATGGGCGCGGCGAGGATCGAGTCGCGGCAGAGGAAGTCAATCTTGATCTGCATGGGATAGCCGAGCCAGCCGAAGATATCAATGTTGTCCCAGCCCTCTTTGTTGTCGCCACGCGGCGGGTAATAGTTGATGCGGACCTTGTGATAGAAGTCCTTGTAAAGCTTGGGATACAGCCCCGGTTGAAGGATTTGCTCGAGGACGGAGAGCTTCGATTCTTCCTTGGTCTTGAACGAACCAGGATCGTCCAGCACCTCGCCGTCACGATTGCCGAGAATATTCGTCGAAAACCAGCCGTTCAGTCCCAGCATGCGCGCCTTGAAGCCCGGAGCAAGAATCGTTTTCATCAGTGTCTGCCCGGTTTTGAAATCCTTGCCGGCAATGGGAGCGTTGTTCTTGCGCGAGAGCTCCATCATCACCGGGATATCCACGGTCAGGTTGGGCGCGCCATTGGCAAACGGCACCCCTTCGCTCAGCGCGGCGTAGGCGTAGATCATCGAGGGCGCGATGTTCTCGTCACTCTTCTCGAGGCCGCGCTCGAAGGCCTTCACCGACGAATGCACTTCAGTGTGCGTCAGGAAAATCTCCGTGGATCCGCACCAGATCATCACCAGGCGATCGGCCCCAGAGCTCTTCTTGAATTGTTTGATGTCGTCGCGCAACTGCTCGGCCAAATCACGCTTGTTCTTCCCTTTTTTCACGTGCTTGCCATCGAGCTTCTTGACGTAATTGCGGTCGAACACCGCCTTTCGCGGTTGAATGGAGCTGAGGAACGGCTTGATCTGGTTGAGCAGGTCTTTTTCCAGCACTGCGGCATGCATCGCCGATTCGTAGGCATCGTCTTCAAAAAGGTCCCAGCCGGTGAAAACGATGTCATTCAGTCCCGCCAGCGGCAAAAAGTCTTTGATCTTCGGTGAGCGGCCTTCAGTCCTCTTGCCCAGACGAATCGTGCCCATCTGTGTCAAGGAGCCGATGGGCTCGGCGATTCCTTTGCGCACTGCTTCCACGCCTGCCATAAACGTTGTTGCCACCGCGCCCATGCCGGGGATCATCACGCCCAGCTTGCCCTTTGCGGGCGCGATTTGCGTCGCCTTGCCGGAATCAGTCGAGGACTTTGGCGCCATTAAACTGAACCATCCTTTTGTGGATTGCTACGGTTGGGATTGATGTGCTGGTGCAAACTTAATATCTTCTCGCACCGCAACGCGCTTGTAAACCACTCACATCATCACGTTGACGCGGAAACGCGCATCCGGTTCTTCCAGTGCGAGCGCAGGAACCATACCACTGCGGCAACAATCAGCAGAATAATCAACAGATCCAGCCGGTGCATCCACTGCTTCAGCCGCGGATCGCTCTCCCAATGCTCACCCAGCTTCATGCCCACCCAGGCCAGCATGAAGCACCAAGGCCAAGAACCAGCAAACGTGTAGAGATGAAAGCGCAGCCGTGGCATGCGCGCAATCCCCGCTGGAAGAGCAATGAAAGTCCGGACAACCGGCAGCAAGCGCGCAATGAAAACCGCGGCGGAGCCAAACTTCAGAAAAAAGCGATCTGCCAGTTCAAGATCGTGGCGGTTGATCAGAAGGTATGATCCGTATCGCTCAACCAGTGGTCTTCCACCGTAGTGGCCGATTTCATACGCAATCAGCGATCCCATATTGCAGCCGAGAGCGCCTGCCGTCGCGGCCCAATACAAACTGAATTGCCCCTTGTAAGCCAAATAGCCGGCAAAGGGCATGATGATTTCGGAAGGAAGCGGAATACATGCCGACTCAACTGCCATCAGCACCAGAACGCCGAAATAGCCCGCGCCAGAGATGATAGCGATAATGAAATTCGCCAGCGCAGCAATGAGCTTTTCTAGCATTCGCGAGAATTAGAATTCCTGGGCTTCCTGGGTAAAGGTGTAGCCGGGAAGAGTCATGCCGCCTTCAAGCTTTGTCACTTTTATGCGAATGGTGTCGGCGCTCGGAGCGCTCACGTTGGCCGGCCGGAGCATGGCGTACTGGCTGAAGAGTTCGCTGTAAACCTTGGTGACCAGGAAATTTGAGCCGCTCGCATCGTCGCGCCATACCTGTCCCGGCTGGACTGTTTTGACCATGACCTCAGACTAATGATGCGGCGGCGCAAACGTCAACCGGGCAGCTTGCCGCTGAAAAGCTCTTCCAGCTTTCCTGCTGGAACGTGGATGCCGACATAAAATTTGCCGAAGAGCGCATACACGGCACTTACTTCATCAAAGCGCATCTCGTAAATCAG
This sequence comes from Terriglobales bacterium, assembly GCA_035280185.1. Taxonomy (GTDB): domain Bacteria; phylum Acidobacteriota; class Terriglobia; order Terriglobales; family Acidobacteriaceae; genus Angelobacter. Next base: position 9,900 of record DATEGH010000243.1, read on the forward strand.
CTTCTTGAAGATCAGCGGGTCATCGGCAAACAGGTCCACGCCCCACTCCCAATCGTCAAACCCAATAGACCCGGTAATAATCTGCTTTACGGTTCCGGCGTAGCGGCGGCCTACGAGCCCATGCTCTTCCATCTGGCGCTGCCGTTCTTCGATTGGCAGACTGTACCAGTTGTATTCGTCGCCGCGGCGGCGATCCATGGGGTAAAAGCAGATATAGCGTGATGGCGGAATCTGCGGGAACAGCCGTGGCCGCATGGCTTCCGTTTGCCGGTTCATGGTGTCTTCAACGGCGGAATCCCACTCCGGCGAATGCGGAGCAATTCCCTTCTCCCGCAGTGAGCGATAGAGTTTCACGGAAGATTCGTAGAGCCCGAGTTCGACCACCGAAACATAAGACGTTGTCTGCTCCAGGAAATCATTCAGTCGCAACCGGGCGATATCAAGCTCAGCGTGCTTCAGATGGTCGAAGGAATTCCGGAAGTGCACCAGCATGAGATCGGCCTTGTGCCCGAACATGGAAAAAAGCGCGCTCTGGCCTGATACGTGCTGCTCCAGTTTGAGCAGGGCGGCGCCGGCCTCCGCCAGAACTTCGTGCTGCTCGGTTGCCTTTAGCTTCCGCCAGGCTGCCCAGCGGAAATGAAACATCTGGTGCAGAACTGATGACCCGTCAATGGTCAGCGGTACGGCATGAAGTTCCTGTGTGGTCGGGCTGATTTCAGGTTTGGTTCCGGAAGCCATTGCAAATCCTTTGTGAGTGCTATTGAAGATTGTAAGCCCAGTGCCTTACATTTGGTTCTGCCATGCCTGCCGTACAATCGCCAGCCAAGCTAAAGAAAGCGCCTGTTCGCAAGGCTCCTTCTGCTTCAAAGAAGGCTTACAATCCGACCGCTCCGGAGCGGGTTCGCGAGATCCTGAAACGCCTGGACGAGAGATACCCTAAAGCGACTTGCGCTTTGCATCACAAGAGCGCGTGGGAACTGCTGGTGGCAACGATCCTTTCCGCCCAATGCACTGATGCAACCGTAAACAAGGTGACTCCTGACCTTTTCCGGAAATATCCCACACCACAAGTCATGGCAGCACTGAAGCCGGAACAGCTTGAGCCCGAGATCCGGCCGACTGGTTTCTTCCGCAACAAATCAAAATCGTTGGTCGGGGCAGCTCAAGGAATCGTTGAAGAATTCGGCGGAAAAGTTCCTGACAACATGGAGCACCTGCTGACTCTTCCCGGAGTCGCCCGCAAAACCGCCAATGTGGTTTTGGGAACCTGGTTCAAGAAAGCTGTTGGTGTGGTGGTGGATACGCACGTCCACCGCATCTCGCGTCGCCTGGAACTCACGCGTTCAGAGGACGCAAAGAACATCGAGCAGGACCTGATGAAGGTGATTCCGCAGGAGAAGTGGATCGAGTTCTCCCACCAGATCATCCATCACGGCCGCGCGCTCTGCGTAGCGCGCAAACCAAAATGCGCCGAATGCCCGCTGGAAAATCTGTGCCACGCCGCGGACAAGACCTGGTCCACGGTGGAGATTCATAAGAACGCGACGCCGTGAGAACCACTCCCGCGGATTCGCGCGGATGAACGCGGATTGAGCTCGACAATCATGAATTGACCTCATTCAAAATAGAAACCGATGCATATTAAATTCCTTGTTACTTCAGTTGTACTGCTGGGTTCATGTGCTCTAGCACAGGAGGGCCAGCCGGCAAGAGCGTCGACAGTCATCACCGATCCGGCGCAGATCACGGCCAAAGAAAACTTCGACGTACAGCCGCTTTCGATAGAAAAGCTGTACATGACGCGCAGCATCGGCGACAGCGCGTGGTCACCCGATGGCA
>DATEGH010000244.1:0-23036 GCA_035280185.1 Terriglobales bacterium
GGAAAGTCAACATCGAGTTCACCTTGGCCTCAGTGGCTTACAACCTGACCCGGCTATTCGCTCTGCGGTAGTCGGGCGAGAAAACAGAATCAAACAAACCGGGCTTCAAAAGAGCCTCGCGGAGTTCTCACGCGGTCTCTACAGTCCGAAATATCAGCCAGTGAACTTCTATTTCGCTACGCTAAAGCTCATGCTAGCTTTGAACCATGAACATTGAGTTGACTCCGGACCAGGAAGCTTTGGTCCGGCAGGCAATTGCTTCAGGCCGTTTGAGCACGCGCGAAGACGCAGTTCGCCAGGCGTTGGCGATTTGGGAAGAGCGCGAGCGCAGGCGGGCTGAGATTCTGCTGGCATTGGACAGGGCTGAGGCATCTCTTACTCGTGGCGAAGGTCGAATTATCACGCCGGCTTCCATGCGCAAACTGGCCAAGGAAATCAAGCAACGAGGCCGCGCAGGTTTCGCGGCCAAAAAGCGCGCAAATCGATAATGTCCAAAGCGCGACGCGATTTGGAGTCACTCTTGCCAGAGCAGCCGTCGCGCAACTCCCTTGTTAACATTTATTTACAAATCCCTACGCCATAAAAATCAGACTTGCCGTCAAATACAGTATTGGCCAGCGGCGCACGAACCGCTCTGATACATTAGTGTGTCTTTGCCTTCCCGCCAGAGGAGATGATGCTCGCGCACCCAGGAAATAAATTGGCTTTTACCGGCTGTATAGCCTTGCTGATTCTTTTCGCGTTCAACCTGCAGGGTTGCAGTTCACCCAATCCTCAGGCAGCCAGCAAAGACACAGCTTCAGGTCGCGGCAGCCGCGGGTCCCGAGGCGGACGCGGCATGGGTGAGCAGGTCATGCCGGTAGCAGTGGCAAAAGCCGAAGTCAAAGACCTGCCCATTTACCTGCAGGGATTGGGCTCTGTCGAAGCGTTCAACACAGTCGTGGTTAAGAGCCGGCTTGACGGCCAATTAGTTGAGATTCATTTCAAGGAAGGCCAGGAAGTTCAAAAGGGCGACCTTCTCGCCGTGGTTGATCCGCGCCCCTATCAGGTCCAGCTCGCGCAAGCTGAAGCCACTCTTTACAAAGACCAGTCATCACTCAAAGACGCGCAGCTCAACTTCCAGCGCTTCAACGATCTTTATAAACAGGGCATCATTCCGCAACAGCAGTTCGACACGCAGAGGTCGCTGGTGGGACAACTTGAAGGCGCCGTGCGCGCGGACCAGGCCAACATTGACAGCGTAAAACTAAATCTCGCGTACACGCGGATTACCGCTCCTGTGAGCGGACGCGTCGGGCTGCGGCAGGTGGATATTGGAAATATGGTGCATGCCTCTGATCCTAACGGCCTGCTGGTGCTGACGCAGTTGCACCCCATTGCCGTGATCTTCACTTTGCCCCAGGACGATCTGGCCGAGGTTGCCCACCAAATGCGAAGAGGGCCGCTGACCGTCGATGCCTACAGCCGCGACGACCAGACCAAGCTCACCACCGGTAAGTTGCTGACGATTGACAACCAGATTGATCCGCAGACCGGTACCGGCAAGCTGAAAGCGATTTTTGAGAATAGCGAGCGCGCGCTCTGGCCCAACCAGTTTGTGAACGCGCATCTTCTGCTGGAGGTCCGGAAAAACAACACTGTCGTTCCGGCGGCGGCAATTCTGCGCGGACCACAAGGAACTTACGTGTACACCGTGAGGCCCGACAAGACGGCGGAGATGCGCCCTGTTCAGGTTTCATTCAGCGCGGGAAATTTCACCGCCGTGTCCAAAGGCCTTCAGCCAGGAGAGATGGTTGTGACCGATGGACAGGACAAGCTTCAGTCCGGAACGAAAATAGAAATCCGCGGTGGTGCTGCGCCGGGCCGGAACGGCGGTGAATCCGAATCAGGAGACACGCAGGGCCAGTGATCCGGAGCGTTTCACTCGAATAGCTTCTCATGGCAGACGGCGGCCCATCCCGCATATTCATTCTTCGTCCGGTAGCGACTTCGCTGCTGATGATCGGCGTGCTGCTCGTGGGCATTGTTGCTTACTTCCAGTTGCCGGTCTCGGCGTTGCCGCAGGTGGACTACCCCACCATTGAAGTCACTACCTTTTATCCGGGCGCGAGCCCTGAGGTGATTGCTTCCTCCGTCACTGCGCCTATGGAGCGCCAGTTCGGGCAAGTACCGGGGCTCAGCCAGATGACCTCTACCAGCTCGTTTGGCAGCTCCATCATCACGCTCCAGTTCAACTTGCAAGAAAATATTGATGTTGCCGAACAGGAAGTACAGGCCTCCATTAACGCCGCCGCGACGTTTCTGCCACGTGACCTGCCCAATCCGCCGATTTACAGCAAGGTGAATCCCGCGGACGCGCCGATCATTACTCTGGCACTGACGTCAGACAGCCTTCCACTGACTCGGGTTGAAGATCTCGCCGACACAACCTTGGCGCAGAAAATCTCGCAGCTCAGCGGCGTGGGATTGGTTTCCATCTCGGGAGGCCAACGCCCGGCGGTGCGCATTCAGGCCAACCCTACGGCACTTGCTTCCTACGGGCTAAGTCTGGAAGACCTGCGCACGGCGCTAAGCCAGGCGAACGTCGATCAGGCCAAGGGCATTCTGGAAAATCGGCGCCAGGCGTTCACCATCGCCAGCAATGACCAACTGCTTTCGGGCGATCAGTACAAGAACGTCATCATCAGCTATCGCAACAACGCTCCAGTGCGGCTCAGCGATGTGGCAAGCGTGATCGATGGCGCGGAAAATTCCCGTCAGGCCGCTTGGATGGGAGTCAACGGCAAGCTGCTGCCGGCCGTGATCGTCAACATTCAGCGCCAGCCCGGCGCCAACATCATCAGCGTTGTGGACCGCGTGAAGAAGGTGCTGCCGCAGCTTCAAGGCACGTTGCCGCCTTCGGTGAAAGTTACGCTGCTCACAGACCGCACTGAGACCATCCGCGCCTCAGTCAAAGATGTGCAGTTCGAACTGATGCTCACCGTTGCGCTGGTCGTAATGGTAATTTTTCTCTTCCTGCGCAATCTCTCCGCAACGATCATTCCCAGCGTCGCGGTGCCGCTCTCCATCGTCGGCACATTTGCGGCGATGTACCTGCTCGGCTACAGCCTCGACAATCTCTCGCTCATGGCGCTCACTATCTCGACAGGCTTCGTTGTCGACGACGCCATCGTCATGATCGAAAACATCGACCGCTTTCTCGAGCAAGGCCACTCGCCGCTGGAAGCCGCTCTGATGGGCTCGGGACAAATTGGCTTCACCATCATCTCCCTTACAGTTTCTCTCATCGCTGTTCTCATTCCGCTGCTGTTCATGGGAGACATCGTGGGACGGCTCTTCCGCGAGTTCGCCGTCACCCTTGCGGTCACCATCATTATTTCCGCGCTGGTCTCGCTCACCCTCACGCCGATGATGTCGGCGCGCCTGCTCAAGAATCCCAAGCAGGCAAAGCACGGCCGGTTCTACTACGCATCGGAGCGTTTCTATGAACGCGTGATTGCCTTCTACGGCCGCACGCTCAAGTTTGTTCTGAAGCACCAGCCGGCGACTCTGCTCGCAACTCTTGGCGCGCTGTTGCTTACGCTCGCTCTTTACATCATCGTGCCCAAAGGGTTCTTCCCGGTGCAGGATACGGGAGTCATTCTCGGCATATCGGAAGCCGCGCAGAGCATCTCGTTTCCGGAAATGGCGGCGCAGCAGCAGAAACTGGCGCAGGTAATCCTGGAAGATCCCGATGTGGCGAGTCTCTCCTCGTTCATTGGAAATGACGGCGCCAACGTCACGCAGAACAGCGGACGCATTCAAATCAACCTGAAGCCGCGGGATGGGCGCAGCGCAACCGCCAGCGACATCATCCGCAGGCTCCAGCCGAAATTGGCCGACGTGAGTGGAATCACGCTCTATATGCAGCCGGTGCAGGACATCACCGTGGAAGACCGCGTCAGCCGCACGCAGTACCAGTACTCACTCGAAGATGCCGATGCCACCGAACTGAATGACTGGTCCACCCGCATCGTGAACAAGCTCAGCACCCTGCCGGAGCTGCGCGACGTTGCCAGCGACCAGCAGAATGGCGGCCTGGGCGCAGATCTCGTCATAGACCGCGATTCCGCCGCGCGCTTTGGCATCCTGCCGCAGGCGATTGACGACACGCTCTATGACGCTTTCGGCCAGCGCCAGGTCTCGACCATCTTCACCCAGTTGAACCAGTATCACGTTGTGCTTGAAGTCGGGAAACAATTCCAGAGCGATCCTTCAGACCTCACGCATATCTATGTGAGATCGCAGACCGGCACTCAAGTCCCGCTCTCCGCTTTCAGCCACTTCGAAACCTCGCGAACACCGCTGGCCATCAACCATCAGGGCCAGTTCCCGGTTGTCACCATCTCGTTCAATCTCGCGCCGGGAGAATCGCTGGGCCGCGCAACCAAAGCCATCAAGCTAGCCGAACAGGAGCTGGGCATGCCCGCCAGCATTCATCCCAGCTTCCAGGGGACGGCGGCGGCCTTCCAGAACTCGCTGGCATCTGAACCGTGGCTGATTCTTGCGGCACTGGTAACGGTTTACATCGTTCTGGGCGTCCTCTACGAGAGTTACATTCATCCGGTAACTATTCTTTCAACGCTGCCATCTGCCGGCGTGGGCGCAATTCTCGCGCTGATTCTCACCCACAACGATCTCACTGTTGTGGCCCTCATCGGCATCATCCTGCTGATCGGTATTGTGAAGAAAAATGCCATCATGATGATTGACTTCGCGCTTGAGGCCGAGCGCGGCGAAGCCAAGCCTCCGGAAGAAGCCATCTATCAGGCCAGCTTGTTGCGCTTCCGCCCCATCATGATGACCACCATGGCGGCGCTTCTGGGCGCTGTTCCGCTGGCGCTCGGCACGGGCTCAGGGTCCGAACTGCGTCATCCGCTGGGCATCACCATTATTGGTGGTCTGCTGTTGAGTCAACTCTTCACGCTCTATACCACGCCCGTGATCTACATCTGGTTTGATAAGTGGGCGCGCAAGTTCTCGCGGTTTAAGATCGGCAACACCATCGCGCCGGAGCCGGAGCGGGAGCCTGTGGCTGGAGATTAGACCATGAACATCTCCGCGCCATTCATCCGACGTCCCGTTGCGACTTCGCTGCTCGCGGCAGGCGTGCTCATTGCCGGCATTCTGGCCTACACGCGCCTTCCTGTCGCGCCGATTCCTCAAGTGGAATATCCCGTCATCAGCGTGAATGCCAATTTGCCGGGCGCGAGTCCGGAGACGATGGCGTCTTCCGTAGCGACTCCGTTGGAGCGCCAGTTCGGGCGCATTGCAGGCGTGAACCAGATGACCTCCACCAGCCAGCTTGGCGCCACAAACGTCACGCTGCAGTTCGACCTCAATCGCGACATTGACGCTGCCGGCCGCGATGTTCAGGCCGCAATTAATGCGGCGTTGGGACAATTGCCCGCCAATTTGCCGACGCGCCCTCGCTGGCACAAGGTGAATCCGGCGGATGCGCCCATCATGATCTTGGCGCTTACCTCAGACACAATCACCAAGCCGAAAATGTACGATATCGCCGACTCGGTGCTGGCGCAGAAGCTTTCCCAGGTTCCCGGCATCGGTCAGGTGTTTGTCGGTGGCGGAGCGCGGCCGGCAGTTCGCGCTGAGGTCAATCCCACGCTGCTCAGCAAGCTCGGCGTCGGCCTGGAGCAGGTGCGCAACGCGCTCGCTACTGCAAACGCCAATCGTCCCAAGGGCGAAGTCGCCAATGCCATCAATGTCTGGCAAATCAGCGCCAATGACCAGCTCTTCACCGCCGATCAGTACAAGAAAATCATCGTTGCAAGCAAAGGAACAGGCGTGGTTCGGCTCGAAGACGTGGCCGACGTGGAAGATTCGGTCGAGGACATCCGCAATACCGGCCTGGCAAACGGCAAGCCCGCGGTGCTGATGATTGTCTTCCGCCAGCCCGGCGCCAACATCATCGAAGCCGTGGACCGCGTGAAGGCTCTTCTGCCGGAGCTTCAAGCCTCCATTCCCGCGGCCGTCAAACTGGAGACGGTGCTCGATCGCACCATCACCATCCGCGCCTCCGTGCACGACATTCAAATCACGCTCATCATTTCCATCTTTCTAGTCGTGCTGGTAGTCTTTGCTTTTCTGCGCAACCTCCGCGCCACTTTCATTCCCAGCGTCGCCGTTCCGCTTTCCTTGATCGGCACCTTCGGCGTGATGTATCTGCTCGACTACAGCGTTGACAACCTCTCGCTAATGGCGCTGGCCATCTCCACCGGATTTGTTGTAGACGATGCCATTGTCGTGATTGAGGACATCACGCGTCATATGGAACTCGGCATGGCGCCCGTGCCGGCGGCATTCCTCGGCGCGCGCGAAATCGGCTTCACCGTGCTTTCCATGAGCACCTCGCTCGTAGCGGTTTTTATTCCGATTCTCCTCATGCAAGGGCTGGTCGGGCGCATGTTCCGCGAGTTTGCCGTGGTCCTGAGCACCGCGATTGCGATTTCGCTGGTGGTCTCGCTCACGCTCACGCCCATGCTCTGCGCCAAATTTCTGCGCGCGCCACAAAAGGAAAAGCACGGACGCATCTACCGCGCCAGCGAATGGGGATTCGACGTGATGCTGAAGGGATATCGCCATGGGCTCGGATGGGTGCTGCGGCATCAGGCATTCACGCTGCTGGTAACCATCGGGACTGCATGCCTGAGCATTTATCTCTACGTCGTCGCGCCGAAAGGATTCTTTCCCCAGGAAGATACCGGACGCATGGGCGGCGCCGTTCAGGCCGCTCAAGATATCTCTTTCCCTGCGCTGCGCGACAAGATGAAGCAATACGTCGCCATCGTAAAGCAGGACCCAGCGGTAGAAACCGTTGTCGGTTTCGCCGGAGGCAACGGCACTGCCAATACCGGGCGCATGTTCATCACGCTCAGAGACCTCGACCAGCGCGACAAGGTCGGCCACAGCCCCGTTCGCGTGGACCAGATCATCGCCCGCTTGCGGCGCAAGCTCTCTGTTGTCCCCGGCGCAACGCTATTCCTTACGGCGACGCAAGACCTCAACATCGGCGGACGTTACAGCAACGCGCAATTCCAATACACCCTTCAGTCGGAAGACTTGGACGAGCTTAATTACTGGGCGCCCCGCATTCTGGCCAAGCTGCGAAGCCTGCCCGAGCTGCGCGACGTGAACACTGATCAGCAGGACAAAGGCCTGGCTGCGCAGGTGACTGTAGATCGCGACACCGCATCACGCCTCGGCATCTCGCCCGCGCAGGTGGATGCGGCCTTGTACCAATCCTTCGGACAGGCGCAGGTCTCCACCATGTACCGCCAGCTCAATCAATACCACGTGGTGATGGAGGTGGATCCCAAGCTGCTCCCCGGAACGGATGCACTGCAAAACACTTATGTAAAGTCCTCGAATGGCGTTGAGGTCCCGCTCTCTACTTTTGCCCGCTACACGCCTTCGAGCACTTCACTTCAGGTAAACCATCAGGGAACGTATCCGGCAGTCACGATCTCGTTTAATTTGGCGCTGGGAGTGCCTCTGGGGAATGCTGCTCAAGTCGTCGAAGCCGCCATGCGAAGCCTTGGCGTTCCCGCAGCGGTGCGCGGCAGCTTTCAAGGGACGGCAGCGGCCTTCAAGGAGACCGCGCGGAGTCAGCCTCTGCTCATCCTTGCTGCCCTGATCACCGTTTATATCGTGCTGGGGATGCTGTATGAGAGCACGGTCCATCCCATCACGATACTTTCTACGCTACCGTCTGCGGGTGTCGGCGCAATTCTGGCCATCATGCTCACCGGCAACGATCTCAACGTAATCGCCCTGATCGGAATCATCCTCTTGATTGGGATCGTGAAGAAAAACGCAATCATGATGATTGATTTCGCGCTTGAGACCGAGCGCCGTGGCAACAAGTCGTCGGAAGAAGCCATCCACGAAGCTGCTCTGCTGCGTTTCCGTCCCATCATGATGACCACCATGGCTGCGCTTCTGGGTGCGCTGCCTCTCGCGATCGGCGGCGGAGCCGGTTCGGAACTGCGTCGTCCGCTGGGAATCGCGATCGTCGGCGGGCTGATCGTGAGCCAGGCGCTCACTCTCTTTACCACTCCCGTGGTTTACCTCTATTTGGACCGGCTGCGCCTGCGCGTGATTGGCTGGCGCCGCGGGCATAGGCGTCCGGAACCGGTTATTGAACCCAGCGGCGACTGAACGCTCAGAATCATTTGGCTTAAGCCCTTAAGTGCTACACATCGGGACCCTTTTGTTTGTGGGATTTAGATCACCCGATCTCCCGATCACCGGATCCCCCGATTACTTCAGCCCTTTGGTTACGTTCCTCTCGTAACTTTTGCTGCCGACGCTAAAGAACCATAATCTGTCAATGGTTACGCGCTTGAATTGTGTGCTCGTCCTGGCTGCAGCTTTTGCCTGCGCCCTTACAGCTCGTGCCCAGCAGAAGACGTATGGCTGGATTCCGCAGGGCTCTGACAGCTATCGCATGGTGTCCGGCGCCTACAACGGCGTCGCCGTCTTCAACACGCAGGGCTATCAGGCATTGCACATTCGCCTGGATATTGACGCGCGTGAGCCGGTCGGGATCGGCGTGGTGGCGCTCGACGATTGGAACAACGCCGTCCACAACCCGGAGCTGCTGCACAAGCTGAACTACGCCTGTCTTACTGAGGGCGTCACGCGGCTGAACTTCTCCTGCGACTTCTTTCCCAGCTACACCTCGCGCGTGGTTGTGGTGCGCGACTTGCGCCGGGTGGACCGTCCCAGCGTTGCCGGTGTGGGCGCTCCGCTGGTGCGCATGGCGTACAACGGCTTCTTCTCCAACGAGATTCGCGTTACCCCGTTTCACTGGGGCTGCACCGCTTACTGCGATCTTCCCGACCCGCCCAGCTACGCCTGGGTGGACCTGCGCCGCGAGAAATACCAGATCACTTCCGCGCTCAAATCCTATGGGCCATTCACTCCGCAGAAAGATGACGACAAGATCCGCATCTACGTGAAGAGCCCATTCCCCATGACGGTGGCCATGGTCCCGAGCGATCTGGTTGACCAGCTCTATGACAACCGGGATCAGGCGCACGAGATTTTGTCCAAGACTTCCTGCAAGCAATACGGAGTGCAGAAGAGCACCTTCGACTGCACTCTGCAAATGAGCGACGGCCCGCAGCAGGTGGTTCTCCTGCCCGAAGTGGAGATCAACAAGAAAAAGAAAGCGCAGGTGGAAATCTCCACCGTGCAATGCGTCGCGAACTGCCCCAAATAGTCGTACACTCAAGCCCGCGTGCCTGACGACGACAAACTCGTGGCTGGCTCCTGGCCCGGCTTTATCGCGAAGGTTCGCGCGCGCACTCCGGCGCGAGTTCTGACTGATCGCGCGGGAGCAGCCTACCGCACCATCACCCAGCTTGAATTGCGCCACGCTCATGCCGCCGCTCGGGACGCTGTGTGCGCCGAATTCGATCTTGAACGGGACCTTGGCGCCGTCTTCCTTCAGAAGTGGAAGCTGTTTTCAGTCTCTTCCCAGGCCGGCTCCAAAGAGGAATACCTGCTCCATCCTGATCTAGGCCGAAAGTTGAGCGACGAAGCCCGGCAGGAATTGCTCGCCCGATGCAAACCGGAAGCTGACTTGCAGATTGTAATCGGCGACGGACTTTCCGTCACAGCCGTTGCCGCTCAAGTTCCCAGGCTGCTCCCTTTAATCATGGATTACGCTGGCTCGCGTGGCTGGAGAGAGGAACAGCCCTTTGCCGTGCGCTATTGCCGCGTCGGAATCATGAATGACCTCGGTGATCTGCTCAGGCCGCGCGTCGTGGTTCTCCTGATCGGCGAGCGTCCCGGATTGAGCACCGCCGAGAGCTTGTCTGCCTACATGGCATTTCGGCCCCGCGCGGGCCACTCCGATGCCAATCGCAATCTGATTTCAAATATTCACAGCGCGGGCGTTCCGCCGGCAGCGGCGGCTGGCCGGATTATTGCGCTGGCAGAGCAGATGTTGCGCCGGCAAATCAGCGGGGTTGAATTAAAAGAGCAGATGCCTGCGCCCAAGTGGCTCAAGCATTGAGCACCTTGCCCAATCCGGCTGCGAGTTGGTTGCGCGCTCCCTCGCCCAATCGCGCTGGCTCCGATGCTTCATAAATTCCCATCTCCTGAAGCCACTTCAAGAATTCCGGCGCTGGACGCAAATTGAACAAGCGGCGGACCGCCAGCGCGTCATGAAAGCTGGTGGATTGATAATTCAGCATCACATCGTCGGCGCAAGGCACGCCCATGAAGTAGTTGCAGCCGGCCGCGGCCAGCAGCATGAGCAGATTGTCGGTGGAGTTCTGGTCGGCATCGGCGTGGTTGGTGTAGCAAACGTCGCAACCCATCGGAAGCCCCAGAAGCTTGGCCATAAAGTGATCTTCCAAGCCTGCGCGCACGATCTGGCGTTCATCGTACAGGTACTCGGGGCCGATAAACCCCACTACACTGTTCACCAGAAACGGCTCAAACACCCGCGCCACACCGTAAGCGCGGGCCTCGAGCGTGAGCTGATCGACTCCGTGATGCGCTTCGGCGGATAAGGCGCTCCCCTGGCCGGTTTCGAAGTACATGACGCGCGGCGGAAGATCAGAGTTGGTTGGTTCTTCGGCGAATGTGCCTCGGCTTCTGTGCTGCTCCAGCACGGCTTCCTTGCCTTCGCGCAGCGTCTCCAGCGTAATGCCAAAGCTTTCGTTCGCCTTCTGCGTTCCTGCTATCGATTGAAACAACAAATCCACCGGAGCGCCTGCCGCCATAGCTTTCAACTGAGTCGTGATATGTCCCAGGCAGCAAACCTGTGTAGGAATGTTGTAAGCCTTGATGAGACGATTAAGCGCATGCAGAATCGCGCTGACGCTTTCGACCGAGTCCGTAGCAGGATTCACGCCGATTACCGCATCACCACAGCCATACAGCAGGCCGTCGAAAGCTGAGAGCAGGATGCCGGCGATATCGTCCGCCGGGTGATTCGGTTGCAGACGAATCCCCAAAACCCCGCGTTGCCCCATGGTATTGCGGCATCGTGTCACTACCCGGATTTTGTTCGCTGCCAGCACCAGATCTTTGTTGCTCATCAGCTTGGCCACGGCCGCGGCAATCTCCGGAGTGATGGCCCAGCGCAGGCGCTGTAATTCAGACTGATTCGTTTCATCGCTCAGAATGAAATCCCGGAACTCCCCGACGGTCATGCTGCTGATAGAAGCAAAGTTCTGCTGATCGTGCGTTTCGAGGATCAAACGGCTCACATCGTCTTCCTCGGGAGAGATCAGCGGGTTGGCGACGATCTCGCGCAACGGCAGGTCTGCCAGCTTCTCTTTCGCCGCCACGCGTTCGCGCTCTGAGCCGGCTGCTATTTCGGCCAACAGATCACCGGATTTGACCTCGTTCGCTTTCGCAAACAGCTCGCGCAGACCGCGAAATTGAAAGCGTTCGGACATCTCAGTGCAAGCTGCTCAGTTGCCATTGAAATGGCCAGAATTCGGCCAAGCGTCCAAAGTCTCGTTCATTGGCTGTGATCACACGAATTCCGAGCCGCCCGGCGCTGACGGCAATTAAAGCATCATTCGTTAGCCGTCCTCGTCCGATTTGCTCGTAGTGGTATTTCGCGGCGAGCCGGGCCAGCAGTCTGCCCGCACCCGCCCAGTCAGCCAGCGACGGCAATGCGATCCGCCGCGCTTTGTCAAAGTCCCGCTCCAGTCGTTCGAGGTGATGGCGTTCACGTGTTCCCGCGCCCGCATAGAGTTCTTCCAGAACAACAGCGCTCAACCAGAGTGGCGCACCAGCAGCCAGGCCGCGCACAGCAAGGACTGAGGCATCGGCACCACGAAGCGCCGCAATATAGATCGACGTATCGAATAGGGCGGGTTGCACTATGTTTCCAGGGATCCATACACATCACGAATCTGGATACCGCTTCGCGCGAGACGCTCCGTCGCTTCCAGCGTCAGGCGGTTCTTCTCCTCTTCAGCTATGGCGAAGTCCAAGGCGCGCTCAATGGTTTCTGTCTCGGTTCTAGCGCGCAAGGCTTTTTGTGCGCGCTTGATCTTGGCGGGATCCAGTTGGAAATGTTTGTGAATTCGTTTAGGCGCAGTTGCCATCGGCATCCCTCCGAGTCGAGCATATCATGGATGTACACAAATCGCGACTTTATACACATCGAGAGGTAACGGCATGGCGGCTATTCCCTTGGAGCGCACACCACTCCCTCGCGGCGTCAAAAGACGTGAGGAGTGTAATGGTTAGGATTTCTTCCTGCGCTTCTGGCGAGCGACTTTTGCTGCCTGCTTGCCTAGCGCCGTTCTTGTGGCCTTGGGCAGATGCGCGATAGTGCGTTTCTTGCGCGCGGCGGCTGCTGCTTTTCGAATATTCCTTCGCGCGGCTTCCCGCTGTTTTTCAGTTGGCATCGTCTTGCTTCTAATGGCGTTTGAAATATTGCACTGCCCGCTCGTGCGCCTTGGCCTTCTCCAGAGATGAAAACGTTCCCAAGTTGCGCCGCTTGCCCGTCTTTGCGTTCCTTTTGCGAGAATACAGACGGTACTCGCCGGATTTCAATTTGCGAATCATTCGTTGTTCTCCTTCCCTAAGACACCCACTCATCACTCTTCGATGCATAAGGGGCGATGGTAGCGTCATCTGTACCGAACCACGCCAATCATTTGAGCGCCCCGCTATCTGCTGCCTTCATCTGGCGCCCAGTCCGCGCAAAAAAGTTCGAGCGGTCTCTTTTCGGATCCATTTGGCATGGAGCAAAGCTAAAGCCAGCGGTGTCCAAAGATGAGAACAAGCTGCTTTACGGAGGACGCAACACATGGAGCTTCTCTACATCGGGCACTCCATTCTGGTGACTACACAAACGGCAGCCGTTTGGATCTTTCAATCCGGCGATGAAGGCATGCATTGGGACCCTTGGACCATGTGGCTGCACATGGGATGGCCGGCGCGTTCGGTGGCAGTAATCCTGCTTATCATGTCGGCCTGGTCCATTGGCATCATGATTGATCGCGGGCTGGCATTCCGGCTGGCGCGCAGGCAGTCACGCCGCTTTGCTCCGGCGGTAGGCGGGGCTTTGCGCGAAGGCAAACTAGACGAAGCCATCCGGGTGGCGGAGCGCAACAGCAAGAGCCATCTGGCGCGGGTGATCACCTCCGGTCTTCAGGAGTACCAGGCCCACGTGGCAATTGCAGCCACTGCGGAAGAAAAAATTGAAGCCAGCAAGCGCGCGCTGGAGCGGGCGGAAGCCATTGTCCATGCCGAACTCGAGCGCGGACTGGACGGATTGGCGACGGTCGGCTCCACTTCGCCGTTTGTCGGCCTGCTGGGAACAGTAATCGGAATTATCGATGCTTTTCGCAAAATCGGAGAGAAGCAGACGCCCGGCATGGCCGCCATCTCGACAGGAATTTCTGAAGCGCTGGTCACAACCGCACTCGGTCTGTTTGTAGCGATTCCCGCGGTGATGATGTTCAATTACTTCAGCGCGCGCGTGAAGGCTTTCGACGTGGAAATGGACAACTCGTGCAGTGAGCTTGTGGATTACTTTTTGAAGCGGAACATCGGCAGCCGCGGATGAGGGCCGAAGCAACTCAAAAAAAGAGCCACGGCATGGAAGGACTCAAGCCGTGGCGAAATCTATAGTGTTGAAAAACTAGAGCTCAGCATTCGACTGCTCGCGCCGTTTTACGATAATGCCGCCGTTCACCGTAGTCGCGTGTACCTGGGAAGCGCCGCTGCCGAAACGCAGGATTCTTCGTCCATCATCGTCCCATGTGCGCTGCGCGTTTTGGCAAACGTTATCTTTGCAGATGATTGAGGTGTGTTCTGAGCCCGCGACTTCCACTCCGGTTGCGATGTTCTGTGGCACCGCAATCACCAGCCCGCCATTCTGAGTGTGGGCTTCCAGCCCTTTGCCGTCCCAACGCTCGGGCAGGCTGATGCTCAAGCCGCCATTCTGGACATTGGCGTTCACTTCGCCGCCGCAATCGCGAATGCTGATGCCGCCGTTCTGCGCCTCAACGTTGAGCGTGCCGCTGCTTCTCTTGAGCGCGATGCCGCCGTTTTCCGTCCGCGCTTTGGCGTTGCCGGTGAATGAGGTCAGAGCGATTCCGCCGTTATACGCGCTCATATCGAGTTGCGCGCCTTTGGGCGCTTTCACCAGCAGCAGAGTGCCAACGGAAATATCGTCGTCGTCCGACTCAGGAGTGCGGACCTCGATCCTGCCGCTGCCGATTTCCATCGTGATCGCTCCGAGAGCGCGCCGGGCAGCGGCCTCATCACCGGCCAGGACTTCTTTGCAGAGCTTTACCGCAATCTGTGGCTTGTCCCAATTGGTGACCTGAATTCCGCCATTGTGCGCTGCGGTGATGGTGAGCGCCTGGTTCGGGAGGTCGCGGTTCTCTTCGCCTCGCACTGCGGCGCGATAGTCATCACCCATGTGGAGATGCTGCGCGCAATCGTCCGATACGGCGTCGTCGCTGACGCTGAAACTAAAAGCGTGCGAAGCGTGAACGTCGGCCACATGCATCTGCGCCAGCCAGCCACATCCGACTGCTACCAGGAGGAATCCAAACCACCGCTGCATTTCCCACCTCACAAACCGCTTAGACTTGAGGCGCCGATGGCGGTTAGCAGGACGGAAAACTTTTGAGGCGCTTTGGACAGTGCGTTAATGGGGAAAAAGAGAAAAAGAGGAGCGCGTCAAGCGCTCCTCTGGTGATGAGTGAGGAAAAAACTACCGGCTTGCCTGGGCCACGTTTTCCGTCCGCAGCGCCTGAGCATCGCGATTAGGACGGCGCGCCACCAACGGCAGCACCAATGAACAGACCATCACAACTGCGATGATGTGCACTGAAGTTGAAAATGTGCCGGTTGTCTGGTGCAGGCGAGCAATCATGATTGGTGATGGTATGGCGGCTGCTCCCCAAGCCAGCAGGACCCACCCATAGATGCCGCCCATGTATTTCGCGCCGAAGAAGTCAGCCGTAAATGAGGGCATGGTGCCGAACCCGCCGCCATAGCACAGGCCGATGATGGCAAATGCAATGCTGAACACCGTCGCGTTATGGAGGCTAGTCAGGGCAAAGAAAATCACTGCCTGGATGGCATACAGCAGGAAATAAACCCTGGCGCGGCCAATCATGTCAGAGACCCAGGCCCAGAACACGCGACCCAGCCCGTTGAAGATTGAGATCAGCCCAACCATGCCGGCCGCCTGAATCGCTGTCATGCCGACGAATTCTTTCGACTGCGCCATGGGTGAAGCCTGGCTGATAATCATGATTCCGGCCGAGACGTTCAGGAAGAGCATGAACCAGAGCAGATAGAACTGCCAGGTGGAAGCCGCTTCGCGTACCGTAAATTCGTAAGTACTCGCCGCCTTGGCCACTGCGCTGGTGGGCGCCCAACCCGCAGGACGCCAGCCCTGCGGAGGATTGGCATAGAACTGCGCCGCAATCACCACGACGATGAGATACACAATTCCAAACGCGGCGAATGTGTACGCCACGCCGTGCGAAACGATAGTTGGGGCCGCAATTGGCGCCATTACCAGAGCGCCTGCGCCGTATCCGCACACCGCGACGCCAGTCATCAATCCGCGCTTGTCCGGGAACCACTTGACCAGCGTTGCTACCGGAGTGATGTACCCCATGCCCATGCCGATTCCGCTCAGCACGCCGTAACCCCAGTAGATAGTGGTAAGGGAGTGCTGCGCAGATCCCCAGCCGGCGAGGAGATACCCGATGCCATAGAGTACGCCGGCGACCGTGGCAACCTTGCGTGGGCCTACTCGGTCCTGCCACAAGCCGCCGATTACGGTGCCGACTCCCAGGAACAGAATCGCTAATGTGAAGTTCAATTGAACAGAGGTTTCCGACCAATGCTCTGCTTTCATCAGGGGGATCTTAAAAACGCTCCATCCGTAAGCAGCGCCGAGACAGAGTTGCATCAGGACTGCGGCGACTGCGATTCCCCACCGGTTTGGAAGACGATCTGACGCCATAAAATTCACCTCTTTAAAGTGGCTTATTGATATTCAACTGCAGTTCCCCACGTTCTACTCCGCCCTATCAAATGCAACAACAATTTATTTGCGCCTAAGCTCCGACTTTTTCAGCCAGACAATGCGCGCCCACGATCTCAACCGTCGCGTTGTAATCCGGCACCCCGCTGGGATCGAGCCGGCCCGCCGGCACCAGCACGTTGATCTCCGGCCAGTGCGCCTGAAGGGAGCCGGGCTTGATGCGATCGATCTTCACCCGTCCGTGGAACTGGCCTTGTTCGTTTCGGAGCGTAATGGCATCTCCATCATTGAGTCCGAGCCGTTCCGCATCTTCAATCGACATCAGGATGCCATCGCGGCCGGCCCCGGTAATCGGGTCAACGTTCGCATTGATGATGCTATTGAACTGCTTTCCGCGACGCGTGGCCAGCATGAAACGACCTTCAGGAACCCGCTCTTCCGGCAACTCCATTGCGGTGAAGTGGCCTTTTCCATCGGCAGTCAGGCAGCGGTCCACCAGCAGACGAGGGCCGCCATACTGGAAGTTGTCCCCTTTACTTTTCAGAGCAGCAATTCCTTTATAGGTAGGACAGACGCGATCAATCTCGTTGCGGATGTCCTCAGTATCGTTCCAGGCAAAAAACTTGCTGGCCCGTGCTGGATCGAGTTTCTGGGCCATCATCACCGGGATTTCCCACTCATCGCGGGCTTCCGGAATGTCCGGACCGCCCGGAATCTGCGGGCTAAAGATGATGCGGCGCTCCGTGCTGGTTTCGGTCCCGCCGCCGCGCTGTTCGTAGCGTGTGCGCGTGGGAAGCAGAACCACCGTCTCGCCCGGGTCAACTAGCATGGTGGGATTGGTCACGATGTCCTGATGAACGCGCAGTTTGATCTTTCCCAGAGCGCGGTCCACCAGGTCGGGTTCCGGCAGCGTCTGTTTGAAGTTGCCGCCACTTTGCCAGAGGACGTCGATTTCGCCCCGTTCTGCCGCCAGAATCATATGGGCAGCGCTCAAGCCTTTCCATGCCGGCGGCTCAAAGCCCCAGACTTCGGGTTGAGCAAACTTCTTCGCGTTGTCCTCATTTGCGGCAAAGCCCATCACGTAAGCACTGGGCATTCCACCCATCTCTGCCCCACCCTGCACGCCGCTGTGCCCGCGGAGAGGCATCAGCCCAGTGTGAGGACGCCCAATATTTCCCTTGGCAAGCTGAAGGTTCACAATGGCCCGAACATTGTCACTGCCGTAGCGGTGCTGGGTGATGCCCATGCTCCAGACGATGATTCCGTTCTTCGCCTTTCCGAACGTTTCGGCGAAGCGGAACATATCTGCCTTGGTTTGCCCGGAGCCCCGCTCCAGTTCTTCCCAGGTCAAGCTGCGAGCTTTGGCCGCGGCATCGTCCCAGCCCACCGTACGGGCAGCAATGAACTCTCGATCAATCCAGTTGTTCTCGATCAGGTGTTTCAACACGCCGTAGAAGAACGGAATGTCCCCGCCGGTGTGAATCTGGAAGAAATCGTCGGCGATGCGCGTCCCGAACAGTGCGCTCTCTGTGACTGAGGGAACCCAGTAACGTTCCATTCCCGGTTCCTTGTAAGGATTCACCAGGAAGACTTTCGTGCCCGCCTTCTTCGCGTAATAAAGGTACTTCGTCGTTACGGGCTGGTTGTTCGCTGGGTTTGCGCCAACGAAGACGATGAGATCGGCGCCGATCCAATCTGAATACGAACATGTTGTCGCCGCGCAACCCACCGTCGCCATTAATCCCGCGGTGCTGGGGGCGTGGCAAATGCGCGCGCTGGTGTCCACGTGGTTCGTCCCGACAAAGCGCGCAACCTTCTGGTGCGCGTAATATGCCTCATTGGTCAGCCCGCGCGAGGTCAGGTACCACCCAATGCGCTTGGGATCGGTCGTGCGAATCTCGTCTGCGATCACGGAAAGCGCCGTGTCCCAACTGGCGCGACGGAATCCTTTTTCGCCTTTGCGCCGGATCATCGGCACGGCCAGGCGGCCCAGTTTGCGGAGCTGCTTCTCCGTCTTGCCTTTAAGCCGACTCACGTCTTCCAGCAAATGCCAATCCATCGCCGGCATGGTATTGAAGCGCATCAGGGCCAAACGCACGGCGCACAAATGGACACCCTTCATGGTCCAGTCGTGCATGCCGCTGGTGCCCAGCGAGCAGCCGTCACAGCAGCCATCGCGCAGGATGCGCCAGGCATAGCCCAGGCGGTCGCGGTTCTCCCACATGGCATCCAGAATGTCTTTGTAGTTGTTGGGATGCTGTTCATTCAGCCCGTAAGGCACAAGGCTGACCCAGTTGCGGCCGTTTGAGGCGTGGCCATTGGCAGAAACGGTATCGCTCATGACGTACCTTCTCCCCACGAGGGTGGCGCCCACGTGTCTCTGCCCGCACATTATATCGCTGCGCGAACAATCTTGCGTTTCCAGGCTGGACAACGAACGCCAGTTTGCAGCAAATCGCCCTCTTGCGGGCGTGACCGCGGCTCCTGCGGTCTGAAGGGCAGCCAAGTATACCGCAGCACGGAATGAATGCAAGTGTGAGTTGTCTTAACCGTTAAAGGCCATCTGGCGGGGCGGAACGCTCATCCCAATCGAACATGGGATGGATTGAAGAGCTGCGCCGGAAAAATCAAACCACATCGCAACCCCAAGACCAGTTCGCTGAGGCTGCCCGCCGCCGCTGGGCAGAGCTTGGCGATGAACTCAAAGCCGATGTCACGGAGTTCAACAACCGCGGAGAAGATGCGGAGTTCTCTCGGCTTGCCGAGAACCGCTATCAGGTTCGCAACCCGAGCGCCGGGTTGCAGCTCGACATGATTGCGGATATTCAGGAGCGGGTCGTCCGTTACGATTACAGCGTGTTGAGCAATGCCAGCAAAGGAGTCCCCGAGGGTGGCATGCTGTCCATTCGCCAGTCGCGCAGCGGCGGCGCAGACTTTTATTCGTCGGATGAACGTCTGACCTCAGAAGAGGCGCGCCAGGTTCTGCTGGAGCCGGTGCTGTTTCCGCCTCAAATGGCCGCCTGATGCGGGTGCGAAGCCGCTCCTAACAGTCGCGCAAGTTCACCCACGCTGCTTACCTGGTAGGTCGCTTGTGCTGTTGCTTTTCTTACAGCACCTACGCCTGGGCGCACCGACGGGCGGTTCACCCATACGCTCTCAATTGCGATCTGTGTTGCCGGCACAACATCGTGATAAATGCTCTGGCCGGCATGAAGCCATTGTTGCTTAGCGATGCCGGTCCGGCGCAGCACCTCTTCGAAATTCTGGAGTGAAGGCTTATAGCTGCGAACCTGTTCGGCAGTCACAAGCACTTCAAACGGGGCGTGCAGCTTGGGCTGCGACGAAGCAAACAGGTCGTCATCAACATTGGAGATGATGCCGAGCTTGAATTTCTTTGAGAGCGCGGCCAAGGCAGCAACGGTATCCGGGAACGGTTCCCATTCTGTAAGCGAGCCGGCAAATCTGCGGGCATCTTGTTCGGATATTTCTATTCGCAGCTCTTGTCCAAGGCGACGCGCCGCCTGGGCCAGAACGTCGCGATAGCGCAAGTATGGGCCGGATTCGAGTTCGGCTTCAGCCTCTCCGTATTGCTCCAGAATTTCCGCATCGGAAATGCTGCGCTCGGCCCGAGAGAATAGTGGCCGCAAACTTCGGAGCATTCCGGCTTCCCAGTCAATGAGCGTGCCGTAGCAGTCGAAGGTGATCAGGCGGATGGAATCGAGCGGCATGGAACAAAGATATTCGATCGTCTCAGTCCCTGTCATTGTCTCCGGCCCCTGAAATTGAGAAACCTTAGCGCTGATGACACTGATCCCAAGGTGTCCTCCTCATGTTCCCTGCGGCACCTCCGTTCCTCTGCGTTTCAAGTTGACCGCGCAGGATGTGTAGCGGTGGCGCTCTCTGCGTAGCAATCCCGATCTTCTTGTGACCGCATCCGAAAAATCAGGAGGCGAAACCGCATGCCGGAAAAGACTACCCTGAAGCGTGCCAACCGCGACAAGCGTGAAGGCAAGGCGCCCAGCACACAAGCAGGAGAATTTGTGCGCGAAGAGATGGAGCACATCCGCCGCGGGAAGCACGGTGCTCGCAGCACGAAGCAGGCGATCGCAATCGGCCTCTCAAAAGCGCGTCGCGCCGGTGTTGATCTAAAGCCTCCAAAGAAGGGACGCGCATCCGAAAAGACTCGCGGGGCCGCGGAGCGCGACTATCAAAAAGGGCACAGCAAGGCGAAGAAGGCGACCTCTTCCCGCAGAAGCTCCGCCCGGCTAAAGGCACTCAAGCGCGAACCGCGCGCGGCCGCCTCCCACAGCGCGTTGTCTCGCCAGGCACAAAGCGCGGCATCACAGAGGAAGCGTTCCGGGCCGGCCACCGCAAACACCCGTCGCACGGCGGCTTGAGATAGCGCTGCGCATCCATCTCGTCAACAGGTGAATCTCTGAAACTGCCTTAGCATATTTCTTATTCGCTTAAGCTGCTTGGAATCAATTACTTACATCGCCGTAAGCTCTGGGCCAGCCACTGCCCAAGCAGTCTATGTAACGGTACCCAAGTAACTGTACTTAGGGGATATGGCTTAGGGAGAACCAACTCTAAATAATGTCTAATGATGCCACTAGGTATCAAACTCCATGCTTCCGTGGGGTGAGAACGAAGCGGGAGCAACAAAGGCAGGTTCTCCAATATGATTGATCTTCTTATCGGATTCGCCGTGTGGTCAGGTTCGCTGTTCAGCCCTACGCCTGATCAGTTAACGCCCGCGCCTGGGCCGGCCCCGGCGCCACAACCCGGCAGCACAGACTAGAAAATCAGCCGGAGGTTTTTAGCTGGATTGCAATGAATCATTACTACTCCCCCATTATTTATGTCATCTGGTTCATCGGCAGCGCGTTGCAATTGCTGTCATGCTGGGCCGTGGTGAAAAAAGGCTACTTCCCGCACTGGAAGGCCTTTGCTTACTACCTCTTCCTCATGCCTGCGCTGTCGATACCCATGATCCCCATCGCCATCTGGGGTACGTTTCCTGTTTATACCGCGATGTATGTTATCGGCGCGGTTATGGAAGCGTTGTTGCTGAGCCTGGTTGTTCTAGAAATCATGGTCAAGGTGATGGAACCCTTTGAGGCCCTGCCAGGGAAGACCATAGCGCGCTTTGGCTTTCTTGCCGTCCTTGGCATCTCTCTTGCGGTGACGATTTCTGTCATGGTGCATGGCCACGGTTCCCCGCCCCAGGTGGAAATCGCGTTGACCGTAGAACGGACTATCTTTCTCGTAGATGCATTGCTGCTCTGGATCCTGTTGTTCCAGTCCAAATCGTTTGGCATCAGTTGGAAATCCTCAGTTGCCGAGATCGCAATAGGTTTCGTGTTATACCTCACGGTTCAGGCGACAGCTCGCTTCATGATCCTTCTCTACACAGATAACAGCATTCTTACGATCGCCAATATCACCGGCCAGATTGCCTACCTGATCTCATTGTGCAGTTGGATCTGGACCATGCACCGTCGCGACCCGGCGCCGCCGCATCCGGCCCCTGAAGTGCTCGCCCGCATACAGGACTTGGCGAAGGATTACGACGCGGTCCCGAAGGAAAAGATTCTGGCGGCGATGGGAATCCGAATCAATCGCCCTGACCAGGAAGAGCTGTCAACCGAAGAGCACGAAACCGAAGCAACCACGGAGCGGTAAGGTCTCCTCAGCTTTTCTTGGGCGGATCCTGGTTCCGTCCTTTCCATTCTCCGCCCTGCCCTGTCCAATAGCGAAAAGCAGAATGGAAGCTGGCGCCCATATAGAACACTGCGATCAGTGGCACAGCGAGCGACCACGCCGGCGTAAGCCGGTAAAAGCGTACCATTGGCAGGAACGAAGCTGTCATCATCAGCCAGGCCAACCCCGCGACAAGTTCCGCAGGCACATTGCGGCTGAATAGCACAATCGCTGGTGGCAGCAGATATACCAGCACCATTCCCGCCAGCGTCGCGATAAGCAACGGAGTCGAATGCTGAAGCTGATTGAACGCGTTGCGTGAAACCATGCGGCCAATCTCTGCAAAGCTCCCGTATGGCCTGACGCTCCGAGCCTCATTGGTAAGACCTAGCCACACTCTCCCGCCGCTTCGTTTCACGGCTCGCGCCAGCGCGCAATCATCGATGATCTCTGTGCGAATGGCGCTGATTCCTCCTGCGCGCTCCAACGCTTCAGGTCGAACGAGAATGCTTCCTCCTGCGGCGGCGGCTGTTTTGCGTTTTGGGTTCCTGATCCAGCGAGGCGGATAGAGCTGAAAAAAAAAGTAGACGAATGCGGGCATCAACGCGCGCTCGGCGAAGCTCCGGCAGTAGAGCTTCACCATAAGGGAGACCAGATCAAAGCAGCCGGAATCTGCGACGCTGCAAAGCGTCGCAAGGCTGGAGGGACCATGTTCGATGTCGGCGTCCGTGAGCAGCAAAAAATCTGGGTTGATCGCTTTAGCCGCGGCTACGCCCTGGTCCATCGCCCAGAGCTTCCCGGACCAACCGGGCGGCAGCGGCTTGCCGGAGATGACGGACAGGCGATCCGCTCGAGTCGTCAAAGCCGCGGCGCTGCGAGCGATTTCGGCAGTGTCGTCGCTGCTGTCGTCATCGACGAGAAATATCCGGACACTGAGGCTGCCCTGCTGATTCAACAAAGAAGAGATCGACCTGGCAACGACGGCGGCTTCGTTGCGGGCGGGAACTACAACCGCCACCAGGGCTGGTCTGGTCTGCGGCAGGTCTTCATCCGCTGTTGCGATGTCTACTCTCCAGAAGAAGCCGCGGCCAAAGAACAGATAAAGCCAGACACAAAACGCGATGGCTGCAAAGAGGATGAGCACTGACGGCATGTTAAAAACTACTTCAAGGCGAATTTAATGGTGAGTACTTTATTGGGCGGAGCGACTGCACTGCCATGCGCGAGCGCTTTGCCCTGCGCTGATTCTGTAGCTTCGACAATGGTGGCAAGGACT
>DATEGH010000245.1:0-16709 GCA_035280185.1 Terriglobales bacterium
CGCTTCGCCATTCGAAATCGCCTTTCAGGGAATCGGCTTCTTCCCAAGTCCACGTTCGGGCCGTGTGTTCTGGATCGGCGTCGAAGCGAGCGATGCTCTGCGGCAACTTGCAGGCACGATTGACGAAAGGCTTGCACATCAGGGATTCGCGCGCGAGCAGCGGGCGTACAGTCCGCATTTGACGCTGGCCCGCGCAGGAGTCTCAGGAAGCTTGCGCGGGCTCGCGCCGTTGCTTGAGCATGAGGCTGCGCCGCAGTTCGGTACAATGACTGCTCACGAATTCTTCCTGTTCCAAAGCCACTTGGGAAAAGGCGGATCGAAGTACACCAAACTGGAGAGGTTCTCGCTGGGCTAGTTCTGGAGATGCTAACTCTTTATTGCATAGCTGCCGTTATCGCCTATCTTCTTGGCTCCATTCCTTTTGGATTTGTTCTGGTAAAGATCTTTCGCGGCCAAGACATCCGGCTGAGCGGCAGCGGCAACATCGGAGCCACGAATGTCGCGCGCTCCGGAGCAAAAGCTCTGGGCATCGCTACGCTGGCGTTGGACGCACTCAAGGGATCTCTCGCAGTTAGCGTCGCCTGGCTGCTCAGCCAAACCAGCTTGAACTACTGCTCTGATGGTCCATGTATTGCAGCTCGCCAGCTCATGTCGGCCGCGGCACTGGCTGCGATTCTCGGCCACATGTTTCCCGTGTGGCTGCGTTTCAAGGGCGGCAAAGGTGTGGCGACTGCGTTGGGCGTGTTTATCGTCCTGTTTCCGGAAGCATTGCTGTTCTCGCTGGGAATTTTTCTGATCACGGTCGTTCTCACCCGCTATGTATCTCTGGGATCGGTCCTGGCGGCGATTTCCTTTCCAATTGCAGCCTATTTCTTGAATCACGCAACGTGGCAGGCTCTGGTACCGGTTTGTGGCATTTGCCTCCTAGTTATCGCTAAGCACCATCAGAATATCGGCCGGCTGCTGGCCGGGACCGAACACAGGTTCGGCGCGGAGAAACAACTGTGAGCCGTGTGGCAGTAATCGGCGCGGGCGCTTGGGGGACGGCGTTGGCCATGGTAGCCGCTCGAAATGCGGAACACCAGGTGAAGCTCTGGGCATTCGAGACAGAGGTCTGCGAAAGCATCGGCAACTCTCGCGTGAATTCTCTTTTCCTTCCGAGTTGTTGCATTCCATCTTCGGTTTCAGTGACGAACGACTTCCGGGAAGCCCTGGCCGATGCCCAAATCGTTGTTAGCGTCATGCCCTCGCACCACTGCCGACGAACGTTCGAGCACATGGCGCAGTGGCTGCTGCCCAGGATGGTTTTTGTTTCTGCCACCAAAGGTCTGGAAAACGAAACGCTGCTGCGGATGACCGAAGTGATCCATGAAATTGTCGAGCGCTACTGCGGTTTTGCACCGAAGATCGCCGCTCTCAGTGGTCCGTCGTTTGCGAAAGAAGTGGCTGCGGGGAAACCAGCGGCTGTAACCGTTGCTTCCGGTGAGTTGGATCTTGCAGCGCGAGTGCAAAAGGAGTTCAGCGATCCGAGCTTCAGAATCTATTTGAACGACGACGTGACAGGCGTTGAGCTGGGTGGCGCTCTGAAGAATGTGATCGCGATAGCCGCAGGCGTCTGCACGGGACTCGGTATTGGGGACAATGCCGTCGCCGCTCTCATCACGCGCGGACTGGCCGAGATCACCCGCCTTGCAGTTGCCTGCGGAGCACGCCCGCAGACCCTGGCAGGACTGGCCGGCATGGGCGACCTGGTACTCACCTGCACCGGATCACTTTCCCGCAATCGCAGTGTTGGTGAAGCATTGGGAAAAGGCAAGCAGCTCAAGGAAATTATTGCCGGCATGCACGGCATGGTCGCCGAAGGTGTCTTGACCACGAGCGCCGCCCTCGGCCTGGCCAAGAAACATGGCGTGGAGATGCCGATTACCGAGCAGATGCAGTCCATTCTGCACGACGGCAAATCTCCGCACGATGCCATTCGCGCGTTGATGACGCGTCCGGGAAAAGCTGAAGACCGTTTCTAGTGTTATGCCGCTCGCTTGGCTGGTTCCGTCTGCATGAAACTGAGCACAGCGCGGACGACTGCTGCATCCCCCGAAGCCGTGTTGATCATGGCGTGATACACGTTGCGGTCCGGCCATTCGACATGAAAGAAGGTCTTGATGAAGGCGGCGCGTTCGCGGTCCACCGTATCAATCAGATGCTCGGCCTCTTTTCGGGCTGTTCCCTCCCGGACCAGGCGCTCGACTTTGTCGCTTCGCGGAGCATAAAAGAAGAAGCGCAGAGTATCGTCATGGTCCTGCAAAAAATGTTGCGAGCCCCGGCCGACGATCACGCAATTCCCTTCCGATGATGCGCGGTTCACGATCCGCTCTGAGAAACGGACGATGCTATCGGCATCGAGCATCTGCAGAGGGTCCACCGCGATACTGCCCTCATGGCTGCCTCGCCAGAATGAACGCGTAAGCCGGTGGAAAAGCGGATCCAGGCGTTCTTCGCGTTCTTCCACCGCGGAACGGCGACAGTTGGCCATCTTGGCGATTTCAGCGGTCAAGTCCTTGTCCCAGAGCTTCCATCCAAGCTGCTGGGCCAGCATCTCCGCGATTTCCGCGGCGCCACTGCCGTATTCCCTCTCAATGGTGATGATCCTGATCAAGGCTGCCTCCTGGGGCCATTGATTTTAGATGCAAAGCTGCCGAATCGAGCAAGAAAAGCGGCGATTTTCACTCCGAATGCTGAGCTCAGGACAGCGCCGTATCATGAAATGCAATTACTTCCGTAATGGCGCTACCATCCGATTTTTTCCAGTGAAGTTAAGGCGAATGAGAATACAATCTCATGAGATACCCGGCCTTATGAAGTTTCCTCTGCCATCCAGAATACCGATCATCTACGCGATTCTTGCTCTGCTGATCGCAGTCGGGGTGGTGCCGCTCTACTTCTACGCTACCAAGGTGGTTGAAACCAACCGCGAACGCCTGCAACGCAGTGAAAAGATGCTGCAAAACCGCGTCAGCAGCGATCTTGCCGAAGCCATCGCGCAGCGTGAGCGTGACATCCGCTCTGAGCTTTCTGACTTGGCATATTCGGTACAGGCCAGCACGGCCGGCGACCTTACCGGAACGCGAGTGGAATCCAATGCCATTAAGGGACTGCTGCAAAACAGCATCGGTGCGGCAGATTCCAATGTTCCCTACGCGCGGCTGGTGAACATGCAAAACAAGTTCATTTCAGTCGGCACGCTTGATCCGGACGCTTTTCTGGAAAGAGAACTCGATAGAGGCCTGGCCGCGGCGCGTGACCATCGGGAATTCAACGGCGAAGCCATAACCGTGGGTTCGGGCAGGCAGACCCGCACGGTGATGGTGATCAGTAAGTATGTTGAAGACAGCGCGCAGCAGGTGCAGGGCGCATTGGAGTTAGTGGTTGACCTCAATTACATCGTCAAGAAGCTCAAAGAGGCGCGCGATCGCGAAGGCCTGGATACGTTCGTTGTAGACCGTTCCGGACGGCTGGTGGCCTCCTCCAATGTGCAATACGCCACTGGGCAGGACATGAAATCCAATGAGCTGGTGAGGAGCTTCGTGGAGGAAACCGCCCGGCTTCGTATGACCGTCACCGAGGAATACTCGGTGGAGTCAGGCAAGACACGCGTGCCCATGTTGGGGACCTATGACACGGTTCCCGGTCTTGGCTGGGCCGTGATGGCGCAAAAGCCGCAAGAGGAAGCCTACATTGAAATTATTGACATGCAGCACGATGCGATCCGGTTTGCGCTGATCGCCATCGCGTTCAGCATTCTCATCGGAATCTGGGCCGCGCGCCGGCTCACTACCCCACTGCACGTGCTCACGCAGTCCAGCCGCGCCATTGCCGGCGGCGATTTCTCGCAGCGCGTGCGCCTGCACAGCCGCACCGAATTAGGCGAACTGGCTCAAACCTTCAACAGCATGACCGACGACTTGGAAAAGTACGTCGAGGACATCAAGAAGAAGGCTGAAGAGAACCACACGCTGTTTCTGAGCTCGATTCAGATGCTCGCCGGCGCTGTTGACGAAAAGGACCCCTACACGCGAGGCCATTCTGACCGCGTGACGCGCTATTCCGTGCTCATCGCCAAAGAGATGGGATTCGCCGAAGAGGACGTAGAGAAGATCCGCATTTCTGCGTTGCTCCACGACGTTGGAAAAATCGGAATTGAAGACCGCATCCTCAAGAAGCCTGGTGCGCTCACGCCGGAAGAGTTTGAGATCATGAAGACGCATACCACCAAGGGCGCCGCAATTCTGCGCCCGGTTGAGATGCTGCGCGACATGCTTCCCGGAATCGAGCTGCACCACGAATCGCTGGACGGGCGCGGCTATCCTCACGGCCTGAAAGGCGACCAGCTTCCCTTGATGCCCCGCGTGATCATGGTGGCCGATACCTTTGATGCCATGACGACGAATCGTCCTTATCAGGCGGCGATGGATCCCGAATACGTGATCCGGATCATCAATTCCCTGGCTGCGACCAAGTTCGATCCGCACGTTGTCGAGGCAATGACAAAAGTGTTTGAAAGCGGCAAGCTGCGGATTCAGCGCGCCGCAGTGGTCACTGGCGAACAGGCCGCCTCTGCGGCTATCACTTCAATCGCCGAATAATTCTTCCGCAACATCACTTCCCCAAGACAGCCGTAATTTGCTCGATGGACCGCTTGGCATCGGCAGCAAAAGGTCCCGCAGGCTGCATCTCCAGGTACTTTTTGTAGAACTGGCGCGCAGGATCGAGCCGCTCCAATCCCTGTAAGCTCTGCGCCAGCCGGAAGTACACTTCCGGAGAATCGGGAGCTAGACGCATGGCATCCTCGAAGCGAATGCGCGCGGCGTCAAAGTCATTTTGCGCCAGAAAAGTTTCCCCCTGCCGCAGCGCCTGAGCGGACTGGAATTCGTGGTCTGATTGTGAAACGTTGGTCTTCTCGACCCGCGGCTCCAGACGCTCGACAGCCAGTTTGGCGTCGCGCGCTCGCGGACCATTGGGGAGGATTTCAAGATAGCGGTTGTAGCTTTTGTAAGCCTGGCTGAACAGCTCGATCTTTTCCTGAGTAACCGCGAGTCCGTAGGTGGCTTCTGCATCCCCGGGCTTATACAGCAGCGCGTCGCGGAAGCGCTCCAGCGCGGCACGGTAATTCTTCAGCTTCAGGTAATAATTTCCGACCTCGAGGTCCTTCTCGGCACGGTGGGGATCATAAGGAAAGGATTCCGCGTCTTCCGGCAATCGTGTCCCGCCGGCATCGTGAGGACGGGCATTCAGATCAATCTGTGAATCCAGGCTGGAACTCTCGCCCTGTTCACGCTGATCGTTGCTCCCGGCTGCTGAAGTCTGTGGTGCGGCCGGCTGCGGTTGCGTTTGTTCGGAGGACTTTTCACTCTGCGTGGACTGGGACTTTGGTTGTTTCTTCGCTGGAGTGTTTGGGTCAACACGCGGCTGGATGTGCGGTTGATTGTCCTGATTTTCCTGGGCTGAGGCTACGCCGGACAAAGAGAGACAAAGCACCGCCGCAGCGATGAGCATGAAACCGCGAATGGGGGACATAGGGCTATTTTAGACAAAGTCAAAGGCCGCCAGCATTACTGGCGGCCTTTGAGTCTGCGCAAGTGTCCCGGGGGAGGAGAGACTACTCGCTCGGGTTGGGAGCGGTACTCTGCGCAGAAGTTGGAGCTTCCTGTTGGATATTGGTCATCAGCCGGACATCAACGCGGCGGTTCTTGGCGCGACCTTCAGAGGTCTTGTTGTCGGCCACGAACTTGTCTTTGCCCAAGCCGATGAGGAAAATCTTATGCGCGGGAACGTTCTTCTCCGAGAGGTATTGCACCACGGAATCAGCACGGCGTTCGCTCAGCTTGTAGTTGTAGTTTTCTGAGCCGATGGCGTCGGTATCGCCCTCAACCACCACCAGATAGCCCTTGGTGTTCGGGATTTCAGCTACGAGCTGGTCCAGGGCGTCCTTGGCCTTCGAAGTCAAATCGGCCTTATCGAAGGCGAAG
Source organism: Terriglobales bacterium (assembly GCA_035280185.1). Classification (GTDB taxonomy): domain Bacteria; phylum Acidobacteriota; class Terriglobia; order Terriglobales; family Acidobacteriaceae; genus Angelobacter. The sequence goes on from DATEGH010000245.1 coordinate 6,027, forward strand.
TGCACGCTGGTTTCAAGCACAGGGCGATAATTGTCCAGGTTGGCGACCTGGTTGGTCAGGCTGGTGATGCGGTTGTTCGCCGTTGTCGCAAGCGTTCCGGCCTGATCAGCGCGGTCACGCGCAGCCAGAGCTTTCTGATCGGCTTCGCCGGCCTTGGTGTTGACCCCTTGAATGCCCTGCTGGGCGCGGGCGTCAACATCGCGGATGTCACGGTTGTTCTTCGCCGTGAGGTCGTCGAGCTGGTTGGTTTTGTCGATAATCGGCTGGGTCTGCTGGCGCACATAGTTCTTACTCGAGCAGCCGGCACTGAACATCACGCTTGCACCGGCCAGCAGAACCAAAAGGCTTGATTTCACCATCATTGGGGGACGCTCCTTCATATACCCACGCGGCGCAGGTTAGCCGCTCAAAGTAACTCCGCCACTAAGTAAAGCAACTGAGTTGCCAATAACCGGCTCTTACGCGGGTGTCTATATCTGGTTAATAGTACACGATTTAACCGATTCTGCCCGTGGGCGGGTGCATGTTGCCGCGCCGCTCTGGTAATGCATTTTTTACCCAGCAGGAGCCCTGTTAGGATACCTCTTCCATGCGCTGAAAGAATCGGTTCGCCCGCGATCCCAGGACTGTGATGCTTAAGACTTTGGCCGATTACGTTCCGCTGTTTCGCGCCGCCGGACACGCCACGGCATTTATTTCGACCAGAGGATTTCGCACGCAAAAATGGACCTACTCCCAGGTTGCTGCACTGGCTTGCCAGTTTGCCCGGGAGCTGGAAGCTCGGAATGTTGGAAAGGGCGACCGAGTTCTGATCTGGGGCGAGAACAGCGGCGAGTGGGCGGCCGTCTTCTTTGGCTGCATGCTGCGCGGGGCCGTTGCTGTTCCGATGGATAAAATCGCCTCTCCGGAGTTCGCCCGGCGCGTGGCGAATGACGTTCAGGCGCGACTGGTGGTTTGCTCGGCTGAACTGGCAGGACACATTGAACTAATTCCGGTATTGGAACTAGAAAAAATGGCCGAGGCGCTCACCCAGCACTCCTCGGTTCCCTATCCGCCGGCCGCCCTCACTCGCGACGACCGGGCCCAGATCATCTTTACTTCAGGGACGACCGCCGAGCCTCGCGGCGTGGTGCTTACCCACGGCAACATCCTGGCAAGCATCGATCCCATCCAGCGGGAGATCCCGAAATATCGCAAGTACGAACGCATCTTTCATCCCATTCGCTTCCTGCACATGCTGCCCCTGAGCCATGTGTTTGGCCAGTTCATGGCCTTTTTCATCCCGCCGCTCATTGGCGGGGTGGTTCGCTTCCAGGAAAACTTCAAGCCGGGCGACGTTCTGGAAACGATTCGGCGAGAACGGATTTCGGTGCTGGTTGCGGTGCCGCGGGTGATCGAAGCGCTGAAAGACAAGCTGCAATCGGAGCTGGGGCCTGACATTCAGAAGAACTGGAAGATCGCCGAGAACGAGAAGTTCCTCAAGCGCTGGTGGCGTTTTCGCAAAGTGCACAGCCGGCTCGGCTGGAAGTTCTGGGCCATCATCTCCGGCGGAGCGGCCCTGGACCAGGACACGGAAGAATTCTGGCGCAGGCTGGGCTATGGCGTGATTCAAGGCTACGGGTTGACGGAGACCAGCTCGCTCATCAGTTTGAATCATCCTTTCAAGATCGGGCGCCGCTCCATCGGAAAGGTGCTTCCGGGGCGCGAGATGAAGCTTGATCCCGAAACTGGAGAAATTCTGGTGCGTGGCGAGAACGTCGCACACCAGTACTGGCAGGGCAACGAACTGAAGCCCGTCACCGGCGATGAAGGGTGGTTTCGCACCGGTGACCTGGGCGCGCTCGATGAAGAAGGCAATCTCTACTTCAAAGGCCGCAGCAAAAACGTGATCGTCACGCCAGCGGGGCTCAAAGTGTATCCGGAAGATCTGGAGCAGGCACTGCGGCGCCAGCCCGAGGTCCGCGACTGCGTTGTCTTTGGCGTGGCTCGCGGCGGAAACGCGGAAGCTTGCGCCGTGCTGCTTCTGCGCAACGGCGCGTCGGCCGAGCATGCGGTCGCGCAAGCAAACCAGTCGCTGGCCGACTTCCAGAAGATTCGCTGCTTCCTGACGTGGCCCGACGAAGACTTCCCCAGAACGCCCACGCAGAAGCCCAAAATGGACCTGATCCGGCGAAGAGCAGAAGCAGAACTGGGAGGAACGCCTTCAGCGGGCGCGAGCTCTGCTTCTGTTGCTTCCTCTGGCACGTTGCAGGATTTGGTCGAGAGCATTTCGAAGCACAAGGTGAGTCTCCGGCCCGGCGCGCACCTGGAAAATGATTTGAACCTTAGCTCGCTCGATCGCGTGGAGCTGCTGGCGGCAATCGAGAACCGTTATCAAGTGGATTTGAGCGATCGCGAAGTTTCCAAAATCAACACCGTGGCGGATCTGGAAAACTTGCTGAAGCGGTCCGGTGCAGAGCCGAAGCGGGAGAAGACTGAATATCCTTATCCGCGATGGGCACAACGCTGGCCGGTGAGTTGGCTGCGACTGGCTGCGTGGTATGGCGTCACCTGGCCTTACATGATGATCATGGGCAGGCCAAAAATTATTGGACGGAAGAAGCTGCGCGGGCTGGCGGCGCCGGCGCTGATCGTCTCCAATCACATTGCCCAGATTGATATTGGCTACTTGATGGCAGCGTTGCCGGCTCGCTTTCGCAATCGGCTGGCAGTGGCAATGCAGGGCGAGATGCTGCGCGCCATGCGCTATCCCTCAAAGCAATTGCCGCTGCTCGAGCGCTGGCGGCAGCAGATGGACTACTTCCTGATCGCGATTTTTTTCAACGTGTTCTCTCTGCCGCAGCAGGCAAAATATCGTGAGAGTTTCCGCTTTGCCGGCGAACTGGCAGACAACAGATTCAGCGTGGTTATCTTTCCTGAAGGCCGCCGCACCGAGACGGGAGAGATGTCGCCCTTTAAGAGCGGAATCGGGCTGCTGGCAACGCATCTCAACCTGCCAATTATTCCCATGCGCATTGATGGGCTCTTCCCTTTCAAGATGGCCAAGAAGCATTACGTTCCGCCGGGAGCGATTCAGGTGAAGGTCGGCGAGCCGGTGAGATTCAGCGCCGATGACGACGCGGAGGAGATTGCAAAGAAGTTGCAGGAGATTGTGGCGGGGCTGTAGCCTCTTGACACTGCGATGAAAGATATGTATCAATGGTAGTTATCATGAAAACTGTCAAAGCCCGTGTATTTTGGACAGGGAGAAGCCAGGCGGTCAGTATCCCAAAGGAGTTTCGCTTCGAGTCCGACACCGTTTTAGTCCGGCGCGAAGGACAAGCAGTGATTTTGGAACCGGCTTCCGACTGGCCTTCAGGATGGGTGGAATCTTTTGTCGGCGTGCCGGATGACTTTGTCCGTCCGGTGCAGGGCAAAATTGAAAAGCGGTCTTCAATCCGATGAAATTCCTTCTCGACACCGATACCTGCATCTATGCCCTCAAGCAAAATGCGGCCGTTTTGGAACACCTGCTGGCCCAAAACCGGCAAGATATTGCGGTGAGCGTTATCACGGAAGCCGAGTTGCGGACCGGCGCAGCCAAGAGCGCTTCCACGGCTAAGACGCTGCGGCTGGTCGAGAATTTTCTTCGGCCACTGGCCATCCTGGAATTTACGTCAAGTGATGCAGCTTCGTACGCTCTGGTGCGGGCCAAACTGGAACGTGCCGGCACGCCTATTGGTCCGCTGGACACATTGATAGCGGCACACGCAGTCTCTCGCAAGCTGGTGCTTGTTTCGAACAACGAGCGGGAGTTTAGCCGCGTGGCAGGCCTTACCGTTCAAAACTGGGCAAGTTAGCCTCCGCAGAACACAAATTTCGTGCGATCGCGGTCTTGCTCCAAACGGTCATCAGCTTAAAGCCAATCGGCTGTAACCGATCGGTTTGCGGTTTCCTGCACTTGCACGCGTGGCACGATGGCAATCATCGCGCAGCGAAAATCAGAAGCAATTTGTGCGGCAGAGAGAGCATTGCAGGACGCCTGCTAAGAGGTGTTGGGGATCTGGCGCGCCCGGAGAGATTCGAACTCCCGACCTATTGCTCCGGAGGCAATCGCTCTATCCAGCTGAGCTACGGGCGCGTGTGTTTATTTTCGAACAAACGCACGTATGTGGCAAGCTGCTGATCGGGAACTGGATGAAACCTTTTCTCCTGCGTGCTCGTATGTCATTTAAGAGGACCGATGTTCAGTTTCCTTTTGTGGTGCATTCTCCTGGTGATCTGCTGGCCCCTGGCCCTGCTGGCGCTGGTGGTGTATCCGTTTGTCTGGCTGCTGCTCCTGCCATTTCGCCTGCTTGGGATCGCCGTGGATGGCGTGTTTGGGATATTGAAGGCAATCCTGCTGCTGCCGGTGCGGGTGATGGGTGGAAGGCGAGCCTGATCGGCCACGACTCCGAGACAAGTGTGTGATCGCGTTCTCAGTGATCTTCGATCATCCGTAACGCGCAGAGCGTCGCCCATGTCTGCGTTTGCCTTTGAACATTCGCAGGTCATAGCTCAGGGGCTGCAGATCCTCAATCACGAGTTTCGAGGTGCTCATCGCTCCGCTCGACTTGTTATCGCGGTTTGCTGCCGATCAGCAGCAATGCGCCGATGCGCTTGAAGTCGCGCAATTCTTCGGCGTTTTTGAACCATTTGCCGGAATAAGTTTCGGGCGTGGGGCTGCGGTCGGGGATGCGACGGGCTTCGACATCAATAAAGCCGTGCTTCTGGAGAAGAGAGATGTACTCCGCCTCGGAAAGCGCCTGCACCGGAACCTTGAGCTCACCGACCCAGCGCAGAGAGTAATGATTGTCTTTGTACAAATTGATCAGGATGAACAGGCGGCCACCGGGGGCCATCACGCGGCGGAGCTCGTCCAAGGCTGCGCCCTGGTCAGCGTAGTAGTAGAAGGACTCGACCGAGAGCACTTTGCTGAAATAGCTATCGGGTAGCGAAAGGCTCTCGGCCGATCCCCAGAGATAGCGAATGTTGCTGAAACCGGTTGAAGCCATTTCAGCACGATGCAGCATCTCGTCGGCGACGTCCACGCCGACGACTTCACCGTCCTTTACCGCGCGCGCAAGCCGGCGGGAGGCCCAGCCGGTTCCGCAGCCCAGGTCGAGCACGCGATCGTTCGGCTTCAGATCCATCAGGGCAAGCGTCTGGTCAGTGATGTCGGAATGGTGGCTTTCCATCTCGTCGCCGCGGCCGGCCGCGGCCCACTGATTGAATTCCTGTTGCAGGTTTTTGTCGGCTTCGCTGTGGATCGGTTCAGTTCGAGTGTTCATAGGTCTATGCTACAGTGAAAACTTTCATCGGCTCAACGGCGCTTCAAAATGACTGAACCTGCAAATCCGCAACAATCTCCCGAGCCGCTCTATTGTCCGAACTGCGCGCGCGAGGTCAGCGATCCGCTCACGTGCGGCGATTGCTCGGCTGTGATCTGCCGCGTGTGCGGCACGCCGCTGGAAGCGCCCGAAGACCTTGGGATTGGGTGAGGGATTTCGCTTCAGCGCTGCAACTTGGAGTCATAAAAATTCGTCTCGCTGCCCTGAATTGCCAGAAATGCCAAAAGTGCCAAAGATTGAAAATTGATAGAACCAGACAAGTTTAGAGTGTGCTCGATAAATAATTTCCAAACGCGAGGGTTGCACCTTGCAGAGGCTAAAGCCTTTATTTATTGAGCTCTGTCGGCACGACTAAAGCTCGTGCCCTGATACGAACCGATTTCTGAAGCATGCTCTAGTCATTCCGCACAGTCTACCGAACGCCACGCGGTCAAACGGGTGTGGCGGTCTTTCTGGATGGGCTGAAGAAGGGCAATTTAACCACTCTTGCGGTGACTCTCTCACGAACGGCTTCAATGGTGATCTCCATCTGCAGCCGGGTTCCAGGTTTTGAATGAGAAGTATCAATGCTGGCGAGGGCAATCATCTTCTTCAGCAGAGGCGACCAGGTGGTTGAAGTGGCTTTGCCCACCTGCTTCCCTCCCAAATACACCGGCACGTGTACGCGGGACGCTTGGGCCGGTGCGGCCGGAGTAAGACCGAACCGCTCGTAGCGTTCTTCGATTTCCACCCAATCCATTTCAAGGCCGACGAGCTGTCGCGGGACACCCGTCTTCTGCTGCTCGGCCAACGCTGCTTTGCCGACGAAGTTTTCCTTATCGAGATGCACCATACGTCCGAAGCCCAGTTCATAAGGCGAATAGGCCTGCGATGGAATGAGCGCTCTCTTGCTGCTGATGTAATCCACTTCGATCAACAGCAGTCCGGCTTCAATACGGGCAACGTCCAGCGCAAGCATTCCTGCGGGATGAATATCAAAGCGCCGGCCGGCTTGCATGAGCGCATCCCAAACTTTCAAGGCATTGTTTTCGTCTCGTAATGGTATCCAGATCTCGTAGCCGAGGTCGCCGGTGTAGCCGGTGCGGGAGATGTCCACCGGAACGCCGGCAAGTTTGCCGCTGGTCACGCGGAAGTACTTGAGGTTTGCTATGTCGGCTTCGGCGATGGAGTTGAGCAGCTTGCCTGAGGTAGGCCCTTGCAATGCAAGCGCGGCGACCTGCTCGGAAATGTCATGGATCTGAACGTCCATGTTTAGACCGTTCTGGCGAAACCAGCGCAGGCTGGGATCGGCGGCTGTCCAGCGGTATTTGTTTTCTTCCAGACGCGTGATGGTGCCGTCATCAATCACCTTGCCCTGCTCGTCGCACCAGCAGCAATAAATCACCTGCCCGGCTTTTACTTTGTTGATATCGCGCGAGATGATCCGGTTGACCAGCTTGGTGGCGTCGCGGCCTTCGACCATGTACTTGTAAAGAGGGCTTACATCGATCAGGGCAGCCGCATTGCGGATGGCGTTGTACTCATGCTCGTGATGCACCTCGTAGCTGCTTACGGTGTAATAGCCCGACCACTCGCGGTAGTTCAGGCTCTGGCAGAGAGCAAAGGTGCGTTCGTGAAATGCAGTGCCAACGGGCAAGAGAAGACCTCAGCAAGAAAATTGCAGGCTCGATTATACGAAACGAAGCGGAGGGAGACTGGATCGGCTGGTTGGAACATTTTTCTTATCAAATGAAATTCAGAGCACGCTGTTGATTCTTGCAATGGAAATGAAACTCCCGGGCATGACAGCCCGGGAGTGTCCCAACGGGAGAGAAACTTTCTACCAGTATTTCAGGCTGATGTTATCGAGCCAGGCGCTGTAGGTAACGTGGTTGGAGCGCTGGTCCATCTGGAAAGCTACGTTCAGTTCATTCACGCTTGAGGTATGCACCGGATAGGTGCGATTGACGTAGTGCTTCACGCCGTCATAGGTGAAAGCAACGAAGGTCACCTGCGAGGAGTTGCGCTTGAACTCCCACGTCAGATGGTGCCAGGTGAAGGCTTTGGGCATGGAACACGGAATTCCGGTGGTGGTCCACTTGCCGGCGGCGTTGGCCCAGATGTCCCAGTGGCCGGCCGCGATGTTGCACTGCGTTCCAAAGATCCAACGATGGCTTCCATTGGCCTGGTTGGCATCGAACTCCAGCGCCTGAGCATATTGCGGAGTCTTGACATAGAAATAGAGATCATAGAGCAGATTGCTGGCGCTGTTGGCGGCGCCGAGCTGCTTCCACCAAAGAACGTCGGCGTACGGAGTGCCGCTGGAGATGGTGAACTGGCTGGCTGCGCCAGACATGGAGGGGCTGCCAATCCCGCGAACCATCGAGGTGGAGGCTCCAGGGCCGTTCCCGCCTGCGCCGGCGCAACTGGCGCAGTGTGCCCATCCCGGCATCGCCTGGATAGCGGACTTTGTTGTCTGTGCCGACGCGGCTGCGCCCAGGGCGGAGGCGATCGCGAGGACTGTAATTGCCAGCAAGCTGTTCTTCAGTTTGTTCTGCATTCTTTTATCTCTTTTTCGGAAGATTTTTTTGATTTGTTGTCTTTGGCCGGCCGCTCTCGTCGCGGCAGGTTGGAGAGTATCGACCGATCTACTCTGACTCAATCAAGAACAAGCACTTAAGGCAAATCGGACGCGCTCTTAGAAAAAACTCCTAGCGATTGAGTTACGAATCTGGAGCTATTGGCTGGTTCGGAAGTAGCAAAGACACTTAACTCCATCGGCTCTTCGCAGCAATGCGCGTTGTGTACAATTCAATCTTGCGGAGGAAATGGCGATGCCGCCTACCTACGGAAATGGCAAGATCTGCTACATCGAGATGCCCGCAACCGACATCGCACGCTCATCGGAGTTTTACAAGCAAGTCTTCGGCTGGAACCTGCGCAAGCGCGGCGACGGCGCGATCGCATTTGACGATGGCGTTGGCCAGGTAAGCGGCACATGGGTCACGGGACGTCCGCCGGCGGAAAAACCAGGTTTGCTCTTCTACATCATGGTAGATAGCGTGGCCAAAACGGTTGAAGCGGTGAAGGCTGCCGAAGGCGAAATCGTGCAACCCATCGGCGCGGACGCACCCGAGATCACCGCCCGCTTCCGCGATCCCGGCGGAAACGTGGTGGGGCTGTATCAGGAGCCGGCGAAGTGAAACTCGTCATCGCCGATACACCCCGCCTCCTTTCATTACGAACGTGACCTTCTGCACCGCGCTGATGTCCTGCAACGGGTTTCCGGCAACAGCGATAACGTCGGCAAAATAGCCCGGCTTCAGCTCGCCGATCTGTCCCTGCCAGCCCAGCAATTTCGCTCCGTTCAGCAGACACGCCTGCAGCGCAGCCAACGGAGTCATGCCGTATTTCACCATCAGGACAAGTTCGCGCGCCTGGGTGCCATGAGGAAACGGCCCAACATCCGATCCCGCGGCCATGGGAACGCCCGCGGCAAGCTGCTTGCGAAATTCCTGCGCGTGATAGTCGAGGACCTGGTGCTGGCGTGCTGCCGCTTCCGGCGAAGCTGCATGGTCGGCGAAGTATTCAGAGATGGTGAATGTGGGCACGGCGAAAATCTGCTTTTCCCGCATCAGCCGCATGGTTTCATCGCTGAGCTGGTCGGCATGGTCAATCGTAACCACTCCGGCTCGCGCGGCATAGAGCGTGCCCGGCTCTCCGGTGGCATGGACCGCAACGCGTTTGCCCACGCGCGCGGCTTCTTCCACCGCAGCCTTGAGTTCGGTTTCATTGAACTGGTAAGGCGTGGAGAATTTGCCGTCGTGGAAGGAGTCGCGGCCGGTTTGGTATATCTTCACGAAATCGGAGCCTTCCTTGAATTGCTCGCGGATTGCTGCCACCAGGTCGGCTGCGTTGTTTACTAACGTGGCATTCGGCAAGACGTGCTGGGCTGGGTTGTAGCCGAGTGCGTCTTCGTGCCCGCTAAGAATGCTGATGGCATTGCCGCTGATGCGCAGCCGCGGCCCGGGAATCAGACCCTGGTTGATGGCGTTGCGGACCGCCGTATCGGCCGAGCCTGCTCCTTCGGTTCCCATGTCTCGTTCCGCCGTGTACCCGGCCATCAGGTCGGCCTTGGCGGCCAAGGTGGCAGTGATGGTCCGCTGTGGGACGGATTCCTCCACGGTTTGCAGATCTTCCGCGCCGGGATGCAAAAACAAGTGCACGTGCGCATCAATCAAGCCGGGCATGAGCGTGCGATCGCCCAAATCAATCACCTCTGCGCCGGAGGGATGATGCACCGAAGTTCCCACGGCGGTGATCCGCTCGCCTTCGACGAGGATTTCTGCGGGAGCCAGGATTTTGCCGCTCTCAACGTCAAGCAAGCGCGCCGCGCGGAGCACCACGACGTGAGGTGATGTCGAAGGCTGCTGTTGGGCGGAGGACGAACAGATCAGGACAAGAGGCGCAAAAATAACGGAACTGAAGAGTGCAAGCAAACAGCGATTGTTCATAGCGCGACATAATAGCACCCGGGAACTGCGGCTCTTGAGCGACAAAGCTCGGCGAAAGGGTAACCACGCGCGATTGTGGCACTAAGGTTCTTGGGCTGTACAGCAGGCAGGACAATAACGGTCTAGCTTGCGGCCTTTTCCATGACCTGCCGCTGGCTGCGCGCTTGCGCCAATGGGAGCGAGATGGCGAAGCACGTCCCACTTTTTCCGGCAGTTGTCGCGCTGCGCACGCGAATGGTTCCGTGGTGCTTGTGGACGATTCCCATGGTCAGCCAAAGTCCCAGCCCTGATCCCTTGAGCTGTTTCGTGGTGAAGAACGCCTCAAAGATGTTCCTCCGAATGTTCTCCGGAATTCCATTGCCGTTATCAGAAATCAGCACGCGAACATTCGAACCTGAGTTGCGCGTCCTCAGGCGGATTCTGCCTCCTCTTGGAACGGCCTCCAGAGAGTTCGAGAGCAGATTGGAGAACACCTGTTGAAGCTCTCCGGGAAACGCTTGCAGAGTTCCGGAGAAGCGGAAATCCTTTTCGATCTGGACGGAGTGAGCCGAGATCTGCGGCCCAAAAAGATTCACAACTCCTTCCAGGAGATCAGTGAGCGAGACCTGCATTGGCTCGGTGGTTTCGCGATGGAACGCCAAGGTCTGCTTGGTAATCCGCGCTACGCGGCTGAGTTCCTGGTTGGCCGTGCGCAAGTACTGTTTTCCCGCTTCCGACTGCGGCTCGCGGTCAAGCAGAAACAGCACGTTCATCACCGCGGTGAGCGGATTGTTGATCTCATGCGCGATGCTGTGGGCGAGTCTTCCAGTAGCCGCAAGCTT
>DATEGH010000246.1:0-12671 GCA_035280185.1 Terriglobales bacterium
CGGCACCGATTCCTCCTAATCAAACAGAGCCCATACTAGCCCAGTTATTCCGATCACAGCCGCTGCAACGGTCGCACCAGAGGACAAGCCCTTACCAGGCTGCGCCACAACCGCGGGAGCGACAGGCGCGGAGATCGCCGCAGCTCCGGGGTTGGACTTCGATGCAACTACCGCGATCGCGCACTGCGCCAGGACTCCCGATCCCACAACAAACGCGACGTAATTGCGCACGGAGCTGGGGAAGCTGCACACGTCATTGCCGGCCGCGAGTTGCTTCGAAACCTTTTTCGGTCCCCAGTTGTACGCAGCGATCGCCAGCGGCCAGCTCCCGAACTGAGCGAACATCTCAGCCAGGTATTTCACTCCGCCCTGAATATTCTGCATCGGATCGGTGGGATCGACTCCGAGAGCATCGGCCGTAGACGGCATGAGCTGAAAGATCCCGATCTCACCGGCGGCGCCGGTGACCAGGCTTCCATCCGGCCGCCACTGCATGATGCCACTCTCGCGTGTGGCTATGGCCAGCGCGATCCCGGCCGGGACGTTCTGCGCGTTGGCTTCGTCGAAGATCGCCTGGCGGAGATCAATGGAAGCCGTGGCATCGCCGAGCTGCGGACGCAGGCTCTGCAACAATCCGGTGAACGTGTGAGACGGAAACCGCATAGGGCAACTACTCTCAATTTAGATGCTGAATTTACGGCTTTTTAGGAAGGAACTCGATCTGCAACCTGGGCGAAAGAACCTTGAATCCGTAATCGGCAGTTACAAGTGTGGCCGTCAGACCATCAGCAAGCATAGCGGCAAAGCAATCAGCATAGCCAAGCTTATCTCCAACCTTGCCTTTGATTTGGCCGGCTAGCTCTGCATCTTTATCATCGATAGCGGGAAATCGCGCATGAAGGCTTCGCTTCAGCTCACCTGCGTCGCCGCGCCTGGTATGACGCATGAGATTGTAAACAACTTCTCCCCAATTGACAGGAGACATGTACAACTGGACCATTTTGCGCTCGGCCAACGCAAGTAATTCCTCTACACGGTCGGCTCCGGGTTCATTGTCTGTGAAGCGGAGAACTGCGCTGGTATCGAGAACAAAATCTTTCATCTCTCTCGCAGACGTTCCTTGCGACGTTCCCGCGCGAGATTGGCTCCTGCGCCCTTCGACATACCACGCAACGGATGAATGGGCTTGGTTGCGGGCTGGAGAATGAGACGATCTCCTTCTTTCTGAACCGAGACCTTCTCGCCTTTCTTCAGGGAGAGTTCTTCGGCCACTTCAGCCGGGATCACAATTTCGCCCTTGCCGTTGACCTCAAAAATGTGCTCGCCGGATGCCATGGGCCTCATCTTAGCACTGTGCTAGAATCAACGCCCTTAAATTCCTTTTCCTTTAACCAGGATGGCCCGGAGCTGTATTCGGGCCGTTTTTATTGCGGCGCAGCCGTCTTGAATTTGGGTATAGCGCGAATCGCATCCGATGCGGTGAACTTCCAGCCCACAGGAAGCCTGGTAAGAAGCTGCAACTTCTCCAGCACAGCGAAGCCGCGCTCGATCTTCTCCTGGGACAAGTTGAGGTCCTTGACCAAGTGCTCCGGGGAGACGAAGCCTGTGGCATGAAAGTGTTCCTTTAGCCAGGCCAGAACGATGTCTGCGTAGATTTCATCCGCTTCACTGAGCAAAGCATTACAGCGCTCATTCGCCTCAACCTGCAACGTCTCGCAACGCTTCTGCTCCTCTCGCCAGCGCAGGCGCTGCTGCTTCCATGCCTCGATGTATGCGATCAGGAAGCCGATAAACAGCACTGGGATCCACAGCCATCGCGGAGCCCTCCAGCCGGCGATTGAAACGAAGGCCAGCAACGCGGCCAAACTTGAACTGGTTAGCACGTATTTCCACTGCCTCGCAATTGAAAGTAATGCTTGAAAAGAGCCATCGGCCCGAAGTACACTCATTTTGCTTAAACCTTTCGTTTGTGATTTCAATGGCCCGACTGCGAATCGGGCCATTTCTATTTTTGTCCGGTAGAACAGCCTGAGTCTCTAAGTGCTTTAACTCATCCCGCATGGCTATTGCTGTGACATATAATCCTGGCCTGATTGCAGAAAGGTACACGTGAGCATTTGGGAAGAGTTAGCCGATCATCCCGGAGTCGAAGTCGGATTCAAGCGGCTCTCTAGAGAGCGGATGCTTTTCCGCGTCTGCTGCGACGTTACGAGAGTCACGGAAGAGGAGATCGAGCACTTCACTGAGGAGCTGGAGCTGGACCATGCGGAGTTTGAGATTTTGAGATTCAAAGGAGCGGCAACTTGCTAGCTCCTGCGATTGTCTCTTTTGGAAGAGTTCTTCTGCGTCGCCGGGTTAGTTCTGTTAACGCATATCGAAGAGCTGTGGAGAGTAACAGAGGGCTGGAGATAGGAGGCCCGAGCGGAGTGTTTGAAGCTTCCGGGATCTGCCCTATCTACAAGTATGCTCTTGGAATTGACAACGTTGATTTCTCATCTGTTACATCATGGAAACGAAGAGAAGACAGCCTTATTCGGGAGGCCACGGACCTGCATGGTATAGCAGATGCGACTTACGATTTCGTGCTGTCGGCTCACAATCTAGAGCACGTTGCGAATCCTGTTAAGGCATTGATTGAATGGAAGCGCGTGCTTAAACGGTCCGGGTCTTTAATCCTCGTTCTTCCGAACTTCCGCTTTACCTTTGACCATCGACGAATCCCCACACCTGTTTCGCACATGCTGGAGGACTACAAGAAGGGAACGGATGAACGTGATCTCTCACATCTTCCTGAGATCCTTGCCCTGCACGATCTGTCATTGGACAAGCAGGCCGGGGATGTAGAGACATTCAAGGCTCGATCTCTCCGCAATTTTGAGAATCGCTGTCTGCATCATCATGTCTTCGATCAGATAAACAGCACAGATCTCGTGAGAGCAGCCGGGTTCAACATCCAACGTTGCGAGACAGTAAAACCTCACCACATTGTCATTCTGGCCAACTCGCTCAGCGAATCACTTTCCAATTAAGAACAAGAGCTGTGGGGGTAATCGAACCCGCTGTCGGATTGCAACGTGAGAAATTCACGTTGCCGGCAGTGACCCATTTATTCAGAATCAACAGGCTATCCGTCACTCCTCCGGGAGCTGAGGCATAGGCGGTTTCAATTCCATCAGTAGTAGCAGCTCCGGTTGCTGTTACCGTTACCGTTGTCTGGCAGGCTCCCGCGCCCACGGCAGTTGTGGTGAAGGTTGCCGTGCCGCTGGCAATCACCTGCGGGATATTCAGGAATGATCCGTTGTTGTAAGAACATTTGAGCGCGTGAGCGGTTGAATCCCCATAGCATCGGTCAAAGGCTGCAATCCCGGCTGGAGCGGCGATCTCCTTGTAATCAATCGGGCTGTTCCCGATGATTGTCCCAGTTCCGCTGGGAGAAATGCTTATGCTCTGGTTTGTTCCCGCTCCAATCCAACGCATTCCACCGGAGTTACTAGCGTCCGCAGCAACGATCGCTCCACCAGGCAAACCAATTCCGCCACTAGCAAGCACCATGTTCTTGTTTGCTGCGGGAGTAATGATGAGGTCTCCGACAGCATCGGAGTTTATGGAGGCTGAGGTCGTTACTCCGCTTCCATCCGTGCCATTGAACGTTAGAGATTGAGAGGTAACACCATTTCCGGTGTTAAGCGGGGACAGCAGGATACCTGTGAAACAACAGGCAGACTGAGTGACAAATCCTTGACTCCATTTTGTTCCTGCTGATCCCACCGGAGGGGACACGCTAAATCCTTGCGCTAATCCTGGAGCTGCATTCCAAGTTCCTGCGACGCTGACGCCGGTAATGATCGTGTTAGTACTACCAGCTCCATTTGCTGTGTCCACTTCCAATCCGTGAAGGGTTGCGTTCGCTGGCGATCCCAGCGTCCCCACGGTTGGGTTGCCGCCCCAGCAGAACGTATTGCTGGCATTACACTCGGCAAAGGAGAACAGGCCCACCGCGTTGGTATTGGGCGAGCTGTTGATGACGTAGCCGGTGACTGCGTTCGCCTGGTACTCGGTGGACGTGGACGGAATAGTTAAGCATCCGGTGAGGGCATCGGCGGAGAAGCGCGTGTTGCCCTGGTTGAGCTGGAACTGCGTCAGCGGATTGCATCCGTTCACGTTCGATTGCAGGCCGAAGCTCATGGCGAGATTCGCAAACACGCCCGAACTGGCAAAGGCGGCGGCGGAAGCAGCCAGCGCGTTGAAATTCAGGATCCCGTCTTTGTTTTGCGCCTGGACCGTTGCGGTGGAAGGATCGAAGCTGGCGACGGTATAGGAATTCAGCGAGTTTGATTGATCGGTAGTCGAGAGCGAGGTTACGGCCGTCGCTACGGCGCAGTTGCACGCGCCTGAAGGCGAGACAGGCAAAGCAGTCCGCAGAATGTCATAGCTTACGGCGCCCACGGCCGGCGCCCAGGAGATGGTGAATCCGTTGGATGCGCTGAAGGAATTCGGGCCGAGCAGTCCGGCAAATGGTCCGGC
This sequence comes from Terriglobales bacterium, assembly GCA_035280185.1. Taxonomy (GTDB): domain Bacteria; phylum Acidobacteriota; class Terriglobia; order Terriglobales; family Acidobacteriaceae; genus Angelobacter. The sequence goes on from DATEGH010000246.1 coordinate 4,525, forward strand.
CGGCGAGCTGTTGCCCACAGCGTAGTTGCTGACGATCCAGTAATAGAACGTGGCCGGACCGGGATTGCCCACGCGCGAGACGGAAGCGAACGGGACCGGCTGCGGAGGGTCCGCCAGGTTGAAGGTGATGGAGCGCGCGGTGAAATCCTGCTGGCCAGGCGAAGGGACCTGAGCAATTAGCAATTGGCAAATAGCAATTGGCAGAAGGAAGAGAATCAGTTTTTTCAAGTTCAACTCCTGCCAGCGCAGAAGTTGTTTGGTTTTTGGGATCCGAAAAACCTCAATGTTTTGGGATCCGGAAAAGCGCGGCTATCCGTGATAGTGCGTGTGGACCTTCAGGCCCTGAATATCTTCTCCGTGCTCGGTAAGAACTCTGTCTTGCTCATCGTCTCTGCTTTCTCCCTTGTCGATATCGGTTTCGAGTTCTTTTACCTTTCTCGACAGGAACACAACGGTTGCAGCAAACACTCCCGCCGAGAAGCACACGCCGGCGAGCTGGATGAGCAGGGTAGCGATGAGGTCAGAAGACGGAGATTGCAATGCGTGAATCATGGTCAGTTGGGGATCACCGTAGATTGAGCCGTTCCAGAAGTCACGCTTCCGAATCCTTTCAGGTGAATAGTCACAACGCATCCGGTTGTGGGATCTCCCGTTCCGGCCGGCGACGTGGCGCAAGCAAAGGTTGAGTTTCCAGAGCCCGTCTGAAAGCCGTTGGGAATGTCGATGTCGCGTGACGCGCCGGCGGCGACTCCGTACACCGCGGAAGTCGTTCCTGAGCTTGTATTCACCACTGGAGTAATGACCACATAGACGGTTGCAGCATTCGGATTGAAGATGCTGACTTCATAAATTGAAGCCGAGCCGCCCGCCAGCGCTGCCGGCGTGCTCTTCAGAGCGGTATTGGAAATGGTGACGGCAGGGACAAACGTGACTGGCTGGCTGGCTTTTCCACTACGTCCCAACCCATCGGAGGAGATTGCTGTCTGCGTGGCGGAATACCAGATGTTAAGTGTTGGTCCGTTCCATGCCGCGAGATTAGCCCTGAGCTGAGGGAAGTAGCCTGATGCTTCCAGAATTTGGCATCCTTGGAAAGGGCCTCCAGGCGAGGAAGTTGGATTGCTGGGTTCTGTGATTGCAAACCAGTTGGTTCCGTCGAAGCTTGCTTCCAGTTGAATAAAGACGGTGCTTGCCGTGCCTCCGGAGACGCAATACGTCAGCCAATGGCTCGATTGCCCAACGTTTGCAATTGCTATGGTTCCGATGGGGCATCCCCCAAATGAGCAACTCAGAACCTTAGTTGAGAAGGTGCCGACCCCGAAATATCCGCCCTGGGCTGCGGCCGGGCGCGGCGACAACAGGAAGCATGCGAGAGCAGCGGTGATGAGAAGTATCTTTTTCATACGGTAAACGTCCATCCGTGAATTCGCGCGGCCGAGCTCATGCCAACGGGCGGCGCCGGCGCTGCGGCCGGGACCTCCGCGGTGATCGAGAGCGTGTCCGCTTCGGTGAGTTCGATCACAACTTTGTTGGGGAAGGTGAAGCTGCCCACCTGGGCCTGCATCGCGCCCATGCCTTTGTGCGGGTAACCGTTGATGAGCACGCGCCAGATCACGTTCCCGCTCATGTCAATCTGCCCGCCGCCGATGTGCTCAATGGCCAGGTACTGCACGCGCGCGCCCTGTCCGCGGGGAACGGTATAGCTGAGGAGCGTGGCCGCGGCAGCGCCGGCCGCGGGATAGGGAACCGCAACCTGCGTGGTCAAAATGAATTGCACAGCATTCGGCGGAGGCGTATCGCTGCCGAGCGCCGGTTGAGCCGGGATCGCGTCCACCTGCGCCAGCTTGCTGTTGAGAATGAGCTGCTGAAAGGCGTTCATGCGCTCACCTCGTTCGCGTAGAGAACGATTTCCACGTTCTGCGCGGCGGCGCGGTCCACCGATTTCGCTTCCACCTGAATCGTGTCGCCGGCGGCGATGGCATAGGTAGGCACCAGCAGAAACGGATTCGATCCGGGACCGGCAACGGAATCGAGCGGCCGGGGATTGCTGTACCAGGTCCGCTTGTTGCCCTTGTGCAAATGCGAGACCTGGATGAAGACGCCGGCGCCGCTGAAGCTGCCGGTAATGCCCCAGATCACAATCGGCGATTTGAAGACGCGCGAAAGTTCCTGCGAATCCATCGCGGCGAGCGCGTTGCCGAGTTGCGCGGTCCAGGCGAAGGACTCATACAGCGGAGCGCCGCCTTCCGGCAGTTCCACGTTGGACGCCTGGTAGAGCGCGCTGAGCGTCTTGCGGCTGGGGAGGAAGAATTGCATCGAAACGGTCCCTGAAAATGGTTGAGCCAGGGCTTCCGCATACGTCTGCGGAAGCCCGACACAGTTGCCGCGATCTCGGTTAGGCCGCTTTCGACGGCAATTCCGGAGGAGCGTCGGCGCCGGTCTTCGGAAGCAGCAGCTTGGAGGCATCAATCGCCGCGACCTTTTTCTTGCTGGTCTTTTTCTTCGCGGCCGGCTTTGGCGCGGGAGGTTCGGGATCTTCGTCCTCGTCCTCTTCCGGCCGCCCGAAGACGTTCTCGGGCGTGATCTCGATCTTGTGCGCGTCCTCGAACTTGTCGGCGGCAATTTCCACCAGGCCGAAGAGCTGCGTCAGCACCGCGGCGAGGTCCTGGAATTCGTTTTTCGCGCTGATGGCATCGAGCACGGCTTCAACGTCGAGAACATGGACGTGGATGGCCTTGGGGCCGTTTTCGCCGTGGACCAGGAGAACCGCGCGGACCTCAATGGCGCCGTCGTGGTGCTCCCTGATTTCGGTTTTGTGTTTGTGCGGTTTGTACATAGCACTTTTCCTTTTTTGAAAAATCGTTTCAGCAGCGCGATCTCACACCTTGGGGACCACCGCGGGACCTCCGTCCGCAGGCACGGCAATGCCATTGTCGGCAAGCCATTGATTGACGGCCGTAATCGTCGCCTCGTCCGCCTGGATGTCATCGGACGTGAGCTGAGCCACGTTCGCCGCGAAGTCCGGAGAGAGGCTGAGCAACTGGCGCAGTTTAATCACGGCGTCCGCGGCTTCCGGCCCGATCTGGAACAACACCTGAAGCAATTGCAAAATGAGCTGTACGGTTTTCGCGTTCACTTCAACACTCCTGCTGCTTTCAGCCCGCCGAGGAGCTGGTTGGCGAGATCGCCGATCAACTGAATGTCGGCGTCAAAACTTTGTTGGGTCTCTGGGTCCTTCACGCCGATGGCGCCGCTGGAAATCATGGCTTGCGCGGAAATCTGGAGTTGGGTAATCAGCTCCTGCAACTGCGCGGCCTGGCCGGTGGCATATTGCGGTCCGTGGCTGAGGATGGTTGAGATCTGCTCTTTCACCTCAGCGATGTTGCGTTGCTGAATGAGAATCGGCGCCGCCTTCTGAATGGGAATCAGTGATGGCGAGATCTCGGTGATTCCAACCGCAACGCTCTTGTTGACCTGGCCGATCTGGTCATTGATGACCAGCAGCTTTTCATACGGACTCACCGGAGCATTGCTGTTGATCCGGTGCGCGCATCCGCCGATCCCAAGCAGAGAGAGCAGAACCAACGCTGCGCCGGCGACGGTGGGAATCTGGTTTTTCAACCAGGGAACTTTCGAGCTGATGAAGTCGAGCGCGGAATCTGCAAAGAAGCCGGCCAGCAGAGATGTTCCGGCCGTCACAGGCAACTGCGCGTTGAAGTCTGCTCCTGTGATCGCGAGCAGCTTTTGAATCAGCGCCGTATCGCGTCCGGACCAGAGATAGAAGAGCACGCCGCCGAAAGCCGATCGAATCAGCAGCGGGATCGTGAACTTGCCGAAATATTCGCGATAGCTCTTGGCCTGGCCGGTGCGGACCGCATCGTAAGACAGCTTGAGCGAGTGCAGCACCAGGCCCGCGACGAAGCAGGCCCAAATCCCGAAGTGAGCGGGCAGAGCGACGGAAAGCAGCAACAGAAGTTTCAAGACTGGACCTCAGTTCCGTGGATGGTGAAATTGATTACGTTTTGCACCCCGCTCGTGTCCGTGACGTTGATGAGGATCTGGTCTCTCACGCTGAACTCATACGGAATCGGGAGCGGGAAAGGATTCTGCGCCGTGCCCCAGGCGTTGACGTTCTGGATGTTCTCGTTGCTGAACGGCCGCTTGTTTTTGCCGTCCATCAATTGCGAAGTAAATGTGCCGGTGCTCTTCGCGGTGAGGAACAGCGCGCGGAAAGCGTAGTCGGTGACGGAGATGATCGCCTGCGACACCTGGTTCGCGTTGAGCGTAATGTCAACGGCATAAGCGAAATAAAGGCCCGGATCAGTGGCTTCTCCGGTGCCTCCGCAGATCGGGCACATCTGGTATTGCGTGCCGTCCGGCCGGACAACCATTCTGCGGCCCTGACAAGCTGGGCAAGGAAGTGTTTTCGTGCTCATAAAGGAAGCAAAAATCTTCGGAGGGCTCTGCTTCTGTTAGCGTCCCGGAGCGAATCTGACGCTCCGGGACTTTGGGTTAGGTCGTTCCGGCTTATCGAATTTCGCGGAAGAGGTATCCCTCGAACGCGAAGACGATGGTGAAACCGGTGCCTGCCGGGTTGGTCGTGTTGGCCTGGGTGTTGAAGGCCGTTTCCGGATTGAGAACCACGTTGAAGTTCTCGCCGGCGTTAATCACGATAGGATCCGCCAGGGAGTAAACGTTGTTCACGTCCGGCACGCCGTTCGACGTGGTGAAGGCCACGCTCGATCCCGCGGGAGCTGTGCCAACCTGCGAGCCAAAGAAATGCAGCCCGCCGCCGGCCGGCAACATCCACGGAGTTCCCTCAAACATGGGCTTCTTGCCAACGTTGACCGAAACGGAGACGTTGGTGAAAAGACTCAGCATGTCAGTGGGAGTGGCATTGTTGAGCACGAAGATGCGGATCGCTTTCGCAACCAGCACCTGGGGAGCAACAAGCTGCCCGGCCGCCAGCATGTTCGTCTGCGCCAGGTTCTTGGTAGAACCCTGTTGCGGAGTCAGGAACAGCGTGGTTTTGGGAAACGCCGTGTTCGCGGCCACAGTCATCGTGTCATAGACGAACTGCTGGACGCGCTCCAGTCCGTTGGGCAGCAGCGTGTTGGGCTGCTTAATGCCTTGGGGCAGAGGCGCGTTCAACCGGCCGCATTCGGCGAAGCCGAGCTTTGTCATCTTCTCATCGAAGCTGAGGCCGCCCAGCGCCGCGGCGCCGAGAATGGCGCCAAGCGCAACGCGATTTTTTGCCTTGTGTGAAATGTGTCTCATTTCTCGTGTCACCCCCTCTCGGGTGATTTGCTCCGGACTTCAAGCCGGCCGGATCGGGCTAATTTTTCTTTCGCGCTCAACTTCCTAGTAGCGCGAGTAACGGTCCAGGTCCGCGGTGGTGCCTTGGGCCGGAATTGCCGGGACTGCCTGAGCAGGCGGCAACGCGGCCGGTCCAATGGCAGGCGCGGAAACCAGAGCTCCGTTCACGAACTGGTTGGTCTGCGGGAAGGTGAAGGGCTGATTCACATAAATGCCCAGGCCGTTGTCGCTGAAGTCCAGATCGCCCATTCCCGTGTCAGCTCCGCCCGAAGCGGACTTGACGATTGCCGTGGGAGTGGTGGGATTGTGCTCCTGATACACGCGGTAGGCTGTGGCTGCAATGCCTCCGGAGATAACTCCTGCTCCGAAGTTCTTGCCCAGTCCTTTGCTGCCGACCCAGGCGAGGATCGCCGAGGCGAGAACCTGCGCTCCGTAGCCGGTGATTCCGGTGTTGTTGGCTCCGAGAATCATCTGCACCACTGCGCGCGGGATGAACGTGCCAACCAGAACGCCTCCGCTCAAAGGGAGGAGCTGGCCGACCTGCGAACCGCCGAGCGACAATGCGCGCGATACGGAAGGGTTGCGATGTGAGCGACGCTTGCTCCGGTTGCGACGGCTGCGACGTTTCCCGCTGAAACTGATTGCAGGATTGCGCCGGCGGCGAGAGCTGCGTTTCTTCTTAGGATTGCTCATAAAGATTAATTCACCCCCTCCCAGTGGATTTCTGCGGCTGCGACGCCGCGAAGATCGTTTCTTCTTGCGTTGCGGATTAACGATTTGAATTCTGCGAATCGACATATAAAAAATGCCCTCCGATTCCCGCGACGAGCGGGAGGTTTCGGAGGGCTTTGAATTTGTGGGCTCTTCCAGGAGCTAACCGCTATGAAACGGTCACATGCTCAATTGGAGCACTGATTATTTTTTTCGGTTATCTGCTCCTACGCCTGGCCGCTGATATTTTGCGCCACCAGTGTCCCGCCGAGCATGACAGCCTGAGCGCCAGGCTGAACTTTGCGGAAGACAAGGGTCAGCGGCTTTCCCTGAGCGTCATACGAGGCGGACCACCACTGCGGGATCCGCTGCTGCTCCAGGAAGGGAAGCACCAGCAGCCCGCGGATCGGCCCGAGAACCTTGTATTCTCCGGAATCGGAGAGATGCTTGGCCAGGTCCTGGTCCACGGCTTCCAGTTTGCGGCCGTAGCCTTGGCAGTCTGCGCAGCTCGCGGCGTGCCGATCGGTGCTTCCGTCCTTGCGGCCGGTGGACATCTTGCCAGTGCCGCGACAGAGCGGGCATTTCACTTTTCCGGTCCCGTCGCACGTTTTACATGCGCTCATCACCGGCAGAGCGCCATAGCCGTTGCACTTCTTGCAATTCGGATTGGCTCGTTTTCTCCGCTTCACGCAGGCGCACGGCTTCTCTCCGGTTTTTACTTTGCCGGAACCGCCGCAGCTATGCCGTCCCTGATTGCATTTGCGCTTTCCCCGCTTGCACTCATCGCACTTGTCGAGACAGGCAGGGCACAGTTCTTGCGTCACGTCATAGCGCGGAGGAACTCCCGGCCAGAGATCAACCAGGTCAAGAGAGCCATCGCCTAACCTGCCGATCGCGGGGCCTTTGGCGCGGAAGTCGAGCACGCCGGCCGCGGTGTGAATCTGGATGATCTTGCCCAAAGGAACGAACTCCTGGCGCGCGATCATTCCCGCGCGATGCTCAAACAGTTGCCGGACCGGATCTTCTACGGTTGCGACGGTGCGAGTGCGCCGGCGTTGTTGTCTCACGATGCTGGTTGCCATAAACTCAGTGACCTCCGTGTCCTCTGTGGTGAACTAGTTCTTGATCCCAACGGCTTTGATCTCGTAATCGCCGCCGATGATGAACAGCTTTTTGTTGTCGCGGTCATACATCAACCGCGGACGGCTTCCGCCCTCTTCACCGAAACGATGGTGATATTCAATCGGTTCAAAGCCGTGCATGGATTTTTGCGCCAGATACCAGACTTTGTTGATCTCGCCCAGGTCCACCAGGCGCGCATTCGTGTTGAGCCCAAACATCGGGCCGAGCCCGGCTTCAATGTCCTGGTTGCCTCCGATGCAGCACAACTGATTGCCATCGGGATCGGAGCAGAGACGAATGCCGGCATTGCGGCAGTTGAGTTCCGGACCGTGATACATGTCGAGCTGCAGGAGCTGTCCGAGCTGGGCATACTGCCCGGAGTCTTTTAACTGCTCCTCGATCTCGATTACTTTGTTGGGATCGGCTCCGTGGAACTTGCGGAACACAGCCGCGGCTTTGTCGAGCGCGGGATCGCCGTTGCGCTTGCGCTTCTTGCGCGCGGGTCCAGCCGTGAAGATTGTTCCACCTGTCCGCTTTGCGTAACGTTGCGCAGCCGCTTTTGTGCCGAAACCTCGGGAATACTTTCCTCCTCCATACTTGACGAAGTAGAACGTGCGTGCAGGATTCTTACGTTGCTTCAGCGCATCGCGAAAGAGGGAATTGAAGTCATTGCCCGAAGCTGCGGCCGCGGCGCGTTGCGCATCGGCTCTCTTCCATCCCTGATTGATGAGCGCGGAGACCACATCAGCGCGAAGGCCGGAGAGCTTCGGCGCCGAAGCTGAGGACGGCGGCGAATTGCGATGGCGGAATAATTTTGCCAGTCCACGCCGGGCGCCGCTCTTGATCTTCTGCTTCAGCCGGCGCTTGAACTGCTGCTTCTCCGCGCGGGAGAAGAGACCGTTCTTCTTCGAGTCGCGGACCACAAGAGTCTGGCCGTCTTCCTTTACTTCGACGCTATATCCTGCCGACTCTAGGACCTTCTTTGCTTTTTGGGAATCAAC
>DATEGH010000247.1:0-17776 GCA_035280185.1 Terriglobales bacterium
CATCCTGAGCTATAGCCATGGCGCGAATACCTGGCGCTTTGGGGGCGCCTTCCGGCCGAGACATTTTGATTTTAATGATGCATCGAATTTCGGCGGGACATTTACATTTTCTTCACTTGGCAGTTTCAGCGCCGGCAGCCCGGAGTTGTTCGAGATCATCCAGGGAAATCCCAAACTGTCCTTTTCGCAGAACGAGGCCTATGGCTTCCTCGAAGATGACGTTCAGATCGGCAGCCACACGAATCTGATGGCGGGTTTACGTTACGACTGGCAGCAAAGGATCGACGACCACAACAATTTTGCTCCTCGCCTCGCGCTCGGGTTCAGCCCGGGAACTGGAAAAACCGTGTTTAGAGTAGGTGGCGGGATGTTCTACGACCATATGTCAGATTCCGTAACGGAGCGGACTCTGCTGCTGAACGGAGTAAACGCGAGCGAGTTCATTCTCCAAAATCCTGCGTTCCCGACTCTGTCTCTGGTTGGTGTAACACCCAGCATCTGGAGTGCTGCTCCGCAGATGCAAACTCCATATCTGATTCAGGGAAGCACAAGCGTGGAGCATGGGTTCGGCGCGATGAAGGCGAGTGTTGAGTATCAATTTTTGAGGGGAATTCACCTGTTTCGCGCGCGTGACATCAATACGCCGCTCGCCGGAACGGGACGGCCCGATCCCAATCTGTTTTTAGTCCGCCAAGCCGAGTCCACAGCTTCTTCGCGCAGCAACTCTCTAAGTACTTCGTTCCAAGGGAGGATTGCCAAGCCAATAAAGATCAAGGCACAGTACACGTTCTCGCACAGCAACGACGACACGGACGGCCCACTGGTCCTTCCCGCCGACAGCCGCGACCTTTCAGGCGAATGGGGAAGATCGTTGTTTGACATTCGCCACCGATTCACTTTGGCTGCTGTTGCCGATCTCCCGAAAGAGTTCCGCGTGGGAACGCTTTTCAGCGCCCATTCCGCTCCTCCGTTCAACATCACTACCGGTGCTGACAGCAACGGCAATGGCATAGTGAATGATCGGCCTGCCGGCGTCACGCGGAATACTGGCCAGGGCTTTGGGTTCACTCAGCTCGACCTGCGGCTAACCAAAACCCTGTACATTCTGGGGCAGCCGAAAGCCAGAGGAGACAAGAGCACACCCGATTTCACCCGGCTGGAATTGAGCCTGGATGCTTTCAATGTCTTCAATCAGGCCAACTTCACGGATGTGATCGGCGTTATTTCCTCGCCTCGATTTGGCTTGCCAACCGCAGCTTTCCAGCCCAGAACGCTGCAGCTTTCGGCCAAGATCATCTTCCGAAGCAACAGAGAGTAACTAATGTCAGCGGATTCGAAACAACGCACGCTTCTTTTCTATTGCCAGCACGCGCTCGGTATGGGGCATTTGATGCGATCGCTAGCTCTCGCCGAGGGGCTCCAGAAGCGGTTTCACGTGGCATTGCTCAGCGGCGGACGTCTGCCGGCTTGCGCCCGCATCCCAAGCGGAATCGAGCTCATCGAGTTGCCGCCATTGGCGATGGATCTGGGGATGCGCCTCGTGACTGACGGTGAAAAGCTGGAAGATGCTCAACTTCGGCGCAAAGCAATCATTCTAGAAACGTATCGCAAGCTTGCCGCCGACGTTGTGCTGATCGAACTTTTTCCTTTTGGCCGGAAAAAATTCTCCGGAGAATTGCTGCCCTTATTGGAGGAGGCGAGGAACTCTCTTCAGCGGCCACTGATCGGTTGCAGCCTGCGAGACATTCTGGTGAGCCGCAAACAAGAGCACGATGATACCGCGGTCGAGCGAGCGAACCAGTTCTTTGATGTTGTGCTGGTCCATTCCGATCCCACCTTTGCTCGGCTGGAAGAAACCTTCCATCCAGAGATTCCGCTTCAGGTCCCGGTCCACTACACGGGGTTTGTTTCTCCGGAACAGGAGCTTCCACTCAGGCATGAACGCAATCGCAAAATCGTCGTTTCCGCAGGGGGCGGATTGGTTGGCGAACCACTGATGCGGACAGCCATTGAAGCATTTCCCCAACTGCATCAGTCTCACGCCCTTGAGATGAAGGTAATTGCAGGACCATTCCTTCCTGAAGATGCGTGGAAGAGATTAAGCAAGATGGCCGAAGGAAAAACTGGCCTTGCGCTGGAGAGGTCTGTTCCTGATCTTTACAGTGAGCTCTGTCAAGCTGCTGTGTCTGTCAGTCAATGCGGGTACAACACTGCCATGGACTTGCTCCGCTCACAAGTTCCGGCCCTGGTCGTGCCTTTTGATCAAGGAAAAGAAACTGAGCAAACGAACAGGGCCCGCAAACTCGAGGCGCGTGGGTTATTGCGGGTGCTCGAGCAGAAAGAACTCACCCCTGAGCGGCTTGCTCTCGGGATCTGCGCCACCGTTGAGTTTCAGCCTCGTGAAGCAACACTGGATCTGAACGGAGCAACCGCTTCCGCAGAAATCTTGGAGAAATTGCTTTCCCAACATCGTTCGCAAATTTTAGTGCCCCATTCCAGCGCATGGAGGTCGGAGGCCAAGAATGCCGGGATGGCTTGATCCCGTACGTGAGGCGTTGGATGCGCTACTCCATCCTGTGGTGTTCTTCTTTCGGGATGACGACGCCGGCTGGGAAGACGAGCGCCTTTTCCAACTGACTGACGTTTTTGCCAAACATGATTTGCCGCTCGATCTGGCGGCAATTCCCAACGCTCTAAAGACGCCCACTGCTCGCGAGCTATGCCGCCGGATGGAAGCTGCGGGCGGCAAGCTCCGCGTCCACCAGCACGGATACGCACATATCAATCACGAGAAAGAGGGCAGGAAGTGCGAGTTTGGGCCATCTCGTGATCGTTCCAGCCAAAACGCGGATATTGAACGCGGGAAGCAGCAGCTGCAGGAGGTGCTGGCGACGGATTCCGACCCGATTTTTACGCCGCCGTGGAACAGGTGTACGGAGGAAACTGCTGATTGCCTGGTCAAGTGTGGTTTTCGCGCCTTATCGCGCGAATCCAGCGCGACTCCATTCAACGTTTCCGGTCTGGCTGAAATACCGATCACGCAGGACTGGTTTGCGCACCGCAAGGGAATTCGTTTCACCCTGGAAGACTGGGGCAAGATGGTTGCCGCTCAACTGAGCTTAGCCAAGCCGATAGGAGTGATGTTCCACCACGCAATCATGGCCGACCGCGAGATGCAGGCAACGGACGAGCTACTGTCGACGCTGGCTCAACATCCAGCTGCTAAATGCCGCAATATGAAGCTGCTCATTTCCTAAATCGAAGGCAAATACGAGCGGTCGATACTCTAAGTATTGATACGTTCAAGTCTAGCGGTAGGGGACCAACGCATTCGAATCTCCGCAACTCGGAGGGATCTTCAAATCAGACACTGCCCAGGCAGCCCTGCAACGAGGAAAGTCAGCACGGACTCGAACCAATAGAAATGGGCCTGTGGAGCGGATGACCGGCAATTCGGAAATCATTGCTGTAAACAAGAGTTCTCACTGATGACCCATCTGATCAACTCGTAACGCCAGTGATGAGAGACATTCTACGAATAGAGTGGCCGCATCTTACTGGGTGAGATGTTGGAGGGTGAGGATAAGGAACGGCTGGCAAAAGAAGAGCACGAGCGACTGCGACTGGCTCGTCGGGTCGCCCGCCTTTGGTCACGGGATTACCGTGCGGACACCAATACTGTCCTGTGGACCATACCTGAGGCGCGGTCAGACCGAACCGTTCAAGTCACGCTTGAGCAAGTATTGTCGGCGGTTCCATCCGAGGATCGCGAGCGAGTCAGCAACGCAATTCAGGATACTCTCAACACCGGAGCGGAATATGCGATTGAGCATCGTGCAGTCGGCCAGTCGGGAAAAATTCATTGGCTTGCCGCACGAGGAGCGCTCGTTTCGCGCGACCCTCCGCGGGTAATCGGCGTCACGGTTGACATCTGTCCGCTTAAACAGCTTCAAGAACTACGCCAGGTTCAGCGCGACGCCTCGATTGCGGCCGACATCGCACACTCCATCAACAATCCGCTCCAAGTGGTTGTCGGTGCTTTGCACTTTGCCAAGGCCAAACTTGAAGGCCCGCCGCTAGAGCATCTCATGGCTGCAATCGATGCTACATATAAGGTGGCTGATGCAGTTCGGGAATTGACCCGCCGCTTGGATCGCCTCTCCCCAAAATAGCGCCTTCACCACCTCGGTGTTGCGCCAGCGCATCCACTTGCGCAGAACGTTCACGCGTGCGCTGATGCGAAGTCGCAGGCACGAATGCTCGGTGACAATTAATTAATCACGGCAATTTGTCTTGGTGAGCCGAGCCGGACTGAGGAACGAAGGACGGCGAAGTCGAAAACCATCTATGTATTTGGTGTTTCGACGGACAGATGCATAGATCCTTCGACTGCGCGCTCGCTCCTCCGTCGTTCGCGCTCCGCTCAGGATGACAATCGGCGCCAGGAGATGACTCAATTCACGAGTGCTCTAGAAAAGGCTTCTCAGCAGTTGCAACTGATGGCGATAACCGCGGCTCAGGGTGAGCTCTTGGCCGGAGTCGAGAATCACGACGTATTCTCCGGTGAACCAGGGCCTCAGCTCAGAGATGCGATGGCGATTGACGATCACGGAACGGTGAATGCGGACAAAATCGCGCCCTTGTAGCCGGTTTTCAAAGGCGCTCAACTTATCGCGCACCATATAAACCTGCTTTCCGGCATGCACGCGGACGTAGTTCCCGAATGCCTTCAGGTAATCAACTTGTTCTAACTGAATGAAGACGATCCTGCCACGTTCCTTGAGTGGCAGCCTTTCGTTTTGCATCGTAATACTGGCTGTACTCATACTGCTGGCCCCTGGAATGTGTTCACAGTATTGGACGAATGAAGCTGACAAAGGTCGCGAGAAGTTGCTGAATGAAAACGCGATCTTAAAAAATTAGTGGGTCTACGCCGATCAGATCCAGATGACTGCAAGTCTCCTTTCAACGAACGCTCTCATAAAGAGGCATGCTAAGATCACGCCGTGCAATCGGTCTTCGGTATCGCATTGGTCATTGCGCTCGCCGCAGCCGTGGTTTGGGTGATTCGTCGGAAGGCGAGCGCCAAGATAATTGTCGAAGACGCTCAGGCATGGCCGGCAGCAGAAGCGAGCGTGACCGGATGGCACCCGCAACGACTTGCACCTCGAGAACCCAATTTCTATCTTGGGCAGTGGAGCGCCGTGATGGAATACGTCTTTGAAGCGCAGGGCGCATTTTTCAGCGGCTCATTCTGTCCGGGACAGTGGGTGCAGAGTGAAGAGGAGTGCAGCTTACAGGGGACGCCGTGGCTCAATCGCAAGATTCGCATTCGGTACAACCCAAAAGATCCCGCGAAATCCACCTTCCTTGAATCAGACGGCGCCCCACCTGGAACTCTCCCGCCGGAAATGCAGAGTCAACACAATCCGGAAGAGCCGATCAGCCTGGACTTGAAATAGGGCGGGCACGTGGCTGCAGCTTACGCCGCTGCCGCAGTTTTCTTCTTCTTCACCAGATACTCGTCGGCGAGCACCATCACCAGCGCGGCAGTCGGAACTGAAACCAGCGCACCCATGACTCCAGCCAGGGACCCGCCAATCGAGAGTGCGATGATTACGGCCACCGGCGACAGCTTCAGCGTAGAGCGCATGATGCGCGGCGAGAGAAAGCCGGCTTCAAACTGCGCATAAATAGCATGAAAAATGATGACGCCGAGCACCTTCTGCGGCGAATCGAGGGCAGCGACTGTAGAAGCCAGAATCAAGGCGCCGACCGGCCCGGCAATGGGAATGATGTCTGCGGTTCCGGCAAAGAGCGCCAGCAGATAAAAGTAACGCAACCCCAAGGCGTAATAAACCGCAAGGCTGCACAGACCCATCGCGCTCATCATGATGGCTTGTCCGGTAAGCCAGTTGCGCATGCGTTTTTCCGCCCGCAGCAAGGCGGTGGAAAGCCGCTGCTGCTGATCGGCAGGAAACAGGGAAACGGCCCACGCGAACGCCAGCTCTCCATCGATGATGAAGTAGGCGGTGAGAATTACAGCGGTGAAGACGCCGAAAATTCCTCCCGCGAGGTTCAGGAACAGCCCGCCGGCTCCGCCGACGATTTCTCGTGCAAGGCGCTGCAGTTCCCAGGGGTTGATCTTGTTGCCGAACGGAAGGTGCTGCAGCTCCTGGGTGAGCGCGGACATGTGTCCGGGCCAGTCCGCGGCGAACTGGCGCGCGTCGCGATAGACCGGCGGAAACGCAAATACCATGAACAGTGTGCCCAGAAGCGCCAAAAACAAGATCAGGAACATGATGGCGAAGCCGCGTCCTGCGCGCCAGCCGTTGATCCTGATTTTTTGAATCAGCCCGATGGCCGGTGACAACACGACCGCAAACAGTGCGCTCACATAGATCAGCATTAATACATCGCGGACGGTGTACGCGGTCCACAAGGCCAGGAGGACGGCAAAGAAGAACAGAATGTCAGAGCGGCGGTTGGGCATGGAGAAGAATTTGGTAATTGAGTAACTTGGTAATTGTGTTTTCGGGTAAGCGCTTACAATCTGGTTTAGTAACGAATTGAGGAATCAGTCAGTCGGCAGGAAGGGGGATGGTCGCTACCGAACAAAATCGAGCAAGAACAACTTCAGATTACCCAATTACCAACTTACCCAATTACCAAATCCCCTCAGTCTCTTATCACCTCAAAATTGTTTGCGGCCATCTTCATCACCTTGTAGTCGTCGGTCACCCACAGCCACAAAATCGCTCCATCAGTATCGAGCTTGAACTTGTTGAGTTCCTGCTCCTGGCCTTTGATGGTGACCTTGTCGTGGCCCACCAGGTCCATAATCGCTTCGCCTGCAGTGTGCTGATGCGGAACGAGGATGCCGAAATGGCTTGGCCCGCAGACCAGCCCTTCATTCGGCTTGAAATAGCAGCCGGTGCGAAGATAGCGCCACACCAGCAGTTCGCGCTGTGAGAAGAAGTTGTCGTCCAGAATCACCGTCGAGACCGGCAGAATGTGCGGTACATCCATTTTTTTCTGGTCCGCAGGAACCACGTGCTCCACCAGAAGCTGGTCTTTCGGTTCCACGCTGGACTCCTCTTTCAAAGGCGCCGTGGCGTGCCATACATAGGAGCGCAGCTCGCCTTTGGACGTGATCTCCATTTCGGCGGTTTGATCGGCTTTGGTATTTCCGTCCTCCACCTTGATTTCTGAAGTTGCCACGCTAAAGTCTGATTCCTGTTTGATCTGGAATTTCTCTGTGCCGATCCGTTTGCCGTTCATGTAAATGCCGAAGCTGCCGGAGTCCCAAATTTTGTTTCCGGACTTCTTCTCTTTCTGGTCGGCGGCGAACAGCGAGAGCGCCATAAGAACCATAGCGGCACAAATTACGGCGGTTCTGAACAACTTCATGATTGCGTTACCTCCGGCTTTGCAGCCGAGAGAATTCCGTTGATTGCGTCCACCACCTGCTCGATGCTCCTGTTTTCCGTGGTCACGTGAAACTCCGCCAATTCATACTCCGACCGTCGTGCCGCAAACAGCTCGGCGAAGCGTTCCTCATCGCGCGCCAGCGGCCGGACGCGCCGGCTCTCATCATTCTGGCATCGTCGCTGCAACTCGGAAAGTGACGCTTGCAGCAGCACTGTTGTTCCGCCCGCGTGGCGGATGGCTTCGCGATTCGCAGGCTCCACGAAAGCTCCTCCGCCTAGCGCTACTACCAGATCGCCGCCCTGCCCACGTTCTTGCAGCAAACTTGAGAGGGCGGCGCTTTCCATGCGGCGAAACGCCTGCTCGCCGGCGGAAGCAAAGATCTCGGCAATGGTTCGCCCTTCGCGCTGTTCAATCAGGTCGTCGAGGTCCACAAATCTCGCGCGCCTGCGTCTTGCCAGTTCGCGGCCGACCGTGGTCTTGCCCGCGCCCATAAACCCGATGAGAAACACACGCCGGGTTGATTCAGCCTGGGCCATCAATTTGTTCGGAGCCGCGCCGTTACTGCTTCTTTACGCGGATTCTACCACTGAATGACTGGAGCTCAACCGAGGAAGAGCCTGAGTTGGAGGTGCCTGCGAAGGAACTCCCCGCGCGCGGCACAAACGTGGTGTGGGTCTTCTTTTGGAGGGGGAAATCGTTTTCGACGGATCCTTTCACCGAGCGCGCGCTCAGATCAACGGAAGCGGTTTGCGGCAGGCTCACATCAATGTTGCCGCTGTGGGTGATGAGCATGTAATCGCCCACGCCTGAGCAATCGCCTTTGTAAGTAATATCGCCGCTCGTGGTTCCGACGTTCACCTTAGGGCCGGTAACGTTTTCCAGTTGCACCGTCCCGCTGTTGGCCGTCACGTCCACATGGCCGGCGCTTACATTCGTCAGGCTCACCGGCGCTGCGACACCGCGCACGTGGATGTGCGAGCGCGCCACATTCCTCAACGTGATCTGTCCAGTATCGGAAGAAAGCATGATATCGCCGCTCACTCCGTCCACGGTGATCGGAGCTGTGGCCGTGCTCACGCTGACGGAAACTCCGGCCGGCACGCTGATCTCATAGGCAACTTGCGCTTCATTGTTCGCCGGCTTGGCATCACCCAGCACATGAGTCCGGATCTCAATGCGCCGCTTGTCCGCCGTGCTTTCGTGGTCCACTTCGACTTTGTCGGAGCTGGCAGAATAGGAGACCAGCACCTGGCCGCCAGGAGCGGACTTCAGGTCTACAGAGCCATCATTGTTGACGATGTTCACAGACCCGCCGGGCGCAATCTCCAGCCGTACTTCCTTACGATTCTGCTGAGCAGAAGCGTTCAGCGCGACAAAACAAATTAACGCGGAAGACAAGGCTAGTTTTTTCATTGAATTCGTCCGTGCCAATAACTGCCGGGATTTGCCATGAGCATCTGTCTCCTAGGGCAGCGAGCGTGCCGTCGCCAGTTGATAGAGCGCTTCCCTCTGCTCGTAAGCCTGCTGCAACTGCTCTTCCGCCATAGCGTCGCCGGGATTCTGCTCGACCGTTTGGCGCGCGTCAACGATGTAAGCGTTCACCTCACGCAGTCCGTTCTCATAAGCGTGGCTCACCGCCGGGTCCTGTTGGGCCACGCCGGAGATCAACTGCTGATCGTCGGTGCTGAACTGTGATGCTGAAGCGGCACTATTTTGCGCCGTTGCCTGCTGTCCTGGCAAATGAGGGTGGTAGTTGATAAGAAGGACGCTGAAAGCGATCAGCGCGGCCACGGTCATGGCCCATCCTACTGGGGTCCAGCTTTTGATTTGCGTCGGGTAATTCGTTATATGTCCCTGGCGGGACATTCGGCCCTCCTGGAGCAGGCCTTCACGCTGCAACGCGCCCTCAATGCCGGTCCAAACTCTCGGGTTAGGATCGTGCATTGGCAGCAGAAGCTTGGCCTGTTCCGCGATGTATCGGAGGTCCTGCACCAACTCGGTGCAGGCATGGCATGTCCTCAGGTGGCTCTCTTCCTCTTCGTTCCCGCCGCTCTCGATCATATAGGGCAGGAGCGCTTGAAATTCCTGGCAGTTCATTTCTTCATCCTCTCCCACGTCCCCCCTGCTGCGCCCGGCCACTCAACGGCGGCTGGCCTTTTCGGCTCGGCTAAGCTTCAGCAGGTCGCGCAATTTCATGCGCGCCTTATGCAGTTGCGATTTGCTGTTCCCGATCGAACAGCCCATCATCTCTGCGATTTCGTTGTGCTCGTAACCTTCCACGTCGTGCAGCACAAAAATAATGCGATAGCCCGGCGGCAGGCTCTCAATGGCCCGCTCCAGGTTCACACGGTCGATCGAACCCGCCAGCACGTTGTCCCGCGCTCCGATGTCTTTCTTGGGACCGTCTTCGTGTTGCGGTTCCAGCGCTTCATCCAGCGAAACCTCTGGAAGGCCTTTCTTGCGCAGATGCATCAGCACCACATTCACTGCAAGCCGGTGCAGCCAGGTTGAAAACGCAGACTCGCCGCGGAAGGTTGCGATCTTGCGATAAAGCTGCAAGAAGGCCTCCTGCGTCAGGTCTTCCGCTTCAGCGGTGTTACCGGTCATGCGCAAGCAAAGCGAGTACACTCGCCGCTTGTGCAGGCCGTAAAGCCCTTCAAATGATTCTGCGTCGCCGGCCTTCGCCCGCTCAATCGCCTCCGCCTCGGAGAGGCCGGACGAGATCATTTTTTTTGTTTGTGTCAATTTGACCTTATGAGGCCGCTGCTGTGTCTGATGCGGCAGAGTTGCTGCTATGTTGTACGTCAATAAAGGCTCCCTAAGGATAGCACCAGCGTTGGAAAGTCCTTTCAGGTGCTTTGGTTGCCTGAAACAGCCATGTGGTCATCTGATTCTCTTAGGAGCTCCGGAGGCTGGGTTAAGACCGCCCCGTCGGTTCACGCTCCGCGGCTAGGCGCTCTTCTCCACCAGCTCTTCTTCGCTGACCGGCGTTCGTGGCTTGAGCTTCATCGGCAACAGACTGCGAACCTCGATGTAAAGCACCGGAATGATGAACAGGTTCAGCAGAGTGGAAACGATCATTCCGCCGAAAACGGTAGTTCCCACCGAGTGCCGGCCCGCCGACCCTGCGCCGGAGGCAAACACCAGCGGCAGCACGCCGAGGATGAAAGCAATCGAGGTCATCAGGATTGGGCGCAGCCGCAAGCGGGCGGCTTCAATTGCTGATTCCACCAGGCCCATGCCGCGATGCTGAAGCTGCTCCGCGAACTCCACGATCAGAATCGCGTTCTTGCTGGCCAGGCCGATGAGCATCACCAAACCAATCTGGCAGTAGACGTCATTCTCCAATCCGCGGGCCGCTTGCGCTCCGAGCGCTCCCAACACTGCCATGGGGACAGCGAGCAGAATGATGAACGGAAGCACAAAGCTCTCATACTGCGCGGAAAGAGTCAGATAGACCACCAGCAGCCCGAGTCCAAAGAGCATCAGTGATTTCCCGCCGGACTCAATCTCTTCCTGCGAAATTCCGGTCCACTGGTAGCTATACCCGGCCGGCAGAGCTTCCTTTGCGACTTCTTCCATCGCCTGGATCGCCTGGCCGGAGCTATAACCCGGAGCGGCGCTGCCGTCAATTTCTACGCTGCGAAACAGATTGTAATGGTTGATGATGGCAGCCGTGGTGCCTTCCTTGATTGTCACAAGATTATCCAGCGGCACCATGCGGCCTTCGTCGGAGCGCACATAGAACTGCTTCAGATCGCGCGGGTTGGAGCGGAACTGCTGGTCCGCCTGCACGTAAACGCGATACGAGCGATTGTTGAAATCGAAGTCGTTCACGTACTGCGACCCCATATAAATCTGCAAAGCCGAGGTAATCTGCGAGAACGGCACGTTCAGGCTCTTGGCCTTCTCACGGTCAATCGTCACAATGTACTGCGGATCGCGCGCCGTAAAGGTGCTGAACAGCCCGCTCAGTTCCTTGTGTTGCGAAGCTTTGGCCAGGAATTGATGCAGCGTGTTCTCCATTTCATCGAGGGTTCCGCCGCCGGTCTGCTGCAATTCAAATGCGAAGCCGCCGAACGTACCCAAGCCCTGGATGGCGGGCGGGGCAAACGGAATCACAAAGGCGTCAGAGATTCCCATCAACGGACCGCGCAAGCCGTTCACGATGTCAGCCGCGCTGTGCCCTTTGCCTTTGCGCTGGCTCACCTCTTTCAAGCTGGCAAAAATGATGCCATGATTCGGCGAGCTTCCTGTAAAGCTGAACCCGGGGACCTCGAATAGCCCCTCAATGTCTTTGTTCTGGTTCAGCAGCGCGGCCGCCTGGTCCAGCACGCGCGTGGTGTATTGGATGGACGCTCCCGGCGGCGCCTGCACAATCACAAAGAAATATCCCTGGTCTTCATCCGGAACAAAGCTCGAAGGCACGCGCTGGTACACAAACCAGGTCGCGGCCAGGCCGGCGAAGAACACCCCAATCACCGCCCACTTCCAGCGCGAGAGTTTATGGAGGAAATTCTCATAGTGATTGGTTCCGCTGCGAATCGCCGTATTGATGCCGGCGAACAGCGGGTTCTTGCCCTTTTCCGTGTGACGCAGCAGCAGCGCTGCCAGCGCGGGCGAAAGCGTGAGGGCGTTGAAGGCGGAAATCGCGATGGAAAACGCGATCGTCAGCGCGAACTGCTGGTACATCTTGCCGGTCGTTCCAGGAAAGAGTGATACCGGAACAAATACCGCGATCAGCACCAGCGACGTCGCCACCACCGCGCCCGTGACTTCGCGCATGCCCACATGCGTCGCTTCACGCGCGTTGGTGATTCCTTCTTCTATATGGCGCTCCACGTTTTCGATGACGACAATGGCATCGTCCACTACCAGTCCTGTCGCCAGCGTGATGCCGAACAGCGTGAGCGTGTTGATGGAGAAGCCGAAAAACTTCGCAAACAGGAAAGTTCCTACCAGTGAAACCGGGATCGTGACCGCCGGAATAATCGTGCTGCGCCAGCCCTGAAGAAAGAGAAAGATCACGCAGATCACGATCAGGATGGCTTCCACCAGCGTCTTGATCACTTCCTGAATGGATTCGCCCACCGCGCGCGTGGTGTCAAACGCGAGCGCGTACTTCAATCCCGGCGGGAAGCGCTTGGAAAGCTGATCGACTGCGGCGCGAACATCGCGATCGACCTGTAGAGCGTTGGCGTTCGAAAGCTGAAGCACGCCGATGCCCATGGCATCGTGTCCGTTGTATCGCAACTGGCCGCCATAGCTTTCGGCCCCGAGTTCCGCGCGGCCCACATCGCGCAGCTCGATCAACGATCCATCCTGCGCGCGCTTGATCACGATGTGATCGAACTGCTTGGGATCGCTCATGCGGCCGACCGCGCGCACACTGATGTCATAGGCCTGGTTGGCCGGAGCCGGAGACTGCCCTACTTCTCCGGCAGCTACCTGGACGTTCTGCTCGCGCAGGGCGTTCACCACATCCTGGGCCGTCAGGCTGCGAGCTGCCAGCCGCACCGGATCAAGCCACAAACGCATCGCGTATTTGCGCTCGCCGAAAATAATTACATCGCCCACACCTTTCACACGCTTGAGCGCGTCGCGCACGTAAACATCAAGGTAGTTGCTGATGAAGAGGTTGTCGTATTGGCCGTGATCCGAGTAGAAGCCGAAGGCGCAGACGAATGATCCCGTGTTTTTGCCCACACCGACGCCCGTCGTCTGGACTTCAATCGGCAGACGTCCCAGCGTGCTGGAAACGCGGTTTTGCACGTCTACGGCGGCGATATCCAGATTGCGGTTCAGGTCGAAAGTCGCGCTGATGGAAGCTGATCCGTCATTGCCGCTGGTGGAAGACATGTACCGCATGCCTTCGGTGCCGTTGATGGCTTCTTCCAGAATCGTGGTGACGCTGGTTTCAACCGCCTGTGAGTTCGCTCCTGTGTAGAACGCATTCACCGTAACCGTGGGAGGAGTCAGATTGGGATACTGCGCCACTGGCAGCGTAGGAATGCTGACCGCGCCGGCAAGCACGATCAGCAAGGAACATACAGTAGCGAAAACGGGCCTGCGAATGAAGAAATCAACCATGAGAGTCCTTACCCGCTGACGATCTGCTTATGCCCTCAGGCCGGCCCGGGAAATCAGCGGCATCTGCACCGGTCTGCGGCGAACAGGTTCAGGATTGCGGAATCACCGGCATGCCATCAGCCAGCATCTGCACATTGCTGACGATGATCTTGTCGCCGGGCTTAATGCCTTCGAGCACGGAATAATCGTTGCCCACCAGGTCGCCCACCTCGATCACCCGCTGTCGCGCTACGGCTTTTTGCCCTTCCCCCTCCGCAACAAAAGCAAACAGCTTCCCGCTCAACCTTGAAACGGCAGTTATGGGAATCACCGGCATCTGGCGCTCTGACCAGATCACCCGCGCGTGTACCTGCTGGGCATTACGGAAGCGCATCTCTTTGTTCGGGACCTGCGTCTTCACCAGCAGGGTTTGCGAGTCGGTATCAACCCGCGGCGAAACGAAAAAGATCTTCGTCCGCACCAGCGGCTTGCCCGATTCGTCCAGCAAATCCACCGGCATTCCGATATGGACTTGGCTGGCCTTTTCTGACGGAACATAGACGTAAGCTTCCAGTTCGCCGCCGTGATCAAGAGTGGTGAGCAACGTCTGGCTGGTGACGTGGTCGCCGACTTTTACGGGAATGTCTCCGATAATCCCGTTGGTCGGCGCTTTCACGTTGTAATAGTGGAGCTGCACCTGCTGCTCGCGGATGCTGGCTTCCAGGGCGTCTGCGTCAGCTTTCGCTGCGTTATAGGCAGATTGGGACGCATCCAAATCGGACTTTGCGATCACCCCTGCGGCAAACAATTTCTGCTTGCGTTCCAGATCGATCCGGTCCTGCTCCATGGTGGCCAGCTTGGACTTGTACGCCGCCTCTTGATTGTTCACCGTCGCTTGTTGCTTGCGCGGATCAATCTCAAGGATCGGCGCTCCTGCTTCCACCCGCTCACCGGAACGGACAAAAATTCGCGTGACATCGCCTTCCACCTGAGGCTGGATGGCTGCCGAATTGCGCGATTTGAGCGTCGCCAGATAATCGGTGGATTGCGGCACCATCTGCGCCTGCGCCGTTATCACCTTTACCGGAAACGCCTGTGGCCCGGCCGGCTTGTCGGCTGTAACGTTATTGCCGCATCCCGCCAAGAAGAGCGAAAGCAGCAAAAGGCTGGAAATTGTGATTGACCCCTTCAGCATATCTCTCTTTAATGTTAGCAATTCTGGCTTAACGGCATTGGATTCAGGGCACACGAACGCGGCTACAAAATTAAAGACGTGCAAGCGGCCCGTTGGTCTACCTGCCAAACTAATTTTTAGAGGCTCGCAGCTCACCATATGCGGCGCTCTTCCAATTGCAGCGCATAGAGCAGCTTGCCCGCGGTCTTCTCATCAATTACGCCCTCCAGCAGCCCTCGCATCACTTCGCGCACCGCTGCCTGAAAGCTGTGCGAATCCCGCACTGGCGGAATCACCACTTTCTTCGGCCGAACCCGCATGGCCCGCGCGTGGGCATAGCACAGCGTTTCGTGGCGCATCGCCGGCGACCCGCAACGCCTTCCATCCGCCATTTCGTACTCACATTGCCGTCCCTTCTGATACCCAAATAGAGTTACGCCCTTTTTGAACTTTTGTTCCATACATGTTCCGTTTCCGCAGGTCTCAGTTCTTCAGATCACCCGCTCACGCCCGATCACCCGATCACCAGATGGACCCCCACCCCTCCCCATTCCGCCGATCCGATGAAACAAAGGACTTAGCGGCGCGATCCGGGGGTGATCCGAGCGGCAACCCAGCCATAAAGCACAAAATCCCGCTTTTCGCGGGACCTCCATTTCCTTCAAAGTCAAACGTCACAATCTACCTACAGGCGAATACTAACCGAAATCGCACAGAGAATGCAACAGAAAAATAGAGCTCAGCTCGAATCGTCACCTAGAAAATGACCGTTCACATTTCCAACCTGCATCAAAGGAATTAACGGAGCAGGAGCCGCCTCCCAAGCACTTCAGCAGTTCGGAGCCCCGCTGCTGAGCCGGAAAAACGATTCCCAGCGTGCGGACGAAAGTTCCGCCACATTCTTTGATTCTGTGAGGAAAACTGCATTGGCCACTTTGCGAGTGTTGTTTGTTGACGACGAAGCTTCCATCCGCGAAACACTACCCGCAATCCTTTCAGGGCACGGGTTTTCCGTCACTGCGGTGGCCACAGTCGCCGAAGCGATCGCCAAAATCAGCCAGGAAAAATTCGACATCCTGCTGGCTGACCTCAACATCGGCCAGCCGGCCGACGGCTTCACCGTTGTCAGCGCTATGAGGCGCATTCAGCCTGCGGCCCGAACCTTTATCCTTACCGGCTATCCCGATTTCAGCACCGCGCTTGAGGCCATTAAGCGCCAGGTGGACGATTACCTCATCAAGCCGGCCGATATTCCTCATCTGGTCAATACCTTGAAATCCAAGCTGGAACGGCCGCCATATCGTGAAACACCGGTCAAGCACGCCCCGGAGATCATTCGCGAGAACTCCACCCGCATCCTGAACAACTGGCTGGCCGAGGTTTCCAAAAATCCAGAATTCACCCGTATCCGCCTCTCACGCAAAGAACGGCTCAATCACCTTCCCCCTCTTCTTGAAGAACTGGCAAGCCGCCTGGGCCAGCACTATGCCTCGATTAGCCAGGAAGGAATCGACCGTGCTGCCACTCACGGTCGTCTGCGCCGCGAGCAAGGTTATCCCGTCTCGCTGGTGGTCGAAGAGACGCGAATCTTCTATAAGGTGATTTCACAGATTCTCCAGGAGAACCTGCTTCTCATTGACATCAGTTCCATCATTCCTGACCTGGTTCAGATCAGCGACATGCTCAGCAACATACTTGCCCATTCCCTTAGCAGCTACGGCTCTTCCACTCCGGTTGCAGCTTGAGCACACAGCGCAGGCAACCTCCGCTCCCGAACGGCTGAAGTGCTAAACAAAAACGGTATGATGGTGCTTGATGCCGACCAACACCTCATCTCCGGCAGTGATTGAGGTCACGCCTTACGCGCAGCAACAGCCGCGCTGGTACTGCGAGCATCTCGAACACGGCAAGGTGCTCTCGTTCGCCAAGGCGCCGTTCCCGTTTCCTGAGGACGACGCCCGATTTCTGCTTTCGCAAAAGCAAGCCGGTTCACGCTTTCACAAGAACATTTCTTATCGTCCCGCCTCAGACGTGCTGAAGGGCGCCGATCCGGGCCGGGACCGCGAACGCCTTCACGCGATTCTGCGAAATTTCTCGCGCGAGGTTACCCAGTTCATCTCCCTCTTTCTGGCGCCTTATGCCGGCAAGCTCAAGCTGGATTTCGCCAGCTTCCGCCCGCTGGAAGAGCAGGGACGCGACCTTCCGTGGCACAAACGCAATGACCTGCTGCACGTAGATGCGTTCCCTACCCGACCGACCCGCGGCGGGCGGATTCTGCGCGTCTTCGTCAACATCAATCCCGAAGCTTCGCGCGTGTGGAATGTAGGAGAGCCCTTCCATGAATTCCTGCCCAAGCTCAGGGAGAAACAAGTGATCGCGCCACCACATCGCAATGCCGCGTTAGCAGCACTGCGGACCGTCGCATCCAAGATCGGATTGCCGGTACCCGATCGCTCGCCTTATGACGAATCCATGCTCTTCCTGCACGACTGGCTTAAGGAGAACGCCGATTTTCAGTCCAACTCGCCCAAACGGAAATTGCAATTTGCTCCCGGCGCCTGCTGGATGGTGTACACCGATGGCGTTCCTCACGCCGTCATGTCCGGCCGTTACGCTCTGGAGCAGACGTTCATCGTGCCGGTCCAGGCACTGGTGAGCCCGGAGGTTGCGCCGGTGAATGTGCTGGGACGAATCGCGGGAAGCGGCATCTCTGCATCAACGTGAGCAGCAAACCGTGCAAGGCCAGGGCAAGGCGGGCGAAATAGCCTAGATTAGCGGCGTAAGGCGCGCCTGAAAATAGCCCGGCATGCCGAACCCAGGCGCGCCCGGCGCGCTAAGGTGCAAGTGCCGGGTCAGCTTCGTATCTGAGAACAAGTCCCGCCATGGACGGCTGACAGCCCATCACGCTCTTTGGCGACATTGCCGACGAATCGCGTTACGCCATGGTAGTACGTTGCTGATCGGCGGGTCGGCTTGATCTCGTTGCCAACTGCCAATTGCCAACTGCTAATTGCTAATTGCTAAAAATGGCGGCCCTTGCGGGCCGCCTGAGTTTTGGAGCCATAGGAGAGCAAGTGAATCAGGAGGTTTTGGTCGCGTCGT
>DATEGH010000248.1:0-7647 GCA_035280185.1 Terriglobales bacterium
ATGAAATTGAACTTCAAGACTTTGGGGCTGGCTGCTGTTCTCGCCGGCTCTTTCACTGTTGCTACTTACGCCTCTGGCCTGTTCCCGGGCTTTCCGATTCTGAGCACTGGCTCGTTCTGCGCTTCGACCAACAGCCAGAGCACTTCGACCACTGTTCCGGGCACGCTGCCGAGCAACTCGAACTGCACGAACACGGTCCCGGCCGGTCCGACCTCTATGACCGGCAACGAGCTTGTGCCGGCTGATACTCAGATTGCCAACGGAGGCGGTCAGGAAACGATCCGCATTCCGACTGCGGCGCTTGGTGGCGGCAGCATTCAGGTCGTGACCACTAACGCTTCGGTCGTGATGACTGCGGGGCAGCGCTATCTGATCTCGAATCAGGGCGTTGCTACCATTGCCTCGGTCACTCTGCCGCCGAATCCGGTTGACAACCAGACAGCAAGCATCGTGAACGCCGGCTCTGGCGTGTTGACCTTGACTGCGATTTCGGCCGCCTCTTCCCCGAGTGGCACGACGATCGTTCAGGGTGCCGCTCCCGCTACGCTGGTTGTGCAGACCAACAACGGTGTGGCTGCTGCGATCAGTGCGGCTGAATATGTTTACAGCGCGGCTCAAAATAAGTGGTTCCGCGTAGAGTGACCTCGTTTGACGGTCGCCTGTCCCGTTAAGCGAATAGGCCAGTAGCTCTGCCCCCTCAGGGCTGCTGGCCGCTCTCTTCATGAAAGCGCATCAATGACCAAACGCATTTTGCTTGCGCTTTCCGCGCTTCTCTTGTGCTCGGCCGCCTTCGCCGCCGACACTCCGAATCCGGTCACGCCGGGCTATCAGGTTTGCTCGAGCGCTTCCGGCGCGCGGATTTGCGGCTTCCAGACGGTTGACACCTCGCATCCGCTGCCGGTGACGACCTCTTCGCCGTCTGGCACGCAGAACGTAAGCATTCAGAGCCAGTATCCGGTTAGCGCGGCTGGCGTGGCGGCTGTGCCTGTTACCGCTTCGGCCACCGGTACGACTGGCGTTGTAACGGCAACGCTACCAGCAACCGCTGGCAAGACGACCTATCTTTGTTCGGTGCAAGTTGGTGAAGCCGGGACAGGTACGGCAACTGCAACTGCGACCGGTACGGTAACCGGAACGCTGAATTATGTTGTGGCCGCTCCCGGAAATTTCACTGTGACTTATGCTCCCTGCGTTCCGGCTAGTGCCGCCAACATTACTATTCCGGTTGCGACCGCCGCCAATGCCAGCGCGACTGCCGTCGCTGTTACTGCAACGGGGTATCAGTTCTAAAAGTGCCCAAGTCTGTCGGCCAGCCCACCAAATATAAACCGGAGTTTTGTAAGACTGCTGTTGAGTACCTTGGCAAAGGGCATTCGATCGTAGCGCTTGCGGGCAAGCTGGGAGTGCGTGAGTCCACAGCTCATGAGTGGGCGAAGAAATATCCCGAGTTTCGGGAGGCGCTTGATCTCGGAATCGCAAAGGCGGTTGGGTTTTGGGAAGACAAACTGCTTGCTGCCGCTAGTGGCGAAACCAAAGCTGCACCGGCCGTTCTTATCTTTGGCTTGAAGAACCGGGCGCCATCCGCGTGGCGTGATGTGCAGTCGCTTGAGCACACAGGCAGGGACGGAAAGGCCATTGAAGTGGCTAATCGCTCGACCGCAGATCGCGCCAGAGCTCTAGCAGCCTTCATTGCGAAGACCAAGATCAAAGAAAAAGAATAATGGCGTCAGCGTTTGCTGAACTGGAAGAGTACGTAAACAGTCTGGACGACAAAGGGCTTAAGGAACTGGATCAAATCATAGATCCGGAACTTAATTCTCTTTGGTTGCCGGACCCAGATAACGAACCGCAAACACAGGCTTACTATTCCAAAGCCGACCTGATGCTGTTCGGAGGATCGCCGGGAGGTGGGAAATCTGACCTTCTGGTGGGACTTGCTCTTACCCAGCATCTTCGCTCAGTCATCTTTCGCGCGCAGGCCGTCGATCTCAGGGCGCTGGAGGAGCGCATCCTTGCGATTGCTGGCCGGGATGGCTGGAATGGTGCCGACAAAATTCTGCGCAAGAATGGCAAGATTCTGGAGTTGAGCCATCTGGCCAAGCCTGGTGCCGAGTTATCGCACCAGGGTCGAGCGCGAGACTTCATCGGTTTCGATGAGGGCGCGCAGCTCGCGAAGGCTAAGGTTTCGTTCGTCATGGGCTGGCTACGCTCTGTCGTTCCAACTCAGCGACGCCGCGTCGTCATTGCTTCTAACCCGCCCACAGGGGGCGAGGGAGAGTGGCTGTGTGAGTGGTTCGCTCCGTGGGTCGATGACAAGTTCGCTGACCCGGCCAAGCCGGGCGAGCTTCGGTGGGCCGTTACGGCACCAGATCGAGACGCAACAACGGTTTGGCTCAAAGAAGGGCACCCGGTTTTCTTTGAGACCGATCGAGAATATCGGAAGGCCACGCAGGAAGAGATTGATGAGGAGCATCCACGGGTTTGTCAGCCGCTAACGCGGACGTTCATTCCCTCGATGCTGAAGGACAATCCTTACCTCGCCAAGTCCGGATATCGTGCCCAGCTTCAGGCGTTGCCTGAACCGCTGCGGTCCCAATTGCTCAACGGCGATTTTATGGCCGGTAGAGCGGACCATGAATGGCAAGTGATCCCCACTGCATGGGTTAAGGAAGCCCAGTCGCGTTGGACACCACGACCGCCCGATAATGCAGCCATGACTGCGATCGGCGTGGACGTTGCGCAGGGTGGTGCAGATCAATCCACCTTGGCCTGCCGTCACGGACCTTGGTATGCGGAACTGGTTTCTAAGCCTGGAGTGGAAACGCCGAAGCCGTCCGATGTAGCGGGTATGGTGGTGACGTACAGGCGCAATAGCGCGACTGTCATTGTGGACATGGGCGGAGGTTATGGCGGCGGAGTTAGCGAGCGCCTGACTGAGAATGAAATTTCGGTTGTGAAATACAACGGCGCTAATGAATCCAACGCCAAGACAAATGATGACGCGAAGCTTGGCTTTGTAAACAAGCGCGCCGAAATTCACTGGCGCTTTCGAGAGGCGCTAGACCCGGATCAGGATGGTGGCTCTCTGATTGCATTGCCTCCAGACCCGCAAGTATTAGCCGATCTCACGGCGCCGCGCTGGAAACTGACAACGCGTGGCATCCAGATCGAGTCGAAAGAAGATTTAAAAAAGCCTGAGAGGCTTGGGCGCTCTCCTGACAAGGGCGACGCGGTTGTTATGGCCTGGTCCGAGGGCGAGAAAGCTTTGATAAAGAAAATGAAGAGCAAGCCCGTCAAGGTACCGGTGGAGCACTACATTGAAGGTGCTCAGGGATGGATGGGATAGACCGTGGCCAAACGTCAACGCGACACGGCCGAATCCTTATCGCCGGACGATCAGCTATTAACCGAAGCCATGGAGCGTTTCAAACGCGCTCAAAATTGGGAAGAGACGTTCCGTCGCCTGTTCGTCATCGATTCCAAGTTTGCTTACGGAGATTCAGACAACGGCTGGCAATGGCCGGATGACATTCGCAGGGATCGTGAGGTCAACAAGCGGCCCGCGCTCACGATTCCGATCATCCAGACCCACCTGAACCTGATCAAAAACGACGCGCGGCAGAACAAGCCGTCAATCAAGATCAGCCCGACCGATAACGAGGCATCATTTGAGTCGGCGCAGGTTTACGAAGGACTGATCCGGGACATCGAATACAAATCGCACGCCCAGGACATCTATGACGATGTTGGTGACGATCAGGTAGACGGCGGGATTGGGTATTGTCGGCTCGAGCAGTACTATCCGGACGAGGGATCGTTCAACCAGGCTTTGCGTATTTCGCCCGTTCCTAACGCTCTAAGCGTTCTGCTTGATCCCGACATCAAGCTAAAGGACGGCTCGGACGCCAAGTTTGGTTTTATCTTCGATGATGTCCCCCGAAAGGAATTTGAGCGAGAACATCCGGACGTAGACCTAGATGCAGTCAGCTCTGGCGTCATGTTTGATGCTGGCGATGATTGGGTCCGGACGGATTACGTTCGCAAGGCCGAATATTATCGCATTCTGTTCAAGAACGACACGCTCTATTGGGTGCGCGATGCTCAAGGCAACGAAAGCACGTTTCTGGCGAGCGAGGCGCCGAAGGGCTTCAAGGATACTCTTGACGCGCCTGGAACGGATTTCAAAACCCGTGAGGTCAAAACCAAGCAGCTTGAGTGGTATCTGATCGCCGGAAGGCAGATCATCAAGCGGGACACCAAGCGCAAGGGCAACTACATTCCAATTGCTCGCGCTGTTGGAATTGAGAAGGCGATTGAAGGAAGACTGGAGCGCAAGGGGTTTGTACGCAGCCTCAAGGACGCTCAGAGGATGTACAATTATAATTGCTCAGCCTCAATTGAGGTTGGAGCATTGCAGTCTAAAACGCCTTGGACCGGCGCGGCAGCGGCATTTGAAGGCAATGAGGTTGCCTGGAACAACGCCAACCGCAACAATGCGGCGTATCTGACGTTCAAGCATCTCGATAGCGAGGGCAATCCTCTTCCAGGAGAAGCTTTACCACGTCGTGTTGACCCACCGACGCCGGCACCTGTCTTCCTTCAGGGCATGCAGGATGCCGAACGCCAGATGCAGCTCATCACCGGCCAGTTCGCCGCCCAGCAAGGCGCTAACGGCAACGAGAAGTCCGGCAAGGCGATTCAGGAACATCAGCGCCAGTCGGACATTGCCACGTATCTGTTTGTGAACAATCTCGCGATCATGATCCGGCATCTGGGTCGCATGATCGTTGATCTCGTGCCGCACATCTACGACACGAAGCAGGTCATTCAGATTTTGGGTAAGGACGGCACTCAACAAATGGTGCAGCTTGATCCAAAGATGGAAGACCCGTATTCGTCCACCACAATTGATGGCATCGAGCAGGTTCTGTTCAATCCAGCCGTAGGCAAGTACGAGGTGCAGGCCGATATTGGGCCGGCGTACAGCACTCAGCGGCAAGAAGCTTACAATGCCTTTGTGCAGATTGTTACTGGCGCACCTGCGCTTATTGATGAGATCGGTGATCTCATGTTCCGTTCGGCAGATTTCCCGCTGGCGGACAAGATCGCGGAGAGGCTGAGGCGGAAGATTCAGGCCAACGCGCCATACCTGCTGACAGATGGCGGGACTTCGCCGCAGATCCAACAGATGCAGCAGGCGTTGCAGCAAGCTCAGGGCCAGGTTGGCGAATTGATCCAGAAGCTGGCTGAGAAGAACCTGGAGCTGAAGGATAAGCAGGAATCGCGCAATATCGAATCCTATAAGGCTGAAGGTCAGCGGCTTGTTGATGAAGCGACTGCGTTTGAGAAGCTGCAATCCTCGCAGATTGAAATGCAGGAATTGCTGAGGACGATCGTTGAGACGATCCATGGCATGAAGCAGGACAGCGGACAGCCTTCGGGGGCTTCTACAACGGAGGCCGGTGAGCTAGGGGCGGGCGATGGTTCAAGCCCGCTGGTTGAGGCTAACGATATTCCGCCATTTATGGGGGCCATGAAGGCCGCTAGTGGGGCTTGGACGCAGCCGTGAAGCTACCCAATGACTATTACTGGGTGCGTCATAGCGACGGCACCAAGTTCATCATTTTGATTGAAGAAGAACGGGTATACGCGCCGGGGATTGGTCATGCGGTGATTAACGTCACTGAGGACCAGATTATCTGTGCGGTTAAGCCGCCGGCAAACTAGAGGGTTGATATGGCAAAGAAGTTCATCGCCAAAGCGATAAAGCACCCCGGCGCGCTCAGGAAAGAGCTGCACGTCAAGAAGGGCGAAAAGATTCCCGAGAGCAAATTGAAGAAAGCTGAGCATTCCAAGAATAAGAAGGAAGCAAAGCGCGCTCGGTTTGCGGAAGAACTCAAGGGATTCAGGAAGAAGTAATGCCGCTTGTCAAAGGACGCGCCGCCAAAACGCGCAAGGGATTTTCGACCAATGTACGTCGAGAGATGAACTCGGGAAAAAGCCAAACTCAAAGCGTCGCCATTGCCTACTCTGAGGCCGGCGAGAAGAAGAAAAAGAAGAAGCGCAAATGACGCCAGATAAGTTCAAGCACGAAATGAAGAAGATTGCCGATATGGCGGAAGGCGACACGGAAGCCGCTCACGCCGAGGCAGACAAGCTTATGGTTCGTGCGCTGAAAATGTCTGGCTATGTTTACGGCGCTGAAATCTTCGAAAAAATAAAAAAGTGGTACGCATAATGTTCGACGCCGAGACCACCAAGAAGCTGCTGCGCGCCGCTGAGTCGGTTGAGGACGTAACGCCGGCTCTCAATCAGACTATTCGCAGTATGGCCAAGGAACTCGCGGGCCAGTTTTATGAAAGCAACCGCACGCCGGGATTTCGTCATGCCTTCCCGACATTCAAGCACTACATGCGAGGCCAGTGGGTCCAAAAAGACGGCTCGATCAAATTGGAAAAGCCGGGTTGGTTGTACCATGTGGGCCTAGCCCGCAAACTGCTGGCTCAGATGCTCGGCCGGGCGGATGTGCATGAGAACCTGAAGATGCCGATTTATGAAGCGCTGATTGACGACCGTGAACGGTCGCTTCGCCCCGGTGCGAAGAAGCTGCATCAGGTTGGGATGGGCGAGGGGACGTTGCAATGAGCGTGAAGAAACTCGGGAAGCTAACTGAAGCCAAGCCCGCTAACGCCGTGTCGGTTCATCCCGACGAAATGCGCTATCGCGCTGAGGAAGCGCTGCGCACCATCCATCGCGCCGAGTCCTTCAAGAAGGATCGCGAGATCATGAAGCACGTCAAGAAAATGGCGAAAGAGCAGGCGAAGGCCTGCGGGGTGAAGTAGACCGAATTGCGGCGGCGTGGAAGGACACGCATCGTCTAAGATGCCAGCGGCTTTATGTGCGCCGGATTGCCCGGAGAGATCGGCCTAGCTGCACCGAGTACGCCAAGCACGGCGGATAAGCATACAGGCAGCCGGTATCGAACCCGGTCCGCAAATAACCGTCCCGACCGGATGTCGGTGCCATAGAAGGAGAAGACATGGCCGAAGAGACCGTTGCAAACGAAGCAGCGGGTGATGCTACTCAGACCGAAACTACTGTCGAGACTACGAACCAAGCTACCGAGACGCAGACAACCCAAGAGACCCAAGCCCAGACCGAACAGCAGACCCAGGCTCAAGAGCCCGCTGAGGACTGGCGCGACAAGGAAATCCGGCGCAAGCACGCCAAGCTCAAAGATGCTAAGCGCGAGATGGAGCGCCTCAAGCGTGAGCGCGATGACGCACTTGCTCTGGCGCAGGCTA
This sequence comes from Terriglobales bacterium, assembly GCA_035280185.1. Classification (GTDB taxonomy): domain Bacteria; phylum Acidobacteriota; class Terriglobia; order Terriglobales; family Acidobacteriaceae; genus Angelobacter. Next base: position 7,305 of record DATEGH010000248.1, read on the forward strand.
AGGCGGACGGGGAGGCCACAGAAGTCCCGCCAGAGCGCAGGCCAGAACCCCGGCAGAACATCAGCCAGGACGAAATCCAGCGGCAGGCACGCGCGCTACGCGATCAGGAGCGCTATCAAGAGCAGCTTCAGAATACCAATGCTGCGGGTGAATCTGCTTATGGTGACAAATGGTCCAAGGCTTTGGACCGGCTCGCAACTTTCGGCCAGATGGATCCAGCTGACATGACGGCGATCCTCAATACGGACCGGCCTGAAAATGTACTTCACGAGTTGGGCTCTAACCCCGCCGAGTACCAACGCCTGATGGATTTGCCCCCGGCCAAGCGCCTAACCGAGATCGT
>DATEGH010000249.1:0-9107 GCA_035280185.1 Terriglobales bacterium
CTCTTATCGACAAAAATTGATGAACAAAAATTAGCGAGCAAGACGTGCGGTGCGACTAAATTCATCTTCTGACATTTGTTGTTCGTCGGGAGCTCGCAGCCATTCCCTTGCTCCTGCCGATCATCCGATCACCGGATCACCCGATGGTTTCCTACTTCTCTTCCGCCACGTACTTCTCGTAGTCGTCCGCGGAAAGCAGGCCCTTGAGCTGATCGGGATTACTGAGCTCGATCTTCACCATCCACGCCTTGTTCGCATCCTGATTGATCTGCTCCGGCGCGCTGCTCAGAGATTCATTAATAGCAGTGATGTTGCCCGAGGCCGGCGCGTACAACTCGGAAACCGCCTTCACCGATTCGACCGTGCCAAAGCTCTTGCCCGCCACGAGTTCCGTGCCCATTTTGGGCAGCTCGACAAAAACAATGTCGCCCAGGGCCTGCTGCGCATGATCGGTGATGCCTACCAGCGCCGTCTTCCCGCTGACCTGGATCCACTCATGTTCCTTGGTGTACTTGTAGTCCTTGGGATATGCCATCGCTTTCCTCGATCGATTTGTGAGCTATGCTTTCCTGGGGCGTTTGTAAAACGGAGTAGGAACCACCTTGCACTTCACATTCTGCCCGCGAATTTCCACCAGCACTTCGCGCCCAATCTCCGCGTGCGAAGGCGACACATAAGCCAACGCAATGTTCTTCTTGAGAAATGGCGAATACGAACCGCTGGTCACGTAGCCGATCTGGTTTCCGTTCGTGTCTGAAACTTTGTAGCCGTCGCGCGGAATGCCGCGTTCCACCGCTTCCAGCCCCACCAGCGTGCGCTTCAGCCCTTCGGCTTTGGCTCGCTCCAGCGCCGCGCGTCCGATGAAGTCGCCTTTGTCCATCTTGCAGAAGCGGTCCAGACTGGCTTCCCACACGTTGATGCTGTCAGAAATTTCGTGACCATAGAGCGCCATGCGGCCTTCTAGGCGGAGCGTATTGCGCGCGCCCAGCCCGCACGGAACAATGCCGAACTCTTTTCCTGCCTCGGCTACTTCATTCCACACGCGCTCGCTGGTCGCGACATCGGAGGGAACATAAATCTCAAAACCGTCTTCGGCGGTGTAGCCGGTGCGGGCAATCATTGTGTTGGGCAATCCGCAGACTGTGCCGTGCCGGAACCAGTAGTTCTTGATCTGTGAAAGGTCCACATCAGTGAGCTTCTGCATCGTGGCTTCTGCTTTCGGCCCTTGGATGGCAATCTGTGTGTAGTAATCGCCGACGTCGGTGGCGTGGCAGTGGAAGCGGCTGACGTTCTTCTTCACCCAGCCGTAATCTTTTTCCCGTGTGCCGGCGTTGATCACCAGCAGATAGTCGTTCTGCCCCAGCTTGTGAACGATCACGTCATCAACAAACGTTCCTTCGGGATAGAGAAGCGCGGAGTAGTGCGCCTGGTTCTCCTGAAGTTTGGAAGCGTCGTTCATGCTGACCCACTGCGTAGCCGCAAGCGCTTCCGGGCCGCGAATCAGAATGTCGCCCATGTGGGAGACGTCGAACATGCCCACGCCGGTGCGCACGGCTATGTGCTCTTTCATCAGCCCGCCGCTCGAGGGATATTCCACCGGCATGTCCCAGCCGCCGAAGTCGACCATCTTGGCGCCAAGGCGGCGGTGCAGCGCGTTGAGCGCAGTTTTCCTGAGCGTTTGGGTCTCGATTACAGAGGACAAGCTGATGTTTTCCCTTTTTCAGAACCGCAACAGCGTCCCACAGAACGCTTCGCCGGCATGCGCTGAACCTTCAAGGTTAACATCCGAGTTTTAGAGGGGTCAATGAACGTGCGCTACTTCGGGGCTCCGTGCCTTGCCTCTTCTCCGCCGGGCAAGATCTTCACCGAGGTCACGAACTTGCGAAAATTTGACGTGACGTCTTCCTGCTCGATGTTCTCGTTCTTGAACAGCGCAATTCTCGCGCCGCCATTGATTTCCAAACGGTGCAGCAGCCAGACCTCATGATTGACCAGCGTCTTCTCCAGCGTGAAGCGCGATCCGGGATGGATGCGCAGGAGAAACATGCCGTAAGAGATCGTATCTGTAGCTTCGGCTTCGACTTTCACCCAGTTGAAATCTTTCTTCTCGATCCAGAGCTTGCCTTTGAGTTTCTTGAGGATGTCGGCGTGCTTCTGCGTGGGATGGAAGTCCGGTCGCGGCATAGCTTCGATCACGTAGCTCTCCGCGCCGTCTACGGTCTCCTGCCCGAGCAGGCGAAAATCGTAGGCGTTCACCACATCGCGTAAAAAAGCGCGCCCCTCTTCGCGCTCCTTGCGTTCTTTTTCCAGGCGCTTTTCCCGGTCGGCGTCGCTCTCATTGCGCAGCTTGGCCAGGAATTTCTCCAGCTTCTCGTCTTCTTTCTTCTGCACCTTCTCGCTCAGGGGCTTGTCATCAATCTGCACCAGCCGCGAATACTCTTGGCCGTAATAGAAGTTGATGTCGAAGGTCTTGATCTCAGTGGATTTCATCTGGCCATGCTTATCGAGGTGATGGATCACCTGCCGGTTCATGCAGGTGTAGTTGCGCGCCAGCTCCAGCGTGCGATGGTCAGTCTCAACCGAGCGGCGGACGATCTCTTTGGGATCAAGTCCAGAAGAAACCTGCTGCGCAATCGCAGCCGAAACCAATACGGTGAGCGTCAGCAGGGCAAGGAGAATCTGTTTCATGCGGAAGTGGGTTCATGATAGCGCAGTTTCGCCTCCTTACTGATAGGAGAGCGCTACTGCCGAATGCGCGGATTGGCTAACGAATATAGGAAATCGGTGAAAAAGTTCACCACCACGTAAGTCAATCCGATAATCAGGATCGCGCCCTGGACGAGATAGTAGTCGCGATTGCCAATGGCCTGAATGGTGAGCCGACCGATCCCCGGCCAGGAGAAGATGGTTTCCGTGACAATGGCTCCGGCCAGCAGCGCGCCGAACTGCAAGCCCACGACTGTGAGCACCGGGATGAGCGCATTGCGCAGCGCGTGCTTATAAACCACCACATTTTCAGAGAGGCCCTTGGCGCGAGCTGTGCGGATGTAGTCCTGGCTCAGTTCTTCGAGCATGGCCGTGCGCACCATGCGAGTGAGAATCGCCGCCAGCGCTCCGCCCATCGTGATTGACGGTAAGACAAGATGCGCAAGCGTTCCCGATCCGGAAACAGGCAGCCAGCCGAGTTTGATAGCAAAAAACAAGATGAGGATCGGTCCGAGCGCGAAGTTAGGGAAGGACAATCCCAGCAGGCTCACGAAGCTGAGCACGCGATCATCCCATCGGTTGCGCCGCCGCGCCGAGCGCACGCCGGCAGGAATCGAGATCAGCAGCGCGACGAACATCGATGCAATCGTCAGTTGCAGTGTCCACGGATAGCGCTGGACGATGATGCGAGTCACCGGCTGGTCAAAGCGCAGCGAGCGTCCCAAATCTCCGTGCAGCACGTTTTTCCAATAGTTCACGTATTGCTGCCCGATCGGAACATCGAGTCCGTAAGCATGGCGCGCCGCCTGAATGTCAGTGGAGGAAGCACCTTCGCCGAGCATCGTCTGGATTGGGTCGCCGGGAACCAGATGGATGAGAAGAAAGACAACCGAGACCACCAGCCACAGCACGGGAACCATGTAGAGCAGCCGCGTGCCGATGTAGCGCAGCATCAGCTTGCGCTCTCTACCGTCGAGGCGTTGCGGGCGTTCTCGACTTTCACGCGAGCAATGCGATGGCCTTCCATGTGGAGCACAGTGTAGCGGCGGCCGTCGTATTCGAAACTTTCGCCGCCCTGGGGAATCCTGCCCAGCCGTGACATCACAAAACCGGCCAGCGTCTCGAAGCCTTCGTCGCGCGGCAACGTGATGTCGTATTGCGTTTCCAAGTCGCGGATGTTCGACCAGCCGTCGAGCACCACCGCGCCGGACTCCAACGAAACGACCGGCCGCTGCGCCACGTCGAACTCGTCTTCAAGTTCGCCCACAAGCTGCTCCAGCACGTCTTCCACGGTGACGAGCCCGCTGGTGGAACCGAATTCATCCACCACGATGGCCAGATGGCGCTTGCGTTTCTGAAACTCCAGAAGCAGATCGGCCAGCGGCTTGGCCTCCGGCACAAAAAGCACTTCGCGCATCAGATGCCTGACTTTGAGTCCCGAAGGCTTTTGCGTAAAGTTCAGACCGGTCGAAAGCCGCATTTGCATCATGCGAGAGACGTCCTTGGAGTAGAGCAGGCCGATGATGTTCTCCTTCCCCTTCTGCGGATCGTAAACCGGCACGCGCGAGTGCTGCTCTTCCACGACTTTGGCCATGGCTTCTTCGAGCGGCATGTCCGCGGGAAGAGAAAAGATGTTGTGCCGCGGAACCATAATCTCGCGCGCAGTGAGATTGCCGAGGTCCAGAGCGTGGTGGATCATCTCTTCTTCGGCTTCAGGCAGCAGGCCGAGCCGTCGGCTGGCGGTAACGATCAACTTGAGCTCTTCCGGACCGTGGCCCCCGCCTTCGCGGCGCAGCCTGGAACCGAATCCGCGCAACACCAGATTGGCGGACTTATTCATCAGCACCAGGAACGGGTGCGACAAGGTCATGAAAAAGTCCATGGGGCCGGCAACAGCCAGAGCGACCCGCTCAGCGCGGCCCAACGCCAGAGACTTGGGGACGAGTTCGCCCAGAATGACCAGAAAATAAGTAATAAGGACGAAGGCCAGGATAGCGGCAAACCCGTGCGCGTAGATCCCCGCATAAGGCACTTTGCCCAGCCAGGGCTGAATGATGGCCGCCAGCGTTCCTTCGCCGGCCCAGCCCAGGCCCAGGCTGGCCAGAGTCACGCCGAACTGAACCGCCGGGAGAAATTCGTCCAGGTGCTGCTGGATGCGCTGTACGGTCCGGGCGCCGATCCGGCGTTGCTCAATGAGCTGCTGGATGCGGGTATCACGGACGCTCACCATCGCAAACTCAGCCGCTACAAAGAACGCATTCAATGCCACCAGGAGGACGATCAGGATGATCCTGAGCAGCACGAGAGTGACCATACCCTGAAAATCATACACTCGAATAGAAGGAACTAAGGTCGCAGCGCCTTGCAAGCAACCTCAGAATCGTGCGTTCTACGACAAGCCCTCATTCAAGGCTTTAGCGGGTTAAGAACGCGTGTACTTGCTGACTTTTCCTTGCCGCTGGGGTCTAAATAGGGCGTTGTACCTCTTTTCCTGGAACCTGTTTCAACCATCCTTCGTATTCTGAGAAGAGCACCCGAAGAGAGAGAGGGGTCTGCCGTGGCAAAGGTCAAAAATAGACGTAAGCGCTTATTTTTCATTTTAGGTTCGATCGCGGTGGTCCTGCTGGTGGTGATCGGGCTGGTGGCGGCCACACGAGGCAGCACGAAGATTGATTCCTCCAAGCTGGCCAAGGTGGAAAAGGGCGACCTGGCCAAGAGCGTGGTCGCGACTGGCAAGATCGAGCCGATCACAAGCGTTGAGGTGAAGTCGAAAGCCAGCGGAATCGTCCAGAAGCTACTGGTGGACTATGGCGACCAGGTTAAAAAAGGCCAGGTGCTTGCTGAACTGGACAAACAGCAGATTCTCGCCCAGGTAAACCAGCAGAAGGCTTCTCTTGAGGCAGCGGAAGCCGCAGCCCGCGCCGCCGATGCCGATCTGCAGCACGCCAAATATGATGCTGAAGGTCCCGATGTTCCACTCTTAAAGCGGGCCTATGAACGCGCCCAGCAGATGGCGAAAGACGGCGTGGTTTCGCCTTCCGCGCTCGACGACGCGCAAAAGAACTACGAAATGGCGGTGAACCGCCAGGAACTGGGCAAGGCCAACGTGGTTTCAGCGGCAGCCAAGTTCAAACAGGCCCAGGCGCAGGTTTCGCAAGCGCGCGCCGAACTGGCAGAGAAGGAAGAAGAGTACCGCAACTCGACCATCATTTCGCCCATTGACGGAACGGTCCTCTCCCGCGACGTAGAAGTGGGCGACGCGGTGAGTTCGATTCTGGTCCTCGGCTCATCGGCCACGCTGGTGATGAACCTGGGTGACACCCACCAGGTTTACGTAAAAGGCAAGGTGGACGAGAGCGACATCGGCAAGGTTTATCTCGGCCAGCCGGCCCGCATCAAAGTCGAGTCCTACAAAGACAAAACTTTTTCCGGCAAAGTTACGAAGATTTCGCCCATGGGAGTGGAGAAAGATAACGTCACCACTTTTGAAGTTCGTGTCTCAATCGATAACGCCGGCGGGGAGCTGAAGTCGCAGATGACCGCCAACGCCGAGATCATTCTAGAAGAACATAAGAGCGTTCTCATGATTCCGGAAGCCTCTCTGATCTACGACAAGGATCGCAAAGCTTCCGTGGAAGTACCCGATCCCGCAGCCAAAGATGGAAAGAAGAAAGTGGCGGTTACGGTGGGAATTTCGAATGGCTCCAAGACCGAGCTGCTCAGCGGCCTGAAGGAAGGCCAACAGGTGGTGCTGCAATAAATTTTTCTGAACGCGAGGAGGAAATATGAACTCATCCAGGAAGCCGGGGTTTTTGCTTCTGCTGTTGCTGTTTGCGGTGGCCACAGTGCCCCTGCGCGCACTGGCTGAAGAAACCGGTACCTTTTGACCGCACTCTGAATGTCTCCGGCTCAGTGGATCTCGACGTGCGCTCCGGTTCAGGAAACATTACAATCCACACCGGATCAGCCGGCACTGTTCACGTTTATGCCAAAGTTCGCGCGCGCGATTCGTGGCTGATGGGCGGCGCCAGCGCAAAAGAGAAGGTGCAGAAGATTACGTCCAATCCTCCGATTGAGCAGCAGGGGAACACGATCCGCATTGGCAGAATTGAAGACCGCTCTCTTCAGCAGAACGTCTCGATTGACTATGATCTGACGGTTCCGGCGCAAACCAAGGTGACCGCGCAAACCGGCTCGGGCGACCAGAAGGTCAGCGGCGTTGAGCTTCCGCTGTCGGCCCGGACCGGTTCCGGAAACATTACGCTGGATCAAGTTGCCGAAGCGCGAGTAAATTCCGGCTCGGGCGATTTGAAGATCAACACGGTCAAAGGAGCTTTGAGTGCGGAAACCGGCAGCGGAAACATCGTTGCGGATGGAATCGCCGGCAGCATTGTGGCCCACAGCGGAAGCGGCGAGATCGAACTGAACCAAGTGGCCGCAGGAGATATCAACGTCGGCACCGGATCCGGGAATGTGAAGTTGCGCGGTGTAAAAGGAAGCCTCCGAGCAGAGACCGGCAGCGGTGACATCGAGGCGCAAGGAGAAATTGCGCACGACTGGAGATTGGGCGCCGGGTCAGGCAACATCCATCTCCAGCTTCCATCGCAGGCCTCTTTCGACCTCGACGCACGGACCTCTTCCGGTTCGCTGAAGGTGAACCATCCTGTAACTATGCAGGGGACCATGTCGCGCAACCACATTCAAGGCAAGGTTGGGAGCGGTGGCGTGTTGCTGGAAGTCCACACCGGTTCAGGCGATATCTACGTGGATTAGCAGGTTGCATCGCAATCGAAGGAATTAGGGTGCGATTCTGGACATCAGAATCGCGCCGCTTTTTTTTGCAATCCGCTTCGAGCTGTAACCAACGAAATGTGAAAGGTGTTTCAGATCGCCCGCTCACCCGATTCGCCGCTCGCCCCATGTCATAATCCACGTTGCCCGCGCTACAGCACAGAGCTCGTTGTTCTGGTAAAGACAGGCGGCGCTGAAATGCTTGCGTCCTTCGATTGCCACCGGCCACGACATCAGCACGCACTCCACTTCAGTCTGTATTGTCTTGAGCTGCCGAACGGCCAAGCGGCCCGTCACTAGTCTGCCTGCGGTGGGGAAACCCGCGGCAAAGCCGGTGGGGCAGTCCATCGCTGCCCATAGAAACTCCGGGAGCAAGCGACCTTCCCTGTCGCCAAACTCGTGCTCTGGGAGCCACACTGCCGCATAAACATTGCCGTTGACAGCGGCGGGAAAGATTCTAAGTCCATCGTGCGCTGCGCGCTTGGGGCCGCAGACAAAGCAGGTTGGGAAAGGGTGACGCGGATCGAGCGCGGGTGACGAGGTCATCGCGTGATGCGCCACCTCGATGTTGACCGGCCCAGGGGGCGTGACTGAGATGGTAGTCGGCCTGGCTTCCGCGATGAGCTTCTCGCCATGTCTTAAGAACGCGCCTTCCGGTGTGCGCTCCAGGTCCAGCGGAATCTCAATCGGCACCGGCGCACGCAGCGTGCATTCCGCCACGCCACCCAACTGGCGGGCCATCAGTCCGCAGGTGTAGCCTCCATTTCCGGAATCCGGCGGCCCGCAGAACCGAGCCGGCACTGTGATTGTGGACATGGTTGAGTATCTCATCCTCAGGCGGCCATGTACTTGCGGCCGCGCGGCCCGAGCACTTGGACTGTTTGACCGTGCACCTCCGAGACACTCTGATTCGACCATGTTGAGGTCATAATTCGCTGTAGTCCATCACTCGCCATTTCGTGAATTTAGATCGGGGGTACGGATATGCAGAAACTACGACTTCTCTTGCTTGCGGGCCTGGTTCTTGCGGTGGGATCAACCCTGAGTGTCAATGCGCAGGAATCGACTGCGGCAAAAGCGAAGAGCCAGACGCAGGCTCAGGACAAAAAGAACGATAACGGCCATCGTAAACACTGGTGGTCGATGCCGCACTTCCGTCACAAGAAGTCTGGCGCGCAAACCGCATCCATGAAGCCAAGCGCCCAGAGTGCAGCAGCAAAGCCGGTGAAGCAGACTGCCACTTCCGCACATCCTGGCAGCATCACGGTTTCCGAGAAAACGGAGAGCAAGGCAGCGCAGATGAAGCCGGCACAGAAGACTATGGCTTCCACTCACGCGACAGCGCGGCCCGTCCGCAGAACGGCAGCCAGAACGGGTCATGCGCATTCAAGGACGGCTAAGAAGACGGTTGCGGCCACAAGTCATAGCAAGAAAAGTGTGCGCCACAACTGTTCCGCGGAAGAAGCAAAGACCGGCGGTTGCCAGGCCCAGCACAGGACCAAGCCGGCAACAACTCGCTCGTAAACGCAATTCCTTTTCTTGAATCCGTCCTCTACTTTACGGCCCAGACCGGTCACGCCCTGGGCTAACTCATTTCCGCGCCTCTGGCG
>DATEGH010000250.1:0-17228 GCA_035280185.1 Terriglobales bacterium
TGCTCCTGCTGCTGCTGCGGCGGGTGGAGTTGGAAATTCTTTTCCAGGTAACCAATGCGCAGCTTGCGCCAATCGAGGGCAGCGTCCCAGTTGAAGGCGGCGTTGTTGACGGTGCGGTCCTGCCCATCGGGACCATAGATCGCGCTGAGCACGATGGCGCAGTCCTCAACCGCGCGGCAGATCGGGCCGAGCTTATCCATCGTCCAGGAGAGCGCCATGGCGCCGGTGCGCGGGACACGGCCGAAGGTTGGGCGCAGGCCGGTGGTCCCGCAGCGGGTGGAAGGCGACGAGATGGAGCCCAAAGTTTCCGAGCCGATGGCAAACGCCACGCACCCGGCGGCCGTGGCCGAAGCCGAACCGGCAGATGATCCGCTGGAGCCCTGCTGCGGGTTCCACGGATTGCGCGTCATGCCGCCGAACCATTTATCACCCAGCGCCAGCGCCCCCAGCGTAAGTTTGGCTACAAGAACTGCGCCGGCTTCATCGAGCCGCTTCACCACCGTGGCATCTTCGTCAATCTTCTGCTCTTCAAATCCGCCGGCTCCCCAGGTGGTGCGATACTCTTTCACCGCCAGCAGGTCCTTTGCGCCCCAGGGCAATCCGTGCAGCGGTCCGCGATACTTCCCTGTCGCGATTTCGCGGTCAGCCTCTTTGGCCTGCGATTTCGCTCGATCTTCAGTCAGAGTGATCACGAAGTGCAGCGTGGGATCGTAGCGCTTCAGCCGCTCGAGATACATTTCTGTCAGTGCCGAAGACGAGACTTTCCTTGTGCGCACCAGCTCCGCCAATTGGCGGACGGAATAGAACGCGACGTCTTCCAGGTTCCTGGGTGTGGCGCTTGCAGCAACATTGGGCACGGCGGAAAGCTTCATTGGGCGGCGCGCGGTTTCAAACTTCATGCCGGGCAGAACCGGATCGAAGATGAACGCAGGCGCGACTTCATTCTTGAGGTGCAGAGCATAGATCTCGTCATAGCCTTTGGCCGCGTCGTTCAAGGACTCCAGCATCATGTCCTTGTCTTGATCAGGAATCTTGATGTCGGCGATGAGCGCGGCATTGTCGATCATCTCGCGCGTGATGCTGGGCTTGTCGTCGGCCAAAGCCCAGAGCACTCCCGGCAGCAGCGTGCTTGCAACACCCAATCGCGAACAAACAGCAAGAAAAGCCCTGCGGTCCAGCATGGAAGCTCCTTAAAAGTTCAGAATGAAATTGAGAGCGGCTGGTTATTATAGCGGAGACATGCCACAAAGCCTCAAGCCCGCTGAGATGAGCGATGTTCCGGCGCTCCTGGAACTGATGCGCGAGTTCTATACCGACCAGGAAATGAAGTTCAGCGAAGAGGTGGCACAAGCCGTCCTGCGCGATCTGATCACCAACCCAAGGCTGGGCCGGGTGTTTCTGTTCCATGCTGGCGGCGCGCCTGCCGGATATTGTGTCCTCACCTTCTGCTTCAGCCTGGAGTTTCACGGACGTTTTGCGCTGCTCGATGAACTCTATGTGCGGGAACCGTTTCGCCGGCGCGGGTTCAGCCGCGAAGTCATCGCTCGCGCGGAAGCGGCATGCAAAGAGGAGGGCATCAAGGCCCTGCGTCTGGAAGTGTGGGTCGGAAACGCGATTGCGAAGAGCTTATACCAATCCTGCGGTTTCATTACGGAAGAACGGAACCTGATGACGAAGTGGCTGAAGTGATTTAAGCTTTCCCGTTTCCATTCGCACGGGAGGACTCAATGAAACTTCGGTTTGCGCTTTTACCGCTTCTGGTCTTCGCTTCTGCGTCACTCTGGGCTACCAGTTATCCGGAAGCGAAGGCGGCAGACTTTATCGTCCGCGGCTTTCAATTTAAGTCCGGAGAATCGCTTCCTCAAATCAAGCTGCACTACTACACGCTGGGAACACCGCAGAAAGACGCGAGTGGCGGGGTCACGAATGCGGTCCTCGTCCTGCACGGAACCACCGGTTCAGGGCGGCAGTTTCTGAATGACCATTTCGCCGGCGTGCTGTTCGGCCCGGGAGAACTACTGGACGCCACGAAGTACTTCATTGTTCTGCCGGACAACATCGGCCACGGAAACTCCAGCAAGCCAAGCGATGGCCTGCACCTGAAGTTCCCGCATTACGAATACGACGATATGGTTGAGTTGCAGTATCGTCTGCTCACGCAAGGGCTGGGCGTGAACCATCTGCGGCTGGTGATGGGCACATCCATGGGCGGTATGCACTCCTGGTTGTGGGCGGAACACCATCCAGACTTTATTGATGCAGCGCTGCCTCTGGCCTCAGAGCCGGTGGAGATTGCTGGACGCAACCGCATGATGCGCCGCATGATCATGGACGACATCCGCAATTCGCCCGACTTCAACAATGGCGATTACACGCAACCGCCGCACGGACTAGCGGCCGCGCTCCAGATCCTGCTCATTATGACCAGCGCTCCCGTGCGCATGCAGAGGGAATTTCCCACGCGCGATCAGGCAGATCAATGGCTGGAAAAATCCATCGCCAGCCGCATGAAAACGATGGACGCCAATGACATGCTCTACGCCTTCGACGCCTCGCGCAACTACAACCCTGAGCCGGAGCTGGAGAAAATCACCGCACCGCTTACGGCAATCAACTCGGCCGACGATACTATCAATCCGCCGGAACTGAAGATCCTTGACCGCGACATTCAGCGGGTGAAGAAGGGAAAATACGTGCTGCTGCCGATCACCGATCAAACACGCGGTCATGGCACACATTCATTGCCGGCAATTTGGCAGAGTTATCTGGCGGAGTTGCTGCAGAGGTCACAGCACTAGAACTAACTAAAGATATTGCGCGAGTAATCAAGACTGGAGCGGGAATGAGCTTTCTGAAGGAACTCAAGGATGTGTTAGGACGGGACGCATTCGCAACGGAAATCTCTCAAATAAATGAGACCAACCCTTTGTTCGTCTACATAAAAATACCAGCTCAACTGGACCCGCTGGAACGAAGTGAATTATTCGGGGATCCACTACAAGAGGCTTTGGAAAGAGAGAGGCTCGGAACAGTGACCGGGGGTGGTTCGCTGTCAGCTCCGGACGACGATGATGGCAGCGAGATTGAATTCTGTGGAATAGATGTTGACTTGTACGATCCAGAGAAGGGGATAACGTTGCTGCACCGCGAACTGATTCGCTTAGAAGCTCCTCCTGACACAGTACTGTTGTACGAGCTGAACGGACGCGAGTGGGAGGATCCTATCTATCCGAAGACGGTTTGCTAACGACTGGCGGTTAGCTGCTGGTCTTGCGCAAATGTGCCGACAAAGGCGCTGCGCTTGCCGTGCAGTTCCCATGAAACCTGCAAGTCTTTTCCGCTGTATTGATCCGTCATCGCAACGGCCGGCATGGCGTGAGTCGTCTTTGTCAGCGGCGGATAAAAGGTGCTTTCATTGCCGCAGAGGTGGTCGTTCTCTCCGATAGCGCGGGTCTCCACCGTGACAAAATTTCCGGCTTGCAGACGGGCCCGGGCGCCGTGCTGGCGCAGCACTTCCATGTCCACGCGCGTATCCACCACGCGCACCACATGGCGCAGAAGTTCGCCGCCCATCTCCTGAGCAAAGTTGATCAGGGCCTGCCGCTGCTGCGGCGTGGCCTTCTTGTCAATGAAGAGAACCGCCTTAGCGGGATACGGGTCGGCATAGGGATCGCCCAGAGTAGCATTGGCTTTTACGGCGGCTCCCACGGTGAGCCCGTTCAGAGCAACTCCGTCCCACTTCCCTTCCGTGATGTGCCAGGCAAGGATGGCTTCGTCGCCCGTCAGGTTCATTTCGCTGTTGGCGAAGCACTGTCCGGTGTACACATCGGCGCTGCGCGTCTCCAGGTACTCGCCCTGAATCTGGTGAGCGAAAGCTGCGCCCGAAAGAGAAAGAAGAGCAGCAAGAGAAAGCATGAATCTGAACATGGCGGTTACTCCACTTCTCATTGTAATCCTGCAATAGAGGCCTGATGAGTCTTAATCAGGACGTTCAGCGTCTCCTCGGCAGTCCGGCGCCAGCAGAATCGCTGCGCGCGTTTGAGACCTGCAGCGGCGAGTTCCTGACGAAGAGAATCGTTGGTAATGGCGGATTCGATGCACATGGCGATTCCATGAACTGACTCCGGATCGAAGTAACGCAAGATACCGCCGGAAATTTCCTCCAGGCATGAGCCTTTTGCTGCGATGACGGGCACGCCGCAAGCCATCGCTTCCACCATGGGCAGGCAAAAACCTTCGTAGAGTGAAGGAATCGCCACCAGGAGGCCGCCTTTCAGGAGTAGAGGTAAATCTTCATCGCTCAGCGGCCCGGTGAAAACCACTCTGCCTCTGTCACTGCTCAGCGTCTTCGCTGTCGTGATGAGTTCATCGCTTTGCCAGCCAAGCTTGCCGGCCAGAACCAGATCGAGTTGGAGTTCAGGATTCCGCGCCAGGATTTGCGCCCAGGCTTCGATCAGCCGCTTGAGATTCTTGCGCGGCTGGATCAGGCCGTGATGAAAGACATACGGCCGCGCGATATTGTGTTTCGCCTTCAATCTGGCGAGATGCTCAGCCTGCGGCTGTGCCGGATTGAAGCGACTGTGATCGCAGCCGGAGTACACAACGGAAATCTTTGATTCCGGCACGCGATAAACCCGCATCAGGTCGCGCTTGCAGGATTCTGAGATGGCAATCAGTCGGGCCGACGACCTCACGGCATGGTTCAAAAAAAGCCGCAGCTTGCGAAGGATGGCCGGCGGAGCAAAGTTCGGCATCAGCACTGGACTCAAGTCGTGAATGGTGGTGACCACCGGAGTGGCCATAGGCCCATAGAGGCTGTTAACAGAAGGGGAAAACAGGACGTCCGGCCGTCGCAACATCGTGGTGATCCATGCGCCACCATAGCGCCAGAGGCGTTCTGAGGCCAACAGAGGAGACGATCCGGGCTGAAATCCGGGGGCGGATGCAAGCTCGCTTTTTCGCGGGACGAACGGCGTGATCTCCACCGGGAAATTTGGCGCGAGTTCGCGCATCTCTTCCAGCAGCGCGCGCGTGTACGCATAAATTCCCGTGTTCCGGTGAACTTCGCCCAGATACCAGCCATCGACGGCGACGCGGATATTATGAGGCGAGTGCACAGAGGAACGAATTGTACGCTCGTGTCCCAGCAGGGCCTAAAGGCCTTGTTTTCCCTGCTTCTGTCGTCATGACTAAAGCTCGTGCCCTGATACAAACATGTTTTTGAGGGACTGCTCCAGGAGCAAAAGTAAACAGAAACGTGAGTTTTTGCGCACTCTCATTGTGCCTGCAGGTAAACTGTAGCTCCGGAGCCAACCATGACTGACGACCTGCTGCGCTTTCGTCCCGAGTTTCCCATTCTGGAGCGGACCACTTACATGATCAGCAACTCGCTCGGCGCCATGCCGCGCGGCGTGTACGACTCGGTGCAGGAGTATTGCGACATCTGGGCCACTCGCGGAGTGCGCGCGTGGGAAGAGAAATGGTGGACGATGGCGCGCGAAGTGGGAGACGCCATCGGCGCGATCATGAACGCGCTTGCCGGCTCGGTCAGCCTGCAGTTGAACGTCACAAGCTGCCAGGCGGTAGTGGCGAGTTGCTTTGAGTTCAGCGGAAAGCGCAACAAGGTTGTTTACAGCGACATGAACTTTCCTTCCGTCATGTACTTCTGGGAAGCGCAGCGCGCCCACGGCGCGCGAATCCAGATGGTCCCGACGGATGACGGCATTCACGTACCGACAGAACGCCTGCTGGATGCGATTGATGAAGAGACACTTCTGGTCCCCATTTCGCACGTGGTCTTTCGCAGTTCCTATATCAACGACGCAAAGGCAATCATTGAAAAGGCACACCGCGTGGGCGCGCACGTGGTGCTGGACACGTTTCAATCGCTGGGCAATGTTCCGGTGGATGCGCAGGAGTTGAACGTAGATTTCATAGTCGGCGGAGTGCTGAAGTGGCTGTGCGGCGGAGCGGGAACTTCCTATTTGTACGTGAGGCCTGATCTGGGAAAGAAGCTCCAACCGAAACTAACAGGCTGGTTCGCTCATGAGAACCCATTCGCGTTCGAGACCGGAGAGATCAATTACGGCGATCCGCCATTCCGCTTCATGCAAGGGACCAGCAATGTGCCCGGGTTTTATACCGCAATGCCGGGACTCAAGCTCATCCGTGAAGCCGGAGTGCAACGCATTCGCGAAAAATCAAAGAAGATGACCGCGCGCCTGATCGAGCTGGCCGACCAGCGCGGCTGGAAGGTGAATGTTCCGCGCAATCCGGAACAACGCGGCGGAACGGTGGCCATCGACATGCCGAATGCAAAGGAAGTCTGCGCCGAGCTGCTGCGTCAGGATGTTCTGGTGGATTTTCGGCCCAATGCGGGAGTCCGCTTCTCGCCGCATTTCTACAACACGATGGAAGAGATTGATCGTGCGATCCATACGGTGAATGAGATCTTGAAGAACATGGGCGTGGCCGCGGGTACGCGATAGTTGTCAATACGATGCGAGCGAGGCGTCTGAGTTCAGTCCTGCCTGGTTAAGAGGCGCAACTAAACAAGGATATCTATTTTTATGAGCTTTCCTTGGCATCAATAGAACGTAAACGCCCTTTCAATTCAATCCCAACCTCAAGAACTTCTAATTACCGCTTAATCTCTTTTTAATCTTGACTTGGAATCATCTGCCTGGGTGATAAGGCGATTTCTGCTTTCTCACCGCATTCAGGCATGCTTTCTGCAAACCGCAAATCGGTGGTATCAGCCATACTGGGCTTCGCTCTTGTCCTGATCGGGATGGCGAGCCTGTTCACCATCCTGGTGGATAACGATGGCGATGACGATACTCCGCCGATCACGGTCGAGCTCAATCTTGTAGCTCCAGTGAAGAAAGCAGTGCAGCTTACAAAAGCTGAAGTACACCAATCTCCGGTGTTCGGAAACTCTACCCAGCAGTCGCGGCATCTGGCTTCTCACTTCGAGGGTGAACCGGCATCCGGCCTGGGCAAGGGATCTCCGCAGCTTCTGGTTCCTCTAAGAACGTAATCTCAACTCCCATTTAGGCCCTGGGCCGCTACGGCTCTGCCTGGCAGTTTCCTGTCCTGAAAACAGGAAATCGCTCGCCGAGCTTCAAGTTGCTGGTCCGGTCGCGCCGATACACGGTTGCGTTTTTCCCTGGGAACGCCTCCGAATTCAACACAACTCAAGGTTTAAGCCCGCTCGCTTGTGCGGGGCGGGAAGGAGCTCGATTCATGACACGGGATGAGCATGCAAAAAATTCGATAACACGCACTTTTTTCCGGAGTGCGAAAGGGTCCACAGAACGGTCTGCGATCACCTTCGCGCTACGGGTGAGTGCGATAGCGCTCGCGGTGGTGACCGCACTTGGCTTTTACAGCCATGTGCGGGCCCAGGAAGGAAATCACCCCGGAACCATTGTCCTGCCGTTGCGCCCGTTGGGGCCGCTCTCAGGCGTACAGGTGCCGCCGGTGTTTGGAATTGACGGCATTGTTGCGGACAAAAGCGCGGCAATCCGTTTGGGCAAAGCGCTGTTCTGGGAGATGCAGGCCGGGAGCGATGACAAACAGGCTTGCGCCAGTTGCCATTTCAACGCCGGAGCCGACAGCCGTCCTGCGAACATCGTGAACCCAGGACAGGCTGGAGGCGACAACACTTTCCAGATGGGTCCGCAGATCAACGGCATCAACGGTCCCAATTACATTCCCAATCCCGGTTCTGCTGGAGCAGGCTTCGGCGGTTATCACGACGGCGACTTTCCCTTTCACAAGCTGGCCAACGCGAATGACCGCACCAGCGTGATCTCTGACCTGAACGACGTTGCCGGTTCTGCGGGAGTGTTCAGCACCGCGATGGGACAGGTCACGGTGGGTCGAATCAACGGCAGCGGCATTCTCGTTCCTGTTCCGCCTTCCGCCGTCAACAACTCAGGAGACTCGGACGGAGAGGACAACCACGACTTCGACATGACTTCGCGCAGTCCCGTTGGACATGGGCCGGTCGGTCGTCCCGCAAAGGGAAATGATAGCCCGCCGAAGAAGAATGGCAGCGCCGGAACAATCCCAGCTTCCAGCCTGACCAGCGTGGAAACGGGCTCATCGATTCCCGATCCTGTCTTCTCTTACCCAGACCCATCGAATGCTTCGCAGCGGATCAACACGCGCCAGGTAACGGGACGCAATACCCCGAGCGTGGTGAATGCAGTCTTTAACTTCCGCAATTTCTGGGACGGACGCGCACAAAACGTCTGCAACGGTGATAACCCATTCGGCGCGCGCGACAAATCTCCGCACTTGCTGGTGATTAACGCAGTTGATGGAAAGCTCTCCAGCACTTTCGTGGCGATGAAGAACTCCGCGCTGTGTTCGCAATCGCTGGGCCCGATTCTGAGCTCGGTGGAGATGTCCGCCGCAGGGCGCGATTTCCGCCAGGTTGGCCGGAAATTGCTCGTCCGCAAGCCGCTGGCAAAGCAGTTCGTCGATCCCACAGACAGCGTCTTGGGCAAACTCTCCAACGCTCCGGCAAACGGGATTCACACCACGTATGCAGAGCTGATCCAGAAAGCTTTTCTGCCGGAGTGGTGGAGCTTCGATAAACAGATCTGTGTTGCGGCGGATGGCAACGTGAACTCCGGCAGCCGGTGCGCTCGCGGAGCCCAGAGCTACAGCCAGATGGAATACAACTTCTCGCTCTTCTGGGGCGTGGCCATTCAGATGTACGAAAGCACTCTGGTGGCAGATCAGACGCCGCTGGATAAGTATCTGGAGCAGCAGAAAACCTACAGCCTGATCGGCGACAGCCGCCAGCAGCAGTTCACGATTCAGCTCGGCTCCAGCGTGACGCCCTACACACTCTCGATGATCGAGTTGAACCCGCACAACGATTTCAGTGATGCCGATGTGTACGCCTTCGACAACGGCTATGGCGTGGTCCAGGGCGAAGGCTTGACCCAGGCGACGATCGATTACGCAAGCGGCACCATCAATGTCTACTTCGATATTCCGCCCAAAGCGGCGTTCCCCATCCGGATCAACTATTCGGTTGGGCCAACACCGCTGACCGTGGCGCAACTGCGCGGCTTCCTGACTTTCCAGACCAAGGGCCGCTGCGTGGTTTGCCACGGCGGGCCGGAGCTTTCGAATGCGGCAGTTGATACGGTAACGCCCAATCCGCTGGAGCGCATGGTGATGGGCGATCTCGGCGTACGCGTCTACGACACGGGCTACTACCACATTGGCGTGCGGCCCGGAGCTGAAGATGCAGGATTGGCCGGCGCTGATCCGGTTGGCAACCTCCCCCTCTCTCAAGGTGAGCTGACACGGCAGCGGGTCTGCAATGATCCGTCGCTTTCCATCATGGTCCCCGGCCGGCCGGGCGACGGAATCACGCAGGCCCCACTGAGCTGCAATGACGACATTGCGCGAGTCGGCTTCTTCAAAGCGCCGCAGCTTCGCAACGTTGCTTTGACAGCGCCGTACTTCCACAACGGCAGCCAGCTCACGCTGGAGCAGGTAGTGGAGTTCTACAACCGCGGCGGCGATTTCAATCAGGGACCAGAGCTGCGGATCATGGATCCCGATATTGACCGGATTGGCCTGACGCTTCAGGAAAAGCAGGACCTGGTGGACTTCCTGCGCAACGGCTTGACCGATCCGCGCACGGTGGGACAGGCAGCGCCATTCGACCATCCTGAATTCGTGGTAGCCAACGGGCACACGGTGGCCTCGAATGGCTATCCCGTTCAAAGCGATCCCAATCATCCGGGGCAGGCGCTGGACAACTCTATGCACCTGCCGGCGACCGGCGCCAAGGGTGGCAAGCCGATCCCGAGCTATCTCGAGAACCTCGTGGGGGTGAAAAATGCGCGGCCTTAATCATTCGAGAGACCAACACAAGCACAGCCAAACAAGTTCGACGGAAGGAGCTTTTGCAATGCGGGTTCATCAGTATTCGAGAAAGATTCAAACGGCGGGACTGTTGCTGCTCTTGCTGATGGTCTCAGCCACGTCATGGGCGCAGTTCACGGCTCCAGCGGTGCCCCCAGCGCCGGCCGTGTTGCCCGCTTATCAGACCATCCCGGCCGGTTTTGAGATGACCGGCTTCATCCAGTACGCATCGGTGGACCAGCTCTGCGTGCCGAACTCCACGCCGCCGGCGCCGGACGGTTGCAAGACCGCCGGCGGCTGGATTCAGGTGGATGGAATCACCATCCGCGTACCGGCCAACACCGTAGTGGAATTTCCGGCCAACACGCTGACGTGGCAAGAAGTCTTTGAGCTGAATTCCACCGGAGTCGCAGGCGAGACCGGAATGGCTTTGGCCGATACGGTCAAGCTGCCGGGAACGTTTGAAGCCACCGTCCAGGGAAATATCGTCAACGGTCAATATATCTCCGGGCTGATCTTCCTCTCGCAGAGCTCGCTGATGGGCTTTCAGGGATTCATCGAAGGCTTCGACTACACCAACGGAATCGCCATCGTAAACGGCTACCGCGTGCAGATCGACGATCCAGACAGCAAGTTCAGCGCGGGGTATGCCGGTTGGAGTAACGCAGTCACCGCTGCGAATCCCACCGGAGCATCGTTCATCCAGGACGAGCGTTTCTCGATCGACGAGAATAATCCAACGATCAAGACGGAAACAGCGTTTCCTGTTTGCATCCCGCGCACCGATCCGCTGATCGCCGTCGACCCGCTCTGCCCGCAGACCAACCGTCCGCGCGATTCGGCGGGAAACTTCCTCCACATCTTCACCATGGATCCGGTGATCGATCCTGCAACGGCCGCGCCGCCGGTAAGTTTCAACGGCGATCCGCTGCAACCGCCGACCGATCCGCGCGTGTTTGCTCCGCTCGAAGTGGGCGACTGGGTGGACATCGGCGGAGAAATTCTGCTGGACAGCAACGGGCAGCCCTACATTCTTGCGCATACGATTACCGCCAACCTTGGCATCTTCACCTTCCCGGGAACGGACCCTGCATATGTCGCAATTGACGTGCTCTTGCAGGGAACCGGCGGGGTCGCCAACCCCGTCTTCCCGCAGGAAGCCGGTATTCGCACCCGCGTTGAAGGCTTCACCACCGACGACAGCCGCAATATCGACGTGTACGCAATTGACGTTGATTGCAACGGCAAGCAGACGCCGCGCGTGCCGTTCTGGGCAGCCGGATTCCCGGTTGATCCTGGCCCTCCGACCGGCGCTGTGCGTGGCCGCTGGCGCTTCCGGCCGAACGGAGGAAATTTCTTGCCTCCGTCAATGATCATCGGCGCAGCCGTTTCCGGCGGCGTGCAAGCCGTTGTAAATCCCACGCTTGATATTCTGACCGAGCAATACCAGGCTCCGAACTTCGAGTTCATCTTTGCCGAGAACCTCGGCATCGGCAACGCACCGGTCACGTTCAATTTCCGCGACATTCCGTTCCTGGTGAACGGCATTGGACCGTGGCCTCCGGCTGACAACATCCAGCAAGGCGCTGCGGGCAATCCCAACGGATTCACCAATCAGGTAATCGGGCAGCTCAATCCCTTTCCTGATGCCGATAAGCCTGCCACGAGCTGCGTGACCGGCGGGGTCACCGCGAATGCAACTGCCGTAGGCAGCTTCTCGCCCGCGCCGGGACCGGTGCCAACCGGAACCGTGGTCACGCTGAGCTCGGCGGGAAGCAATCCTGTGAACGGACCCTTCCAGTGGCAGCAGGTCGTCAACCCTGGCGATCCGCTCGTAACCATCAGTAACGCGACCAGCGCAACCGCAACCTTTATCGCGCCCGTGGTTGCTGCTCCCACAACGCTGACGTTCCAGCTCACAGTCGGCGGCAACAACACGACCAATGCTGCGACTGCAAACGTGCTGGTTCCGATCGCTACAGCTCCTGCGGGAACTCCGCCGGCGGTGAGCGCGCTTTCTGCTCCGGCGAATCCGGTGGCCAGCGGCGCCGCTGTCACCTTGTCGGCAAGCTCGATTGATCCTGCGGGTGGTCCGGTGAATTACGCATGGACAGCACCTGCGGGCATCGTGCTCACGCCTGCGGCGGCCGATGGATCGGTGCAGACCTTCACTGCTCCCATTGTGCCCACGCTGGCGGGTCCGACTTCACTGGTATTCACCGTTACCGGCACGAGCGCTGCTTCCGGACTCTCCGGCACAGCGACCGTCACCGTGGTAGTGAATCCGCAGACCGATGTCGTGACGATCAC
Source organism: Terriglobales bacterium (assembly GCA_035280185.1). Lineage (GTDB taxonomy): Bacteria > Acidobacteriota > Terriglobia > Terriglobales > Acidobacteriaceae > Angelobacter. The sequence goes on from DATEGH010000250.1 coordinate 12,208, forward strand.
CTCCGTGGTTTATCGCCAGGCCAAAGCGCGACTGATCGTGAACGTAACCGACCTCACGCCGAACATCGTGCTGACCTGCACGCTCGACGTGATCAACCAGGCAACAGGCTTGCCGTGGACCGGAATCATGGGGCCAGCAATTCCCCTTGCTCCCGGAACGTACTCGCTCACGTTCGCCAATATTGATGCGCCGAACGTAGTCACCGTGACCTCGAGCGCCGGCGGTTCGGCGACTTCAGGGATCACGCTCTTGCGCCAATAACTCAACTGCTCGCCCGCTCCGGCCTTCTCCGCAATGAGAAGGCCGCGAGCGGAGAGCACGAATACTTGAAGGAAGAGGAAAACGAATATGAACTTTCGATCTCTACGTTCCCCCCGCAAGAGTGTTCCCCATGCCTTGCAATCCTTGTCTCGCGCCCGGGCATGGATCGCTGGCGTAGTTCTGCTGATCTTCTGCACCGGCACCGCTCTTGCGTCGCCAGGGACCCTCGTCGCCAACGGGCTCAACCAGCCTCGGGGCGCTATCCGCTGGAATGGAAGCGTCTGGGTGGCTGACATCGCCAACGGCTTCTGCCGCATTGATTCCGGCGTCATCAACCTGAGCACCTGCTTTGCCGCGGGTAACGGCCAGCCGGAACTGGACGGCAATTTGGTTTACATCACCGACGCAACCGGAGCCACCGGCATCTGGCGGCTTACGATGAATGCGATCAACTCCACCATCGATTCCGCCGTGCAACTCGCTCCCAATGGCGGACTCGCGGGCAATCTGCCGCAATCGGCCTCGCTCGGCCCTGACGGCAAGCTCTATGTTTCGTTCACCAGCACCGGCGACATTAAGCGCATCACCAATCCTGCCGGAGATCCCGCCACTCAGACTGTGGAATCCGTGGGCAAAGCGGCCAGCGGCGGTGGTCCAGTGAACGGCCTCAGCTTTGTTAATGGTGACCTCTACATTGCCGATACCGGTCTGATCGGGCTGGAACGCATCGCCAACGCCGCAGCGTGCCGCGGAAATTGCAATGCCACTGCAATGTTCGGCGTGCTCGGCATCTCCAACTCCGTCTCGTCTGATCGCACTCGCTATCTGTTCATGGAAAACGGAACCCGCGTGCTGCGTTACGACGCTACAACCACCAATGTCGTCGTCATCTACTCGCAAAACGGGATCCAGAACGGCCAGACGTTCAGCTACGGCCAAGTCTGGGGAGTGACTTACGATCTGCCCACCGGTGATGTGTTCATCGGCGGCGATCCCACAGCTCCCGGCGCTGCCACCAACAATGTTGGTTCGCTCTACGTCGTAACGGCTCCGGCGACCACCGAAGGCGCAGTGCAAACCCAGTTTGGCCCGCCCCCGCCGGCGCCCTCTCCCACTCCCATTCCTCCAGCGGCGCGAACCGGCGCACTCTATGCCGCCGGCATCACGCAGCCGAATGGACTCACGTGGATCGGCACGCATGCCTGGGTGTCCGATTCCTCGCAGGGCTTCTGCCGCGTCGATTCCAGCAGTCCGGGCGTGGCCGCGCTCTCAAACTGCTTCAAACCGGTCGCGACGTTCGTTCCTGGCCAGGCTTACTTCGACTCCGTGCGGAGCCTTGTCTACGTTCCTGATGCAGCAGCAGCCAGTTCCGGGATCTACCGCGTGGTGTTCGATCCCACGACTGAGAGTCTCGGACTTTCCGCCAATCTCGGCCAGGGAAATCTGCAACCAACCGCGGTTGCCATTGCGCCGGAAGGCTCGCTGTTCGTCGGCTCACGCAACAACGGAAACATCAACAAGATCACCACGCCTTCAACCACGCCCGCTGCTCCGATACGCGTCGCCACAACTTCCAACGGCTTGGCAGTGCGAGGCATGCTCTTTATCGGCAATGACCTCTATTTAGCTGAGACCGTAAACGTCACGGTGATCATTCGCGCCTCGCCCAGCTTGACCAAAGGCAAGGCCGTGATTGTTGGTCCGGCAGCCACGCGCGGCGCCACGCCAAGGCTCAACATCGTTAACCCGCTCTCGCTGGCGGCTGATACTAGAAATCCGTCGCACGCCCTGCTCTACATCGGCAGCGCGCCGCTCGGCATCGGCGACTTCGGCCAAGTGGACCAGTGGGACATCCTGCTGCAGAAGGACACTATTTGGGCCGACTCCGGCATCATCGGCGCTGTGACCACAGCGTTCTCGAATGTCGGTGGTCTGGCGGTTGCGCCTGACGGATCGCTTTACGCTGGAGACGATCCCAGCGTGACCACTGCCGGAACCACCGCAACACCAGGTCAAGGCCACATCTACCAGCTTGCACCCTGACATGCTGCGCGCAGCAAGAGAGGTCTCGCCTCGCTCAGGCGGGACCTCTTGTTCTTAGTCGAGCAAGAGCGTTCGCCGGTCTTCAGGCAATTGCCCGATTGGCGAAACGCACGTTCTGACCGATAAATGTCGTTTCCATCCTGATGGCTCCCTCCCATCAGCTTCAGCGAGGAATTTTCCATGCGTCGTTCAATACTGGTTGCCATTGCTGTGGCCACATTGTGTAGCGGTCTTCAGGCACAAAAACGCGGATCTCTTCCCGCCGGCAGCGGAGCGGATCGAGCTTCCCGAAGCTCGCAAGCGGCAATGAACCCGCCGTCGAGCGGCGCGAACGCAGCCACGGCTCAACCTTCGCCAGCCACTCCGGCGGCTTCTGCCGCGGTTGAGATTCCTGCGGACGCAGCCGTCATCACTTTCCACGGGCTTTGCTCCGCTGGCGCTGCTCAGGCTCAGGACTCTTCCGCTTGCGACAGGAAGATCAGCCGCGAGCAGTTTGAGACCGTGCTCGATGCCGTCAGTCTCGGCGGCCAAGTGTTTGCTCCGGGAGCGATTCGCACCGTCGCCGACACCTACGCGCAAAACTACATCTTGTCGGAAGCCGCGCTGAAAAGCGGCGTTGACAAGGACCCGCGCGTCCAGGAACTGCTCGAGCTGGCGCGCCGTCGTACCCTGGCTGAAGCCTATCGCCGTGCCATTGAGGAAAAGCACCGCAATCCTTCTGCGGGGGAAATCGAGAGCTACTATCACGCTCACGTTTCGCAGTATGAAGCCGTAAAAGCTGAGCGGCTCTTCGTGCCCAAGTTCAATCCCAAATCTCCTAAAGATCCGGGTTTTGAGAAGAAGGCGCAAACGCTGGCCCAGGAGCTGCGCGCGCGTGCTCAGAAAGGCGAACCCATGGACAAGCTCCAGAACGAAGGCTTCCTGAATCTGGGAATCCCTGCTCCCGCCTTCCTTCCCGATAACGGGCTGCGCCGCCGCGCCAGCTTCCCCGCCGGAATTGAGAAGGACGTCTTCGCCCTCAAGCTCGGCGAGGTCACCAGAATCGAAAATGAAACCGGAGGCTTCACCTTCTATCGTCTGAGCGCGCGCGATACTTACTCACTCGACCAGGTGAAGGGCGAGATCATTCGCGATCTCTTCCGCCAGAAGATGGAAGAAGAAATGAACTCGACCTTGAAGCCGGTAAAGATCGAAATGAACGACCGCTACTTTGCTCCGGCTGGAACCACGCCGACGCCCGCTTCGGGCCTTCCCGGCTTGACCCGGCCGGGAAAAGCCACCGGGGCAGGCAGTTCGCGAGTGCAGTCCACACATAGCATCAAGCTGCCGCCGGCGAGTTCCAACGCACCGCAGCAGAACCCGGTCGGCAACAAGAAGTGACCCTTGCTTTTAAGTCTCTAGTGTGGGCAGCGACGGTCCCAGTGAAGGCAAAACACTCGGCATGATTCGGGTTCCGATCACCCGCTCACCCGATCACCGGATCACCCGATTTTTTGATTTACTTCTCGGTAACCCTTAGAACCATCCCCACCCCCTCCCCGTCATCCCCGAAAAATAAGGACTTAGCTCGTCCCATCCCAGGGTTGAATTTATGCACACCAAGATTTGAGGTGCACAATCGCGAAGCCTCGAGTTGACTCATGGATTAACATAAGGGGCGCTAATTGCCAGTTGCTATTTGCCATTTGCTTCAATTTTCAAAGATCTTTCAACCTCACCGCCTGAGCGGCAACTCTATATATTATATTGCCCTTTATTAGGAATCAATACGAAACAAGTACAGGGATGAACTCGGCAAAAGGACACTGCCCTGGCCGTCCGTCGGCAAGCCCATCAGCCCGGAGGGCGGCTTTCCTCACTCCTTCATGAAAGAGAGGCACCGGCAACGTTGGAACGTTTTGCTGCGAATGTTGCCTCTGTGCTCTAATTCCCACTCGCGGAGGATGAGTATGCGCAAATTCACAGGAGCAACATTTCTGGCAGCCATTGTGACTCTTCTGGCGTTCAACTTGGCGGCTGCATCAGACGACACGGCGAAGTTAAAACAAGCAGACCAGGACTGGGCCAAGTCAGTCGCCGCCCGCAGCGTGGACCAGTTCATGACTTTTATCGGTGACGATGCCTATATGTGCGATCTGAGCGGAAAATGGATGCACGGAAATGAGACGATCAAAGCGGATTGGACCAAGTCGTTCGCTGATCCCACCTTCAAATTAGGCTGGACAGTGGAGTCCGCCGAAGTGTCAAAGGACGGGCGCATGGGTTACACGCGCGGCTCGTTTCAGGGTAGTGCGTCTGACAAGCCGTTCTCCGGCAGCTACGTCACGGTTTGGAAGAAAGATAAGGATGGCAAGTGGCGCGTTGCGGTGGACATCGCCAGCGCGGCCCCGCAGCAGTAATGCATTTTCGCGGAAATTCCTTATTGCGGAAATTCTTGATTTTGGATCGAGACAAAAAAGACCGGGCCGTGGCGGCCCGGCTCGCTAAAAAGCGATCAAGAAGGCACAAAAATCCAGGAGAAAAATTTTTCTATCGAGGTCCTCCTTTCGAAGCCGGCATCGCTTCCCTTTCTGAAAATTTCATCCGCGACTGCACGCGGAAGCCGGTCTGCTCAGGAAAATTCCTGTGCTGCCGGAAGAAGGCTGGACTCCTCCAGCCCTCTACTGGAAGCACATGTTCAAGTTCGTACGCCGGAAGCACGCGTTCAAGCTCGCAG
>DATEGH010000251.1:0-11130 GCA_035280185.1 Terriglobales bacterium
CTGAAATTCCATTTTTCTCTCACCGGCGCTCTCTGCGTTCTGGTTCGCTCCTCCGACAAATGCACCCTTGACATCAAGTTCTGGAAGCGCGGAGAAAATACCGTCACGGTCATTCCGTTGCTCGAAGCTGAGGTGGGCGACGTTGAGCAGTGTCGGTGATACGAGAGCGGTATAAATGATCTGGCCTTTATTCCTAGTGTCGTCTTTGCTGCTCTGATGCGAAGCCAGGCTGAGACCGCCAACGCCGCGATCGTTCTCGGGACGCGAATTGAAGTTGTAGATCAAGCTGATTGTGTTGCCGGTATTGGGACGGAGATCAAGCCGGCCGAGCAGGTTGGTGTTGGTGCGAAAAGTAGGCACATTCTGAATCACAGGTCCCTGCAAAGTGGTGGCATTTACGATCGCGGCGCTGTCGTCCATCAATCGGGATGCGCTCACAAAAAAGCGAGCATGGCGAATGGGGAAGGGGCCTCCAAACGTCGTTTCAAACATGCGGCGGTTGAGCGGAGGCTTCTGATCGGCGAATGGATCACGCGCATCCATTGCATCGTTGCGGAAGTACGAGGCAAATTTTCCATCGAAGTGGCCGCGCGATCCATTCTTCGTGGTCACTTCGATACGGCCGAGCCCTGGACGCCTGAATTCCGGTGAATAAGGGTTCTTGTTGATGTTGATTTTCTTAATGGAATCCGTGGGTACGTCCAGGTCTGTCCCTTCAACACCATCAATCACGACGGATGGTCCGTCAGGTCCTTGCGCTGCTGGCGAGAGAAAGTTGTTGACGACGGAAAGAATGTCCTGCCCTTGAGATGGCAGAGAATTGATCAACTCCTCGTTGATCTGGACGGCATTGGTGTTGTTTTCCGCCCCTGCCGGTTGTGAAGTCGAAGCACGCACGTCAACCGATTCTTCTGCATCCTTCACTGGCATCACCAGATTGATTCCGGACACTGAACGGTTGCGCACTGTCACGGGCATCTCGACCGAACGGAAGCCCTTTGCTTTTACCTTCAGTAAATAATCACCTGGCGGCACATTGGTGAAGTTGAAGCGGCCGGCGTCGTCAGATTCCGTTTTGATAACGGACTGTGGGTTTGCCTTGTTTACAAGCGAGATTGTCTGTCCGGGAACTACAGCTTCAGTTTGGTCTTGGGCGATGCCGCTGACCATCACGCCTGCTTGGGCCAAAGCCACACAAGAAAAGAGCGCGGCAACAAGGATGTTGAGAATTTTATTCATGACTGCCTCACTACAGAATTTGCCAGGAAGAGAGCCTTCGGAGCTTCAGTGATATCCCGCAATTTCATCGCGCCATTCCCAGCCTTTACCTTCCATAACTCTCGGTATTCCTGGTTTCGCTGCAAGAGCTCAGAATGGGCCCCTTGATCTGTGATCCGTCCGTCACCCAGCATCAAGATCCGGTCCGCTTCAGCAGCAGACTGAAGATCGTGCGTTATCAGGATGCAAGTCCTGCCCTCCATTAGCCGCCGAAGAGCGTCGCGAACAGCGGCTTCACTTTCTACATCGAGCCCTGTCATTGGCTCATCAAGGATCAACATGGGGACATCGCGGATGAACGTCCGCGCGATCGCGATACGCTGGCGCTGGCCACCTGAGAGATTCACACCGCGCTCACTGAGCGCGGTGTCATAGCCGTTTTCCAGCTCCATGATGAAGTCGTGCGCGTTCGCCGCCGTGGCCGCATTGATAATCTCTTCCATGCTGGCGTTCAGCTTTCCATAAGCAATGTTCTCCCGAACCGTAGTGCCAAATAGCAATGAGTCCTGGAGGACGATCCCTATCTCGCGTCGTAGCGCGTCTCTGCGGATATCGCGAAGGTCAAGACCATCGATCGTGATCGAGCCTTGCTGCGGGTCATAAAAACGCAGAATCAGAGCCGTAAGGGTGGACTTGCCAGATCCCGACGGCCCCACCAGCGCAACGTGCTCTCCCGGGGATACTCTGAAGGAAATTCCGCTCAATACGGTACGACCTTCGCCATAGCTGAAAGACGCATTTTGAAAGGCAATTTCTCCGCGCAGGCGGCCCGGATCGATGGCGTCAGGCTGGTCCTGCACGTCTGGCTCAAGATCCAGAAGTTCAGAGATCCGATTTGCGCCCACCATCGCTCGGCTGAATTTGGTCGAGAGCTTCGCGAGGCTACGAATCGGGCCGTAGATGCTGTTCATGTAGGAAGCGAACACCAGTACATTGCCGGGCGTCATCCGCCCGTCCAAGGCCAGGAGAGATCCCACAAGGATTACGGCGAAGGTTCCCACAGCCACAATGATGTCAACTCCACGAGCGGCTGCGGCTTCCATCCGGGCGGTCTTGATGCTTTCGTGCAGGGTTTCCACGCTTTGATTTTCAAAGCGTTCTCCTTCGTACTCCTCGCGCCCGAAGGCCTGCACCACCAGGATGGACGACAACACTTCGTTGGCACGAGACGCGATCTCTCCTTCGGCCTTGCGCTGCCGCTTTGCGGAAGCCTTGATCCTGCGATATCGCTGAAAGGTGAGGAAGATCAGAGGAGGAACCGTGGCGACTACGATCAGGCTCAGCTTCCAATTCACAAAGAGCATGACCACCAACATTCCAATCAAGGTCAGAAGCTCGGAAGCGAAAGTTAGAACAAATTCGCTGAATACGTCGCGCAAGCTGCTGGTGTCAAAGCTTATATTGGTCAACAACTCGCCCGACGGCATTTTTTGATGGAACGAGAGCGAGAGCTTCTGCAGATGATTGAAAATTTCCCTGCGCAGCGAATGGGCCAGCTTAAATCCCACGCGCGAAGTAATGTGCATCTGGGAATATGCAGCAAATCCTTTCACTACCGTGATAAGGACGATAGTGAATGAAACCAGGACCAGCGCCCAGATCTTCCCCATTCCGAGTAAGCTGCGCACGAACGAAAGATGGTGTGGGACAGATTTGTTGAGGAGGATGTAATCGAAAATGATCTTGAGCGGCCAGGGCCGGAATAGATCAGCCCCCGAAAGCAGGAGAGTGCAGCACGCCGCCACCAACAAGCCGCCCTTCTGACCTGCGAGGTGATTCAGCACCAGGTGCTTGAATCGTGCCTTGGTCTGTTTGCGCGACTCAGGCATCTTTCCCATCCAGAATTTGTTGTGACTCGACGAGAAGGTCGCGCAAGTATTCCAGACCCTTCTGGCGAATGCGGCTCACGGCACGTGCAGCCCGTTCAGCGAACAGGGCCACAGCAGTGAACCAGCGCAGCTGAGTATCTTCCGGTAATTCGCCACACGCCTGGTACCCGGAGAGAAATGCATGCTTCAGGCGGCATTCCAGTTCTCTCGAAACGGAACCGGTAATCACGTCGTACCGCAGCAACGCGAGGAAGCTTCCCACGTCAGCCGCGGCGGGGCCTGCGGCCGCCTGATCAAGATCGATCAATGTCATTTTGCCCTGACGAATGATTGCGTTCTTCGGATGGACATCTCCGTGCAACCAGACGACAGAATCCGACCTGTCATTTGCTGTGGAGCAGAGAGCGTCAGACAGTCGCAGCGCAATCTCTTCCACATCAGGACGAACCAGGGCAATTCCTTCGGCGATTTCCTTCAATCGTTTCGGCTCGAAGCGTGTGAACGTCGGGATGGAAGCAGACAAGGGAGTACTGTGGAGTGTCGCCACTGCTTTACCGAGGCCGCGTATTGCATTCTCCAACTGTTCATCAGCGAGATCGGCAATGCGAACTCCTGCGATCGCCTCAAGCAGCAAGATGTGGTGAACGCTCGAGTAAGCCAGAGCACGGGGTACGGAAAACCTTCCCTGATCACAAGCGGACGAGAGGGCGTTGTAAATCTCGAAGCAGTTGAAGCCCTCATCTCCTGCGTACACTTTGGCATAGGCCAATACGTTCCGTTCACGATCCAGGCACTGTACGGTGGCGCACTTTTCTGAGGCATAGGCCATAAGCCGGCTCTCCACCCATCCGGAAACAAACGGGTCGGAAACCGTATATGGCTCTTGCATAAGCTGAGGCAGGCTTTTGATCTTGCGATCCGACGGAAAGAGCCAGAAGGCCGTATTCGTCTCGCGATCGAAGAATCCGGTATCCCAAGCTGGATTGCTCAAGCCGGTGGAGCTATCAAGTTCAGAAGTATGTGCACTGGTCCCAAATGCGCGAGCTGCGACGATTCCGTCCGCGCCATTCGCTCGAAATTTGTAGCTGACGCGAAAGCTCTGTCCAGGACGATAGGTGGCCCGCACGCGCTCACAACTCTTCATGTGAACTTGAATTCGGTCTTCCAATCGCGCGGCCAGTTTTTCTGCGATGAAATCCGGTTCCAGCAGGAGGTCTCGCTGGGGGAACACGGCATCGGGTTGAAGAAGGGCCACCGCGGTATTCATTCGCGGCCTCCGCAGCGAGCAGCCAACCCGTGTTCCCAACTGAGCCATTCCGAAGGATTGCCGGAATGCAGGTACTCTCTCTTCCCGGTCTCTTTCCACCGAAGCTCCTGAACATTGCAGGCAATTAACTCCGAGAGATTTTCATCACCGAACGTCCGCCACCAAACCGAAGAGGCTCGGCAGTGGAAAGGTCCGGCTTCGTGTGCGGTGATCGAGGAACTCCAAATCAAGTGATCTGTGGCAGCCCGGCTTTGCCCCACACCACTGAGTTGAGCCGAGATTGCATCAGAGCCGTCGCCGCGGTCGAAGCAAACTCTGAACTCAGGCGCAGCTTCGTGCGATTCCAACGGAACAACGGCCGTGATGAAATCGATGCTTTCACGATTTTCTACGGCTACGCTCACCACCGGAGCGGGCCGCTTGGTGCCATACTTCGGAGCCACCCAACCGGGTTCAATGGTAGGAACAGCTGCCGAATTGAACAGCAAAGCAACTCCAGGTGCGAGAACAGACGCCTGTCTGCCGCCTAGGGTAACGACAGTGTTCTCCCATGCACCATCCGAGAGGTGGAACCGGAGATCGAAACGATGGGGTGTGTCTCCGCGCAGCCGGTCGTGAATGATCCAGTACTCGCCAGCGATGAAGAAGATGCGTCGCGTGTGCACTACTTCGTACGAGGGACTACGCGCGACTCCGCAAAGCATGTCCAAACGGGGCGCACTGCACCGTTCTATAAACCGTGCTTCGGGCAAAGGACATTTCGGCTTTCCGGGACGATAGGGGACCTGGTCCAGGCCATCGACACATACGGTGTTATGCGCGGCTGTCCCCTTGAACCAGTGCCTCAGATTCGGAGTCTGCTCTGCATAGGTATAGCGTCCTGGATCAACAATGAGAGGCAGTCCACCAGCGCTGACTTCAATATTGAGCAGGTCATAATGACCATGGCCTCCATCCCCAAGCGCGCCGCAATCAAAGATCAAGTATCGCTCTTGGTTAAAGGGAGTCTGGCGATCGCCCCAGCCGCTGCGCTGAACGTAATAACCGGCCTCAGGAAAACTTACGAAGCGCCGGCTGGGCGGGAGACCTTCCATGCCGCCAGTCGCGGCATACAGAAAATCGGGCCTGTTGAGCAATGTCGCGGCCAGCCGCAGCACGCTGGAATAGTTACCGGTATCACTGTCAGAAAGCGCCGGGATCTGGCCGTCCGGCCTGTGGCAATGCACAGCAAATTCGCATGCTTGCTCCAGCGTCGAATCGTAGGATCCGGGAAATTTGAGTCCAAACCTGCGCGCGTTTTCTCTTGCAGCAACAAACGATCGCAGCACAAGCATGTGGTAGTGGGTGGAGTGCTCGCGATGAACGCCGTCTGCGCGAACGTCGCATTGTAGATTCTTGTGCAACTCTTCCATCGCGAATTCCAAGAGATCTGCGGACCCAATCCCGGGAAGTGCCAGGGAAGCAATGAACAGGGCGTATAGCTCGAGGGTGCGGTGATTGCGTTCGGGGCTCAAGTGATGGCGCAAATGCTGGATTTGCTGCTCGAGGCTGGTGACCAGCAACTGCTCAAACCCAGGCCGGAATGCCACAAAATGAGGAGCAGCAACAAATTCCTGCCATGCATAGATCCAATTCTGGATGCGCCGGCCAATCACATCACTTACGTCGTAATCGGGAGGCACCTGGCGAATCCAGGAGCCAACCAGGTCTTCCCAAGCGACGAGAAATTTCTGCTCTCCCGTTTCAGTGAAAGCCCACGCTAGATCCAGCCCGTAGTAGAACTTGCTCCACTCGATTCGCCACTCCCGATCGCCATCAATCACTGGCGTAAACCAGTCCGGCTTGGTCCCAAGCTCGAACGTTATGCCAATTTGGGTGAAGCGCCCGGCACATACGTCTTGTGCAACAAGCAGATTTCGGTGCTCATGCTCGACAGCACAAAATACATGTCGCGGTCTGGTTATCTCAGGCTCGTAGATTGGCTTTGGCTGGGCGCTCACGCGATTGCCTCCCGCAATAGGGCCGCCATACGGCCAGCAAAGATCTCAGCATTAAAACGTTGTTGAACTGTCTTCTGCGCCGCGGTCGAAAGGGCTGTCGCAACACCAGGGTCACCATGAACTCGCAGCAGCGCTTCGGCAAGCGCCTGCGGATCTTCGGGGGAGACAAGCAAGCCATTAATCCGATCTTTGATTGCCTCAGGGATGCCCGATACAGTGGTGCTGATCACGGGCACGCCGCACGCCATGGCTTCGAGCAGAACATTCGGGATGCCGTCGCGGTCTCCGTCTTCAAGGACACGGCAAGGGAGACAGAACACCGTGGACCGTGTGTATTCCTCAAACAATTCCGATTGAGACATTGGACCAGGCAATCGGACATACTGGGAAAGACCTAACTCCCTGATTCTTGTCCTTAGCTGCTGCTCGTGCTCGCCGCTTTCTCCGACAATCCAAGCCTCAAATTTCGTGCCTCTTTGTTTCAGTAAGGAGCACGCTTCTACAAAGACATCAAAGCCTTTCTTCCGCACCAGGCGGCCTACGGCTAACGCTCGCACATGGCCGTTCGCAGTTCGCACTGCTCCGCGTTCAGCGAGGAGCGACGTGAAATCAGCATTGAGGCCGTGGTAAATGCAGTAAACGGGAGTAGCACTCCCCTGCTGCTGCAGATATTCACGATTGGCGTCAGTGCAAGTCACCACGAATCGCGCAGCATCCATCTTGCGCCGCAGCAGACCGGCAGGATTGAGAGATGGCGAGTAAAGGTCCTTCGCGTGCGCAGTGAACGAGAACGGAACTCCGCTGATGATTGAAGCAAGCCAGGTAACGGTAGTCGCGCCATGACAAAAGTGCGCGTGCAGATGCTTGACGTCGGGAGCCAGCCGCAATTGATCGGCGATCACTGCAGCCTGCATGAACTCTTTGAGGTAGACCTTGCGTGGCCAACTCCAGAAGGTTCGTCTTGCTCTGACTGCCTGTGCAAGGGCGCCCAGCGCAGCTCGCGTGAAGCGCAGCGGATGGCATACGAATGCCCTTTTCATCGCCGGCAGGAAATCCATAATGTGCAATCGCAGCCAGCGCGGAAGAGCCGCTTCCTTGAGCGATGTCGTGGCTGGCAGGTAAAACGGTCGTGCTTTGATCCCCTGCACGGTACGCGAGGAACAGGGGCGCTCCTCAGAAGGCTTGATCACATATAAACGCAGCCGAAGCCCGTTCTGTTCCATGCGGTAGATTTCACTGGAAATGAACGTTTCAGAGAGCCGCGGAAATCCTTTAAGCACATAGGCTATGGCGGCCTGCCCTGCGATTTGAGCGGACTTCTCAGGCATACGCCTCCCGGATGACACGACAAAATCGCTCGGTGCACTGCCCGACCTCATATCTCGCGCTCACGAATTTTCTGGCGCCGCAACCCAAGGCACCCAGAAGCTCAGGCTGTGAAGCTAGCGACTCCAGCGCCTGTGCCAGAGAAATGGCGTCGCCCTGCGGTACCACAACTCCAGTCTGCTCAGGTATAAGCGCGCTGCTCAGAGCACCGGCATCCGTACCTACAACCGCACGGCCGGATGCCATGGCTTCCAGCACGACATTAGGAAGGCCGTCGCGGTCGCCTTCTCGATCTTTGAGCGAGGGAGCAACCAGGACATGCGCTGCGGCGTATTCATCCGGCAACTCTTCGTGAGTCTTGGCGCCGCAGAGCGACACGCGATCGGCAATTCCGAGATCCTCGATGAGTGAGGCCAAACGAGAACGTTCTGGGCCGTCGCCGATAATGCGCAGTAGAAATGGATGCGATAGCCTGGCAACGGCAGCGAGCAGAATATGAAATCCCTTTTTCTCAACCAGCCTACCCACAGCGACCAGCCGAAACGGCTCCCCGGCAGGCAGAGGGGTGGACTTGAATCGTTCAAGATCTACTCCGTGCGGGATCAAGTGCACCTTTGCACCAGAACCCTGAATTTCACCCGCCACGTCAGGATTGCAGGCAATAACGCAGGCGGCGTCACGGGCACGACTGGCCAGCAGTTCGGCTGAGAGCTTGCGCGCATCCTTGGCGTGGACACTGAAACCGTACGGTTTGTGAAGTAGAGTTGCAGCATGAGCTGCAACTTCTGCCGGAGTATGGGCGAAGTAGCCGTGAATTCCTTTTACGTTTTCGCCACGAACTCGCTTCGCCAGAAACTCAGCCTGCTCGTGAGGAGATCCTTCGGGAAGCAACTGAACGCGAGGGAGCAGTCGTTTCGCCGCAGGCTGAACCAACTCAATTTCCCCCTGCTTGGTAGCAAAGATTCCGGCGAGAACGCCGCGTTCCTCCAGCGCAAGAACTTCATTCACCGCGAAAGTCTCAGAACGACGGGGGAATCCGCTCAGAACCATGATCAAGCTGGCATCAGTCCGCATCGCTACCTGCCTGCTCAAGCAGTGCGGAGATGCGCTGCCGGATACGCGGAAGTCCTTCCAGATCGAGGGTCCCGCCCGTGCGCGCTGGCGAGTTCAGAGCAGATAACACACTGGAAATCAGGAATCCTGGAGTGAGATTTTGCGGTTCGACGATATCGAAATAGCCGCGCTGGGCCAGCAGCCGCGCTCGAATCAGTTGCTCTCGTACCGGGTCAGACCGGGGGACCAGAATGGCTCGTTGCGAAAAGGAAAGAAGCTCACAGACCGTGTTGTAGCCGGCTTGGGAAACTACGAGATCGCTTGCCGCATAGTGCTTGGTGAGGTCTGGATCAAAGTCCAGGAATGTGACGTCGCCGAAATGGCCAAACCGAGCCAGCAAGTCTGAGCGGCGGCTCTCGGGCATTTGCGGACCGAAGATAACAGTACTTTTCAGAGCTACGCTTCGCGTTAGATTGGAGAGGCCAATCAGGTATGCTTCGATAATGTCACTGCCATCTCCTCCGCCGCCGGTGGTCACCAGAACTCGCGGCGGACCTCCATTCTTGGTCGACGCACAAGTGGGGCGCTTCAAATAGCCGCAGTAATAGGTCTTCTGCAGAAGGGGCTTCGGGAACTCATATTCGTTTGCTGTATCAAATATCGATCTTGACCCGTAGATCCAGATTTCATCGTAAAAGCGTTCAAGCGTGCTGAAGCTGCCGTTACTGGCCAGGACCGTTCGTGTGCGCTCTGGTTCGTCCAGAATGTCCCGTACACCGAGCACCAGTTTCGTGCGCATTCCTTCCGAGCGCATCTCCGTGAGTGTTTCAAGGAGTTCCCCATCCACTCCCGCTGGCCGTTTATCGACAATCATCAGGTCGGGCGCGAATCCAAGTACTGAGTGTTTCAAAATCGCAGCGCGAGTCGCCTTGACTTCCGAAGCGCAACGCGCGAGGAAGCGCGGCGCATAGTGTTCTGCCGCCACTCGGTCAAGGCAGGGTAGCTTGATGTAGTCCACGCCTTCAGGGATCCGAAAAGCATGGATCATGGGTGAACCAGTAATAATGAGTATCGATGATCCGGAGTAATGCGAAACGAATTCCTGAGCCAGTAGGAGTGTGCGGCGAATATTTCCAAGCCCAAAAGTATCGTGCGAGTAGAGGAGAATTTTGGGCGCCCGCGTGGAAAATCGTGGGACGCTGGCTAAGTGAGCATTTAGCGAAGGAGCCGTTGGTTCAATAGATCTCCACTCGGAGGAGCCTCCGCTGGCAGAAGAGCCAAACTGGGCTGATTGCGAGGACATTTGCCTTCTGAAATTCTCGATAGGCTGCATTCAATAGCTCCCAACGGCGATCGGAGCGCCGTTTCACTTCTCCCCGGAAGGCAAACTGTATCCGTCTGGTGATGTGAGACACGCGCAATCAAATGGTGGAACAGGTTTTTCTCATCTGGACCGGAAGTCAACGCTTGGCTTCCTGGAAGCCAAACTCCCGTTACGTAGCAACGCTGAAAAAGTTGTTCCGCGCCCCTCCGCGGCCGTGTCTCACACGAAGAACTTAGCACTATCAATTAATGCCGAAACATGTGAGTTCAATTAGAGCGGAGTTAGAAACTTTAATGAGGATTGCACTATATCGTAGAGAGACGTAGTTGCTCTTATTGAGCAGCAGTGCCGACCTGATCTCTCTGCTGGATTAGCAAACTCTTAGACAGACGTTCTGAGGAGATACAGTGCTTCGAGAATATTTCGAGGCGGCTGATCCATCGAGATCCAATCAGTTCAGCGGTACAACTATGAAGATATTGGTAACAGGAGCGGCTGGATTTATCGGGATGCATGTGGCAGCCCGGCTTCTTCGCAATGGTTGCGAGGTAGTCGGGGTTGATAACCTGAGCGACTATTACGACATCAGGCTGAAGGAAGACCGTCTGAAATTGCTTCACCAGCATCCACACTTTCGGTTCTTCAAGTTCGACTTGGCTGATCCGCTGCGCGTGCAATCACTTTTTTCCGCCCAACGGTTTGATTGCATCATTCACTTGGCGGCACAGGCAGGAGTGCGATACAGCCTCCAGAACCCTCAGGCATACGTTCACAGCAATCTCGTTGCCTTCGCCAATATCCTTGAAGGATGCCGTTGGTACCCCGTTAAACATCTGGTCTTTGCTAGCAGTTCCAGCGTTTACGGCGCGAACACAAAAATGCCGTTTTCAACACAGGACAATGTCGATCATCCCGTGAGCCTGTATGCGGCCACAAAAAAGTCCAACGAGCTGATGGCTCACGCTTATAGCCATCTTTTTCAGATACCAGTCACTGGGCTGCGGTTCTTTACTGTCTATGGGCCTTGGGGCCGGCCCGATATGGCCGTTTTCT
>DATEGH010000252.1:0-6945 GCA_035280185.1 Terriglobales bacterium
TATGGAACAGATGCAAGGAATGGAACAGAACGGCGAAGCGAGGCCGGCATACGGCCAGGGGCTGGGTGAGCAGCTTTCGGAGTGGTCGGCGGAGTTGTTCCGGGATCCGCAGTATCGAAACACGTGGGCCGACGCGGAGCACCACTGGAGGCTGGAGTCGGCGGCCAGGACACGGGCCATCATCAAGAAGCAGCTTCGCGAGGAGATCGAACAGCAGATGGCCAAGGATCTGGGATTGCCGGCGAACTGGCGCGGGGACAAACTGACGAGTCTGGCGGAGTGGCACGAGAAGATGGCGTCGTTGGCCAAGGCCGATGCGGCGCCCAGGTGCGAGCATGTGTTTCAGGACGGGACACGGTGCGGGTCGCCGCGGATGAAGACTGGCGGGCTGTGCTATGCGCATGAGCGGATGGCGAGGGTGCGTCCGAAGAAGCTGAACCTGCTCGCGATGGAAGATGCGAACTCGATCATGCTGAACATTATGGAGATCAATCGGGCGCTGGTGGATGAAGAGATCACAGAGAAGCGCGCCGGGATGCTGCTGTACAGCCAGCAGTTGGGCTTGCAGGCGCTGGGGAAGCTGACGTTCCAGAAGACTCGGCCGGAGGCGATGGTGTTGGAGAACGGCTGTACCGCAGAGGGCGCAGAGAACGCAGAGAAAGAACAGGAATTTGCCGCAGATTTACGCAGAGAAGCGCAGATCAGAGAAGAACTTTCTGAACCGGTTGAGGGTGGGATGAATGAGCTAAGTCCTGTAAATGGTGGGATGAAGGGGACGGGGGAGGCCCATCGGGTGATCGGGTCATCGGATGATCGGGTGATCGGAGCAGAGGAAGAGTTCACCTCAAAGGGCGCAAAGATCGCAAAGGAAAGAGAAGTCGCCGCAGATCAACGCAGACAAGCGCAGATCGGAGAAGAGGAAGAGTTCACCGCAAAGGGCGCAAAGAGCACGAAGGAAGAAGAGTTTGCCGCGAATCCACGACTAGCCAGGACAGGTGGACACAGACGAACGCAGATCGGAGAAAATCCGATCAGGCATTCTGGGCCTACCCCCTGGTCATCCCAGGGACTAAACGACTTAGCCCATTTATCCCAGAGCGATCAAGGAACGGAGGTTGAGCTGGTGTCGGGGACTCCGACAAGTTTTTCCGCGTCAGCGAAAGGCGTATGATGTTGCGCTTGAACTTACATCAGGAGACGGCCTTGCCCATGACGTTGCGGAAACGGGGTTGCTGCGCGCTGCTTGTGCTGTTGTTTTCACTTTCCATGATTGCTCAGTCGCATCGGCCGAAGCAGGGAAGTGAGGACAAGAACGCCAAAAAGACCGGCGCCGGCGCCCAGGCGAAGAAGACTGCCGTGCATCCGGGCAAGGAGGCGGCACCCCCTCTGGTGAATGAGAAGCTGTTTGGGGCCATGCGCTGGCGGCAGGTGGGGCCGTTTCGCGGCGGGCGGGTGCTGGCGGTGACGGGTGTCCCGGGCGAGCCTGATGTCTTTTATTTTGGCGGAGCTTCGAGCGGCGTATGGAAGAGCACCGACGCCGGCGCAAGCTGGAAGCCCATCTTCGATAGCGAGAACATTGCTTCCATCGGAGCAATTTCCGTTGCCCCTTCCGACCACAACATTATCTATGTAGGCACGGGCGAAGCCTGCATTCGCGGCAATATTTCCTATGGCACCGGCGTTTACAAATCAGTGGATGGCGGCAAGACCTGGAAGGACCTGGGCCTCAAGGACACGCAGCACATTGGCGCGGTGATCGTTGACCCGAAGGATCCGAAGATTGTTTTTGTGGCGGCGCTGGGCCATGCCTACGGCCCAAACGAAGAGCGCGGATTGTTCCGCTCGACCGATGGCGGCGCGACGTGGCAGAAGGTCTTATACAAGGACGACAAGACCGGCGCGATTGATGTTGTGTTCGATCCCAACAACTCCAAGACGCTGTTTGCGTCGCTGTGGCAGGTGTATCGCACGCCGTGGAGCCTGAACAGCGGCGGCCCGGGGAGCGGGCTGTACAAGTCTATCGATGGTGGAGCGACCTGGAAGCGACTGGAAGGCCACGGGCTCCCGCCGGGGATTATGGGCCGGATTGGCGTGAGCGTGGGCGCGGATTCCAACCGGGTGTATGCGCTGATCGAGTCGAAGCAGGGAGGCATCTATCGCTCTGACGATGGCGGCGAGAACTGGACGCTGGTGAACGAAGACGGACGCTTCCGCCAACGCGCCTGGTATTTCACACATATCTTTGCCGATCCCAAATCGCCGGACACGCTTTACGTGCTCAACACGGGAATGTTCCGCTCCATGGACGGCGGCAAGACGTTCAATCTTCTGCCTGCGCCGCACGGAGACCATCATGGGTTGTGGATTGATCCGGACGACCCCCGGCGCATCATCAACGGCAATGATGGCGGGGCCGACGTTTCCATTGACGGCGGTACCACCTGGAGCACGCAGTACAACCAGCCGACGGCGCAGTTCTACCACGTGATCACCGACGATCGCTGGCCTTACTACATCTACGGAGCGCAACAAGATAATTCGACGGTCGCCATCAAGAGCTTCGACGATGATGGCGTGATCGGCCGGCAGGATTGGTACCCAGTGGGCGGCGGCGAAAGCGGATATATTGCGCCGTACCCGCCGGATCCGGAACTGGTGTTTGCCGATGGCGAGGCCTTCATTTCGCGCTACAACCATCGCGATGGAAACTTTACTGACATTTCCGTGTGGCCGCTGGATGTTTCCGGCAACGGCGCGGACAAGCTGACTCATCGCTTCAACTGGACTTCGCCGCTCGAGATTTCGCCGCATGATCCCAATACGCTCTACTGGGGCGGCGACACGCTTTACAAGACGACGAATGCCGGGCAGAGTTGGACGGCGATCAGCGGTGACCTGACGCGCAATGACAAGTCGAAGCAAAAGCCTTCCGGCGGCCCGATCACGCTGGACATCACCAGCGTGGAGTATTACGACACAATTTTTGCGATTGCCGAATCGCCGGTGCAGCGCAACATGATCTGGGTGGGAAGTGACGACGGCCTGTTGCACCTGACCACCGATGGCGGCCAGCACTGGAGCAATGTCACGCCCAAAGAAATGCCGGAAGCTCTGATAAGCATTGTGGAACCTTCGCACTTTGACGCCTCCACGGCTTACATCGCGGTGGATCGCCATAAATTCGATGATTTCCGGCCGATGATCTATCGCACCCGTGATTCGGGAAAATCCTGGATCATGACTGCCAACGGGATTCCTCAAGGCGCTTATGTGCATTCCGTTCGCGAGGATCCCAAGCGCAAAGGGCTGCTGTTTGCCGGGACGGAACTCGGAGTCTATTTTTCGCTCGACGATGGCGCGCACTGGCAGCCGCTGAAGCTGAATCTGCCGGCGGTCCCGATTCACGACCTCAACATCCACGGCGATGACCTCATCGCGGCCACTCACGGGCGGTCTTTCTGGGTGCTGGACGACATCACGCCGCTTCGTCAGATTGAGCCGGGAGCAGCGCCGGCGGAGACGATGCTTTACAAGCCGCAGACGGCTTTGCGCCTGCACTTGCCCACTGACATCGAACGGCGAGGGCCAGTGGGGGACAATCCGCCGCCCGGCGCCATCATTGACTACTACTTCAACTCGGCGCCGAAAGATGAAGTAAAGCTTGAAATTTTTGATAGCAGCGGTAAGCTGGTGCGCGCGCTTTCCAGCCGCGAGAAGAAGGGGCCGGAGCAGCCGCCGGAATGGCCGGATCAGGTGAAGGAGGTCACGACGATTCCCGCGGGAGCAGGCATGAATCGCTATGCTTGGAACCTGCGGTCTGAGGCTCCGGTGAAAATTCCGGGAGCGTTTTACAGCGATCAGGGACCGCAGGGTCCGCTCGTGATGCCGGGACACTACACGGTGAAGCTGACCGTGGGCGGGCAAAGCCAATCACAGCCGCTGGAGATCGTGATGGACCCGAGGGTGAAAAACGTGAAGGTAGAAGACCTCCAGAAGCAGTATGATTTGGCGGTGCAGATTCGCGACGCCAACCAGGACGATCATCAGGCAGTGAACCAGATTCGCGATATGCGAGGGGAGTTGAAATCGCTGCACGCGCGCTTTGATGCCGACCAGAAACTTAAACCGTTACTTCAGCAATCGGAAGTCTTGGATAAGAAGATGGCGCCGGTTGAGGAGCGCCTGATCCAGGTAAACATGAAGGGTTCGGAAGCCAATCTGGCGTTTCCCAACATGCTGAATGAGCAGTTGGATAGTCTCAGCGGTATCGTGCAGGCGGGTGACAGCGCCCCAACTGAGCAACAGTTTGAGGTGTTTAAGATGCTGCGCGGCCAACTCGATCAGCAGTTGGCGGCTTGGAAGCAGATCCTGTCCCAGGACGTGCCGGCCTTCAATCAGTTGGTAAAATCCAGCAACGTTCCAACGCTTTATGTCCCGGGCACAGGTGAATAAGTGCTTAGTAGAACATGGGTTAGAGGCAGGGGAGGACTGAGCGGAAAATCCTGCGGCGTACAGGCATCTTTTCCGGCTGGGTTGGAAACAAACCAGAGTGGACGTTGTGTCTCTTCGCCCACGCCCAGCCGTTGCGATCTACCGAAATCAAGGTCCAGGAGAGTCGAATGAGAGCCATCCTGTTTGTTGACGATCATGAAGTCCTCGCGCGGTTGAGTTGCGAGATTCTGGAGATGCAGGGCTATCGTGCCGTGAGCGCCTACAACGGCGAAGACGCTCTCCGCAAATTCGACGAAGAAGACTTCGACATCCTGGTGACCGATTTCCGCATGGAAGGGATGAACGGCATCGAACTGGCACAACGCGTACATCAGAAGGACCCCAACATCCCTGTCATCATCGTGACCGGCTACGGTCCGGTGGACGGCGGCAAAGACGTGGTCGCCTGCCTCCAGAAAGAAGACCTCTTTCCTGCGCTGCTGGAAAAGATCAAAGCCTTCCTTGACGAAAAGCAGCCGCAGCCCGCGGTCAAGACGGCGTAAGGCCATCGGGTAATCGTTGATACTGTTAAACTCTCCCTCGTGCGCCGGCTCATCATTAATGCTGACGACTTCGGCATGACCTCCGGAGTGAATCGCGGGATAGCGGAAGCTGCAGCTCACGGTGCTGTCACTTCTACCACGCTGATGGCCAACTCGGCTCGGTTCGATGAAGCTGTAGATCTGGCGAAGATCGCCTCGAATCTCGGAGTCGGGTGCCATGCGGTGCTGATCCAGGGCATCCCGATGCTGCAGGGTCTCGCGCCCATAACCAACGGCTCAGGAAAGTTCAAGAACAACATTAAGAATTTTGCCCAAAATGCGTTGCGAGGAAAGCTTGCTACTGATGAAGTCCAGCACGAAGTTGCCGCCCAAATCCGCAAAATCCAGCAAACCGGCCTATCTGTCACACATTTCGATAGCCATAAACATACGCACATGTTTCCACAAGTGTTGCGGCCGGCGCTGCGGGCGGCAAAAGAATGCGGCGTTCGCGCCGTAAGAAATCCTTTCGAGCCGGCACGCACGTGGTCGGGTCGGCGGGTGCTCGCGACTCCTTCCATGTGGCTTCGCTGCGCGGGCGTGAGCGCATTTCAAATCTTCGCTGTCGAATTTCGCAAAGCTGTTTCCGAAGCCGGAATGAAAACCACTGACGGTACCCTCGGTATCGCTGCAACGGGGAAACTGGACGAGCGAATGCTTGGAGCCATTTTGGATGCGCTGCCCGAAGGTACCTGGGAACTTGTCTGCCATCCTGGATACTCTGACGCCGATCTTTTAGCGGCTGAAACGCGGCTTACAACCTCGCGAGAAATTGAGTTGCGGGCCCTCATTTCTGAGGCGATCAGGAAGACCATCGCGCGGCGGGGAATCCAACTGATCTCATTCGCCGAACTCTAGTCCAGCTTCGGTTCCAGGTTTGTGAATCCCAGATTACCGCTGTGAATCCAAGAGCTACACGCGAGGGAACTTGAAAATCGGAATCACCTGTTATCCGACCTACGGCGGCAGCGGAGTCGTCGGCACCGAGCTAGGCATCGAACTGGCAGACCGCGGTCACGAGGTCCACTTTATCGCCTACCAGCAGCCAATCCGGCTGAACGCGCAGCATCCACGCATTTTCTTTCACGAGGTCACGGTTTCACTCTATCCCCTGTTCGAGTATCCGCCCTACGATCTGGCCTTGGCCACGCGCATGGCTGAAGTTGCGGATATTTACGATCTCGACATCCTGCACGTGCATTACGCCATTCCGCACTCGGTCAGCGCTCTGCTCGCGCGCCAGATGCTCGCAGCCATGGAGCGGCCGCGCAAGCTGCCATTCGTCACCACGCTGCACGGAACAGACATTACGATCGTGGGGGCCGACCGCTCTTATCTACCCGTGACTCGCTATTCCATCGAGCAAAGTGACGGTGTCACGGCCATTTCCAACTACCTGAAGAAGCGGACTGTCCAGGAGTTTGAGATTCAAAATCACATTGAGGTCATCTACAACTTCGTCAACTGCGACGTCTATCGGCGCGATCCTAAAGCGCAGGAAAATCGCAGCCAGTTTGCCGCTCCCGATGAGCGCATCCTGGTCCACGTCTCCAACTTCCGGCCGGTGAAACGGATCTGCGATGTCATTGAAATTTTCGACCGCGTGCAGAAAAAAATTCCGTCTCGCCTGCTCCTGATGGGCGATGGTCCTGAGCGCTCGCGCGCCGAGTGGCTGGTGGGGCAGAAGGGTTTGCGAAAAAAAGTGGAGTTCATGGGCAAGGTGGATCGCGTGAGCGAGAAGCTCTCCGTCGCCGACCTGATGCTGATGCCCAGCGAACTCGAGTCTTTCGGTCTCGCCGCTTTGGAAGCTATGGCGTGCGAAGTGCCGTGCATTGCCACTGCCGTGGGTGGCGTACCGGAAGTCATTGAGCACGGGCGCACCGGGTATCTCGCTCAGGTGGGCGACGTAGAA
>DATEGH010000253.1:0-3919 GCA_035280185.1 Terriglobales bacterium
TGGGCTTGCTGCACGGCCGGCTGAGCCCGGAAGAAAAGGAGCAAACCATGCGCCGCTTTCAGGCCACCGAAATTGATGTGCTGGTTTCGACCACAGTGATCGAAGTCGGCGTGGACGTGCCCAACGCCTCCGTGATGGTGGTGGAGCACGCAGAGCGATTCGGGCTTTCGCAACTGCACCAGCTTCGCGGGCGCATCGGACGTGGAGCAGCAAAGTCGTACTGCATTCTGATGACCGGCGGAAAGATTTCACCTGAAGGCGAAGAACGCCTCAAAGCGATGGTCCGCACTCAGGATGGCTTCGAAATTGCCGAGCTTGACCTCAAGCTTCGCGGACCAGGAGAGTTTTTCGGAACCAAGCAGTCCGGTGTTCCCGAGTTGCGCGTGGCCAACATTATCCGGGATCGTAGTCTGCTGGAACTGGCGCGGCGTGAGGCGAATCGCATTGTCGACAACACAGATCCTGAGATTACGCCCCAAGACCGCGAGACGGTGATGCAGCACCTTCGCCAGCGCTGGCAGAGGAGATATGGGCTGGTAGAAGTGGGATGATAGGGATTGCCAGAAATGCCATGAGTGCCTAAGAATCCAAACTGAGGCGTTCAGCGGGCGCGAGCGAAGCGGAAGCCCGCTGCAGAGGTCCTGAGGCGGAGCCGAAGGATCTCCTTCAGGCATTCAACAAAACTCGAAAGTGCACTTAGAATTTTTAACAATCTTGCCCAGGGCTGGCTACTCAATTTTCAATTTTGGCAATTCCGGCGATTCTGGCAATGTAGGGATTCTGGCAATCTAGAATAGCGTTTCCATGCCGACGGTTTCAAAATCCGATCTTTACCGCCTGCTTCCATCCGTTGATGAGCTATTGCACAACCCAGCGCTGAAGCCGCTTCTCGAACAGGAAGGACAGGCTGCGGTTGCTGATGCAGTTCGTGTAGTCCTTGCGAAGCTCCGCGACGAGATTGGCGAAGGACGGCTGGGATCGGCGGACGCTGTGCAGGTTGCGACAGCACAGATGAGCGAAGCCATCACGCGCCAACTGCGCTCGGCAATGGATTTCTCCCTTAAACCTGTGATTAATGCCACAGGCGTGATACTGCACACGAATCTCGGGCGCGCGCCGTTGGCAGCGTCCGTGCTACGGCGTATAAGCGAAGTTGCCGGCCGGTACTCGAATCTTGAATTCGACATCGCTTCCGGAACCCGCGGCAAGCGCGATGTGCACGTCGAACGACTGTTCTCGCGCCTGCTGAATCAGGACGGCGTCAGCGGAATTCGCACAGTCGTGGTCAACAACTGTGCCGCCGCAGTGATGATAGCGCTGAACACCTTGGCCGAAGGTGACGAAGTTGTGGTTTCACGCGGAGAACTGGTAGAGATCGGCGGCTCCTTCCGCGTGCCTGACGTAATGGCCAAGTCCGGCGCTCAACTGCGCGAAGTGGGAACGACGAATCGTACACGAATTGAAGACTATGAGCGCGCGATCAATGAAAAGACGCGGCTGCTGTTGAGGGTCCATCGCTCAAACTTCGCCATCATCGGGTTCACTGAGCAGCCGTCCATGGAAGAGCTCTGCCAGCTCGGACGTAAGCACAAGATTCCGGTCATGGAAGACCTGGGCGGCGGAGCGCTGTTGCCGCTGCGGAGCTTCGGCGTGAATGAGAGCGGAGTTGCCGACAGCTTGCGCGCCGGAGTGGACCTGGTGACCTATAGTGGCGACAAGATGCTGGGCGGTCCCCAAGCCGGCATGTTGAGCGGGCGCGAAGAGATCATCAAGCGCATCCGCAATAACCCTCTCTTCCGCGCTCTTCGCGTGGACAAGCTGATCTATGCGGCGCTGGAAGCCACGCTTATGGAGTACATCCGGCGCGATTATCAGGCCGTTCCGTTTGTTCGCATGATGCAGGCTTCAGCCGGACAGATCCGGGCGAGAGCCGAGCATGTTCAGGAGCAACTCAGGCCTGCGCACCACTTGAAAGTGGAAATTGTCGCAGGCGAATCGCTGGTGGGCGGCGGCTCCGCTCCTACTTCAACCCTTCCAACATTCCTTCTCGCCATCACCGCCCAGGCATTCAGCGCCGACGAACTCGCGCAGCGACTCCGCTCCGCCACCCCCGCGGTTGTGGCCCGCGTGGAAGAGGGCCGCGTTCTGCTCGATTTGCGCACAGTATTGGAGGACGAAGAACAGGATTTAGTGAAGGCGTTGCTGGCCTTGAGCGGAGGAGGATCCTGATTTCACCGCAACGTACGCAAAGGACGCAAAGTAAGGCTGAGCAAATTCTTGCTCCTTTGCGAACTTTGCGTCCTTTGCGGTAAATGAATTTACTTCGCGCCTTCAATGTCTACCATCTACACTTTCGGCCATTCCACTCGTGACCTCGCTGATTTTTCCCACGTGCTGCAAGCCCATGACATTCGGCTGCTGGTGGATATTCGGGCCTTTCCCATGTCGCGCCGCCATCCGCACTTCAACCGCGAACATCTCGAGCTGTGGCTGCCGGAAATTGGCGCCGATTACCTATGGGAGAAGGACCTTGGCGGCAGGCGCAAGAAGCAGATGCCTGCGGAGCAATCGCCCAACATTGCTCTCCGGAACGATTCGTTCCGCAACTATGCCGATTACATGCTCACCCCGCAGTTCCAAGGCGCGATTGAGCGACTGGTGGAGCACGCGGAACGCAGGCGGACGGCCATCATGTGCGCCGAAGCTGTTTACTTCCGTTGTCATCGCATGCTGGTTTCCGACTACCTGGTGAGCCACGGTCATCAAGTCCTTCACATCATTGATGAAAAGCCGCCCAAAGAGCACCGCCTGACCAAAGACGCGCGAATCGTAGGTGGCAAGCTGCTCTACCGGGGCGATTATCTGCTTTAGAGTTGCTAAAAAAGAAACGGGAACGCCTAGGCGTTCCCGTTTTCACTTTTTCTTATAGGACCTTGCTACTGCACCTCAACCGACTTCTTCAACGTGAAGCTCAGCGTTCGCTCGGCGGGGAATACCACTTCCTTGTTGCCGGTGTAGGCAGCGCCTGCCGTTCCTGCGCCTGCTCCAGCCAGCGCGCCAATAGCAGCGCCTTTACCGCCACCGGCCAGCGCGCCAATAAGCGCCCCTGCGCCCGCGCCACCGCCAATAAAGCCGGCAGTCCGCTTGCCTTTGCCTTTGACTGACTGGCTTACCACCGAGCTTTGAATGGTCCGCATGGCGCCATCAATCATTACTGAATTCAGGCGAACCGAGAGCAGTGCGCCGCCTTTGAAATGTCCCATGCCTTCGGCCGCAACCACGCTGCCTCGTGCCGAGGCGCCGCGCTCAATCATGGTTTTGCCATCCACCACGACCGGTTCGGCCACGGTTGCGGAAAAGCTCTGCCCAGACCGGCTGTCCTTGGAACTCAAGCCTTCGCCCAGCCGAACCACAATGGCTCTGCCGGCCGGAATTACCACGGCCGTGTTGGCGGGTTTGGTTTCAGCAGCAGAAGTCGAACTCCCGTTCGCCGAGGCCGCAGAGTCGGTTGTGGTTGCGGGAGTGCTGGACTTGCTGCCGCAAGCCAGCAGAAATGACATGGCAAACAGCGCCACTAGATACAACAAACGTGCAGGTTTCACTCTTAACTCCTTATTAAGTAACGGCCAGAGTACCTGAATTTGTATCAGAGTAGCGGAAAGGGAAGCAAAACACTATCGGGTGTGTACCATATTTTTGCCAGGGTTACCTTAGCAGGTAAGGCGTCATAAAGTGCATCTGCCCACGATATGAGCCGTCTATTTTTTTTCGCCAGCCGAAGCGGCCGCTACGGCGGTGCCGCTGCCCTCGACTCCTGCGGGCTCGGGGCCCGTGGCGGAGGATTGTATCTCCTGAAGAAATCTTTTTGAGTTCAGCAGCGGACGCTCCAGGCTGGGGTTGTAACTGGTCCATTCGGCTT
>DATEGH010000254.1:0-6314 GCA_035280185.1 Terriglobales bacterium
CTGACCGACTCGCTCGGGAGTAAAGTCGCGCTCAAGACTTTCTTTTCCTTCCTGGGTGAGAGGCTTCGTCCGAGTGCCCTGCACGTCCTGCGGAGGAGGAGTCACAATGCGGCCGGTCTTGCGGTTGTACATCACGTTGCCCTGGTTCCAACTGTCCTGGTAATGCCGTTCGTAGTCTGACCAGGTATCTTCAGACTTCAGGTGCCTCTCGTCATACTCGGGCAGCATCTGGATGCGCTCTCGATCGAGCTCAGCATAGAACTTATCGTCGTGATTGCCGTAGGGTTCCACGCGAGTTGCGGGAACCATGAATTTTTTGCCGCCCAGCCATCCGCCGGTGTCCACCACAACGTAACGGATGTCGCCCGAGGAATGGTCAAAGATGACATCTTGAATTTTGCCCAGCTTTTCGTCATTCACGCCGTAGACTTCAGCGCCGCGAATGTCTTCCACTCCTTCCAGACTTGTATCGCGAAGAACTCCATAATGCGGCATACGCTCTCCTTTATTCTGCTCGTGGCCTATGAATGAGATGCGGCGCCCGCGAGGCGCGTTGATTCCCCTATTCACAGCAGAAGAAGCATGAATGTGACTGGAAATTCCGCGATTTTTGAAGCGTGAGCTGCCGCCCAATCATCTACTGAACAGGACAAAAAAATCAAAAGGAGGCGAGCGTGGTTATTAGCTTTGCAGATGGAACCAAAATTGAAGTGGCAGCAGCGGCGCTCGATTCCTTCCTGCAGCACGATCTAAAGTGGGTGGAGTTTGTGCATGGCAGCGCTTCGCTCGAAAAACGGCCGCCTCAACCTGTCGCTCCTGTTGCACGTAACGTTACCCGCTGCCCTTCGGCTGCCTGCTGAGGCTTCCGCTTCGTCGCCTGCATCAATCACTCTTTTTTCGCGGCAACAACTCTGGGAATCCCTTGCAGATCGGCGGTGGTTTGAACGTCTGACCATCCCCGCTGTGAGGCCAAGAGCTCTTTGACTTTGGCTTCGCTCGAGTAGCCGATTTCCATGATCAGCCAGCCTCCGGGACGAAGCGATTGGTGCGCCTGGGGCACAAGCCGGCGATACACATCCATGCCTTCCCGTCCGCAAAAAACCGCGATTTTCGGCTCGAACTCGCGAACCTGTTTCTGCACTTTGTCTGCTTCAGACTCGCCCACGTAGGGTGGGTTGGCAACGATGAAATCGAATGGCTCGCCGCCGGCGTAGATCTCGAGCAGATCGGATTTGCGAAACAAGACGCGCGAGCCCAAACCGAGCCGGGCGGCGTTGATGCGGGCCATTTCCAGAGCTTCTTCCGAGATGTCGCAGCCGTGAACTTCGGCTTGCGGAAGTTCGCTTGCCAAAGCCAGCGCGATTGCGCCCGACCCCGCTCCCACGTCGACAATCCGGATGCGGCCGAAATCTGCTGCCTGGTGTTCCTGGTAATAGCTCTGCACCAGCTCGAGAGTGGTCTCTACCACATGTTCGGTTTCCGGTCGCGGGATCAGCACGGCGGGCGAGACCAGCAGGTCGAGTCCCCAGAACTCCTGATGTCCGGTAATGTATTGTGTGGGACACCCGCTCGCTCGCTGGTTTATGACATCCTCGTATTCCTCCTGCTCGGGAGCGGAAAGCTCGCGCTCGGGATGGGCGAAGAGGTAAGAGCGGTCTCGGCCCAGGACAAACATCATCAGCAGCTCGGCGTTGAGCCGCGGCGAGGGGACGTCATTTTCGACAAAGCGCCTGTAGGCGGCATCCACGGCCTGCTTGAGCTGCATACGGCGTGAGACTTTACAGCAAAGCATGCGGGAGAAGCAAAGCGGGTCAACCACAAAGGACGCAAAAGAAGGCAAAGCAAGGCAACTGCCGGAGCTCACCGCAGAGCGCGCAGAGAGCGCAGAGAAAAGCGAATTAACCTGACACAAGGAAAGTAACGAATTTCGGTTTACTCGCGCGGCAGGCAAAGCGGTCGCTGAGGCAGGTTGTAAAGGAAAGCCAAATCTCCGCATGCCTGGCGTACTTTGCGGTGAATGCGCCTTGTTCCTCTGCGGTGAGCTCCCGATTACGCCACGACTTCGGCCTGGCTCTTCAGCTTTTCTGCCTGATAATGCGTGACCAGCGCATCCACAATTGGGCCAAGCTTGCCGTCCATGACGTCGCCAAGCTGGTGAAGGGTGAGCCCAATACGGTGGTCGGTGACGCGGTTCTGCGGGAAGTTGTAGGTGCGGATTTTTTCGCTGCGGTCGCCGGAACCCACCATGGCTTTGCGTTCTTTGGCCAGCGCCTGCTGTTGCCGCTCCATCTCCATCTCATAGAGGCGGGAGCGCAGCACGCGCATGGCTTTCTCGCGGTTCTTGATCTGCGACTTCTCGTCCTGGCAGCTCACCACGGTGTTGGTCGGCAGGTGAGTAATACGGACGGCGGAGTAGGTGGTATTCACTGACTGTCCGCCTGGCCCCGATGAGCAAAAGGTATCAATGCGGATGTCCTTGGCCTCGATCTTCACGTCGACATCTTCCGCTTCGGGGAGCACCGCCACGGTCACCGCCGAAGTATGTACACGGCCCTGCTGTTCCGTCTCCGGCACGCGCTGAACGCGATGCACGCCGCTCTCGTACTTCATGCGTGAGTAGACGCCTTTGCCTTCAATAATGGCAATCACTTCTTTTAGCCCGCCCACACCGGATTCCGATGTTGAAAGCACCTCGACCTTCCAGTGCTGGGTTTCAGCAAAGCGGGTATACATGCGGAAAATCTCGGCGGCGAACAGGCTGGCTTCGTCGCCACCGGTGCCGGCGCGGATTTCAACAATGACGTTCTTCTCGTCATTGGGATCTTTCGGAATGAGCAGAATTTTCAGCTCGTTTTCGGTCTGTGCGACTCGCTCTTCCAGTCGGACGAGTTCCTCCTGGGCATACTGCCGCAGGTCAGGGTCAGACTCCTCGGCCACCATGGTCCTACTCTCTTCGATTCCCCGCTGCAAGTCTTTGTATTCACGGTACTTATCAACGATCTCGGAGAGCTCGCTGTGGGCTTTGGCGGTCTTCTGATATTTGGACGAATCGCCGATGATCTCGGGCGAGGCAAGCGCGCGGGTCAACTCGTCGTACCGGGCTTCGATTTGGTTAAGACGCTCAAACATGCTGGAACTCTTATTTTAGCCTGTTCTCTGCTTTGAAACGAAGAGAAACGGCGGCGCGTCAGGCAGCTTGTATGGCTTGATGTCTGAAAACCGGCTTGGGATTCACAAGAGGGTTTCTACGTGAGCTAGTTCCCGTCATCAAAACAGAATCAAAACGGAAAAATGCGGACTACCGCTTCCTCTCATCCAGCCATTTTTCAACTCGCGGGGGCGGTTCCCATCCCAGGAGTCGCTCCAGCATGTCTTCCGGCGAGGATGCCACCAGAACGAGATCTCGGTTTTCCGGGCGCAGGAATCCTTCATTCACGGCGTGCTCGAGCATGGATAACAGCCCGTCCCAATAGCCTTGAACGTTCAGGAGCCCACAGGGTTTCTGCTGAATTCCCAACTGCGACCATGTGACGATCTCGCAGAATTCCTCCAGCGTGCCGTAGCCGCCGGGCAGCGCGATGAAAGCATCGGCCAGGTCGGCCATGAGCGCCTTACGCTGGTGCATGGTCTCAACCACGTGCAGCTTGGTCACGCCACGGTGTCCGACTTCGCGCCGCAACAGCGAGTCGGGAATTACCCCAATGACCTCACCGCCGGCTTCAAGTGCTGCATCGGCCAGCGCACCCATCAGCCCAATACAACCGCCGCCATAAATCAGACCGGTGCGGCGTTCGGCCAGCAACCGTCCTAAATGCTCGGCGGCGCGACGATACGCCGGGCTGGCGCCGCAGGAAGAACCACAGAACACACAAATTCGACGAATCGATGGCATAGCTTCTCGGGCGCATATTGTACAGAGCCGGCACTCAAACAATGAGGCCCGATCAGGGCCTCATCGTAAATAACTTTCCCGAAAGTTGCTTACGCGCCCGATTTCACCACCAATTCGGTTGGCAGTTCCACATCCTTCGTGGACAACTGCTGCGCCTGGGTGCGCAGGTCCTCGAAGAGGAAAGTGCTGAGATAGCGCTCACCGAAGTCCGGCACCACCACCACGATCAACTTGCCGGCATTTTCCGGTTTGGCTGCCAGCCTCAGCGCCTGAGCCACAGCGGCGCCGCCGGAGATCCCGATCAGCAGGCCCTCTTCTTTGGCCATCTTCCTGGCTATCTCCACGGATTCTTCGGTCGTTGCGGTCATGACTTGATCGATGAGATCAGTGCGCAGAATCTGGGGAATGAAGCCGGCGCCCAACCCCTGGATCTTCTGCGGGCCAGGCTTGCCGCCGGAGAGCACAGGCGAGTCTGCCGGCTCAACGGCCACGATCTTAAATGACGGCTTACGCGGCTTGATGTATTCGCCTACACCGGTGAGCGTGCCGCCGGTGCCGACGCCGGAAACCAGAATGTCAATTTTTCCGTCAGTATCGTTCCACAGTTCCGGACCTGTCGTTTCACGATGAACTTTAGGATTAGCCTCGTTGGCAAACTGCTGGAGGATGACGGCGTTCGGGATTTCCTGCGCCAACTGGTTGGCCAGAGCGATGGAACCCTTCACACCCTTGGGGCCCGGAGTGAGGATTACTTCCGCGCCAAGCGCCAGCAGCACCACGCGGCGCTCAAGGCTCATGGTATCCGGCATCGTGAGGATCAGCCGGTAACCCTTTGCGGCGGCGGCGAAGGCCAGGCCGATTCCGGTGTTGCCGCTGGTAGGCTCAATCAGAACGGTCTTGCCGGGCTGGATCTTGCCTGCCTTCTCGGCTTCATCGATCATGCTCACGCCGATGCGGTCTTTCACGCTATGGCAGGGGTTGAACCCTTCCAGCTTGGCGGCAACAGTAGCGCCCATGCCGGCTGTGAGTTTGTTCAGGCGCACCAGCGGCGTACGGCCGATGGTCTTGGTGATATCTGCGAATACATTCATCTCTCCACCTTCCTTTAAGTGCATTGAAAGTCAGGCGTCCCGCGAGAGATTTATTAAGATTACGCCGGCAGCCGGAAAGAGGCAAAAAATTAACAGAGTTTGGCAAGCGCCTCCAGGCACGCAGACTTATTTTCGCTATTACTTTGTCTACGAATATATGGCAAAGTAATCAGCGTAGGCTTCCGTCCCAGGGCGGAAAGAGAAGATCTTTGAAAAAAGAAGCAAGCCAAAGGCTAAGCGCTATTTGATGAGACTTCACATCTCGGCAGCAGGGCTTGGGGGTGCACCCCTCGGGATAGGCAGACCAAAAGACAACTACAAATGGGGACAAGTGGGGATAAATGGGGATAAACCCGTACCCCGGGGGATAGTCAACTCCTAGAATCGATGGAACCGCCAAAATTGAGGATTGAGATCTTCGCCGGCTCTCAATCTGGCAGTTCTGTTTCACGCCGCTCTGCCTTCATGTAAAGCCTAGTGCTATCCTGCATGCTTCACAATCGCTAAACTTGGAGGATGTCCATCTCACAGGCGAACGCCAAACCGGGGCTTTTTCCGGAGTTGCAGGAGCGGGCGCAGGAGCCGGTACGCAACGAAGGGATGCTGCCCTCGCAGGAGATCCGCGAACTGATTGCCGCCGGGCAGATTCGCGGCTTCCCGGAGGTTACGGAACAGCAGATTCAGCCAGCCAGCCTCGATCTCAGGCTGGGCGACGTGGGCTATCGTGTGCAGGCGAGTTTTGTGCCGCAGCACTCCACCGTGGAACGCGGGATTGCGGATGCCGGGCTGAAGATGAGCGCCGTGGACCTGACCCGCACGACGGTGTTTGAGAAGGGATGTGTCTATATTGTTCCGCTGCTGGAAGAGCTGGACTTGCCGTCGGACATTTCCGCCCGCGCCAATCCCAAAAGCAGCACCGGGCGGCTCGACATTTTCACCCGGCTGATCACGGACTACGGAGTCGAGTTCGAGAAGGTCCGCGCCGGATACAAGGGCAGGCTCTACGCGGAAATTGCTTCGCGCACCTTCAGCATCATCGTGCGCGCTGGCATGACACTGAACCAACTACGCTTCCTTCGCGGCGATCCCAAGCCTTCGGACAAGGCCACTTCGAGGCTGGAGCGCGGGGAAGCTCTAGTCTATGGCGAGGAAGGCACCCCAGCGCGGGCGCGCATCGGGAAGGACAGCATCATGCTATCGGTGAATCTTCAAGGTGCTGGTCCTTCAGAAGTCGTGGCGTATCGCGCGCGAAAGAACGCGCCGGTGATTGATCTGGCCAACATCAGTCACTACGATCCCGAGGATTTCTGGGACCTGCGGCATGACCCGGG
>DATEGH010000255.1:0-9706 GCA_035280185.1 Terriglobales bacterium
GTCCGGATGGCAAGTTCGTGGCCTCGCGCCGCGGAGCGGGCAGTCAGCAAATTGGCGACATTGAGGCACGCGATCAGCAGCATGCAACCGGTTGCGGCAAGCAGTATATACAACGCGGGCTTCACGTCGCGCACCAGGTAATCGATGAGCGGCCACATCCCCGCGCTGTTGCTCATGAACGGAAGGTCGCGATGAGCGTCGTGGATGCGGCGCACGATCGCCGAGACTTCCTCTGTGGCCTGCTCGCGCGTGACGCCGGGCTTCAGCCTTCCAATCACTACGAACCCGTGGTTGCCGATCTGGGCCATCTCCTCGGGCGTTTTCTCGTGGTACACGGGAAGGAAGATCTGCACCTTCTGCTCGCGAAAAGCGAACCAACGCGGCATCACGCCGATCACGGTGTAAGGTTTGGCGTCCAGATCGATTTTGCGGCCGATGACGGAAGAATCGCCGCCGAAGCGGCGTTTCCAAAGAGACCAACTGAGGATGACGGTTCCGTTGGCGGAAGGCTGGTCGTCCTCCGCCGTGAAGGAGCGTCCAATGCTGGGCTGGACGCCGAGCGTGGCGAAAAGGTCCCAGGAACAGATCATTGCCTGGACCTGTTCGGGCAGCG
Source organism: Terriglobales bacterium (assembly GCA_035280185.1). Taxonomy (GTDB): domain Bacteria; phylum Acidobacteriota; class Terriglobia; order Terriglobales; family Acidobacteriaceae; genus Angelobacter. Next base: position 614 of record DATEGH010000255.1, read on the forward strand.
CACCTCCTTCGGAGAGGTTGTACTGCGGCCATTCCTTATAAAGCGCGAGACCGGAGAACGATCGGCTCTCGCGTTTCCATTCGCTGTAAATGCCGGGGGCGACGACGTTGTTCTTAAACGTGTCACCGATTTCGTACAGCCGAACGAGTTGCTCCGGGTGATCGAATGGCAGAGGTTTCAGGAGAACCGACCAGACCACGGTGAACAGCGAGATGGTAGCCCCCATGCCAACGGCGATTACCAGCATCGCCACCGCTGAAAATCCCGGCTGCCGCGCGAGCGTGCGGATGCTGATTGTGAGATCGCGCAGAAGAGTCTCAAGCCTGTCCCAACTCCAGACCCCACGAGTTTGCTCGCTAATCACACTGGGATTACCGAATGCGCGTAGGGCGGCATAGTGGGCCTCTTCTGGAGCAATGCCCTGTTCCCGCTGCTCTTCTTCTTCCAGTTGAAGGTCCGATTCGAGCTCCCGTTCCACATCAGCATCGCGTTTCCCGAGACGCCACCATTTCATTTCAGCTCTCCTCATGCGTGGGCCACATCACCCGCGCCACAGCTTCTGCCATCTGCTTCCATTGCGATTCTTCGACGACTAGCTGCTTTCTTCCTTGATCCGTAAGCCGGTAGTACTTGAATTCCCGATTACGATCTGGAGCCGTCTCCCATTTCGAGGTGACCCATCCCCTTCGTTCCAGCCGGTGTAGCGCGGGGTAAAGCGAGCCGTGCTGCATCTGGAGAAAATCATTCGTGGTCCGCTGAATATGCTTGCCGATCTGGTGGCCGTGAGCAGGACCATAAAGAAGAGTTCGCAAGATCAACATGTCAAGGGTGCCTTGAAGAAGGTTCGCGCGTTCGGGTGTCTGTTTCGCCATAGAAGACATTCGACCATCAATCGCACCACAATGGTAGACACTCGACCATCATGAGTCAAGCCGTTACCTGAAAATCTATGGGCGCCTCCGGATCGCCCGCGCCATCCACTACACAAAAAAAGCTGCGCAAAACCCTTGACTCTGGAGCTAACTCCAGGGTTTATCGTTGTGGATAGATGGCACATACGCTTCACATCGGAGCGGTCGCGAAGCTGGCCGGCGTCAGCGTAGATACAGTTCGCTTTTATCAAAAACTCGGGCTCGTACAGGTCCCTGCTCGCAGTGCGGGCGGTTATCGCTTATTTCACGAAGACCAGATACACAATCTGACGTTTGTCCGCCACGCTCAGGACTTGGGCTTCTCTCTGGCGGAAATTCGGGAGTTGCTGGCGCTGCGCCAGAAGTCTCACGCGTGTCCTGAAGTGCAGTTTTTGCTCGAACGCAAGGTTGCGGAGGTTCGCGAAAAGGTGAAAAGGCTCCGAGTCCTTGAGGCGGAGCTCGTGAAGGCGCTCCGTGCATGTGACCAGGAGCTGCGCGCGAGCCCTGCAGTTAAGCATAAGGACTGTTGTCCTCTGCTTTCCAAGCTTGACGAACTAGACGGCGGAAGTAGCAGCAAGCGAGTCTCAAATGGAAGAAAACCGCGCAAGGGCTAAACCCGATTCTAAAAGCACGGTCCTGGCGAGCATTGGCGCTCTCGGCAGCGTGATTGTCGCATCGAGTTGCTGCCTGCCGCTGCTGCCATTTCTGTTCGCAGCCGGCGCGGCGAGTACTTCAGTTCTGGTTGCACAGCTCCGGCCTTATTTGCTGGTTCTTTCCGTGCTGCTGGTCGCGTTCGGGTTTTATAAGTCCTGGCGCGCCAAGCAATGCAACTGCAAGCAAGGTCGAATCAGCGCCTTCCTTTTATGGTTTTCCGCGACTGTCGTCGTGGTCATGATCTTTTATCCCCAAGTCATAGCGAATTTATTGGCTGATCTCCTGGCAGGTAAATCATGACTCGAAGGCAAATTTCTCTTATCCTGCTGGTCATCCTGGCTCTGGCTGCCGCCTACTACTATTACGGTGGACATTCGACGCCCAAAGGACAACCGGCTCTCGTAAGTTTTTCGTCGGGCGATGTCACTCCTTTGAAGACTGCTTTCAACAGCTCAGCTTCTTCCGTTCGTGTTCTCGTGATGCTGTCGCCGACTTGAGCGTATTGCCTGCAGGGGGCCTCTGCAACCGGACATCTGCTCAATGAAATAAAAGTGATAAGAAGGTGCGCGCCTTTGTCGTATGGGAGCCAGTGCTGGCCACTGATCTTGCAGCGCCTTCAACCTCTGCTCTGGCGCGTGTCCCCGACGTGCGGGCGAGCCAGTATTGGGATCGTAGACGTGCCTTGTCCCACCGGATGGGCGAGCACAATCGCGCAACCGTCGTCTGGGACTATATCGCCGTGTATGCGCCCGGAGCCGTCTGGCAGGATGCTCCGCCGAAACCGGTTTACTCTAGCGGCCCCGTTCGCGATGTAATCGGTGGAGCAAGGGACGCGATCCAGCGCCTGACTGCCGGAAATGTGAATTCATCAGGAGGCGGATATTGAAGATCGTTGTCTATTCCCAGCACGGGTGAATGTTCTGCGATCAGGCGAAAGAGTATCTTTCGCAAAAAGGCATGAGGTTTCAAGAGAGAGATATTGCGCAGGACCCCAGCGCGTTGATCGATCTCAAGAAACTTGGTTACATGACCACTCCGGTAATCGTCATTGATGGTTCGGTAATCGTCGGTTTTGATCAGGAAAAAATCGATGCGGCTCTTGAGCGTTAGCGGCGGCCACTTCTGTGGGGCGGCCGGGGAGAGTACGCGCAGACTTCCTTTCGTGATCCGCCGTGCGCAGCCCAACTTCTTCCGCGCCAAACGCCGTCTTTCCCCCTCCGTCGGTTCAGCCCGGAACTGGAGATGGACCATGAATTCAAGGTCTTCACTCATTCATCTCGCAAGAGTATTGGGCTCTCGTAACCAGCCAACAACTTCCGCGAATTAACAAAATTAACCTGCCTGCCTCGTTCACAAAACGAGGTAAAATGAAACGCGCTCTCGACGGGAGTGGTTCGGGCCTGAAAAATTTTATGCCGAGGTGTGTATGGCAACCATCCGCTGTGACCAGCACGGGGTCAGCCACGAAGCTTTCGTCTGCAAGCACCTGGTGTACGGAAAATATCTCGGATTTTTCTGTGATCTTGATGACCGCCAGAACCCCTATCCCGATGCCTGGTGCAACGGCTGCGAACTGATCCGTATTGAGCACAACGGATGGAATGACACCACGGAAGAGCTGATCGAGATCGCCCTGGTCTGCGGCGGCTGCTACGAAGAAATCAAGCAGAAAAATCTTCTGGGCAGTGAATCCAGCTCGGCGGTGCAATAGGCCTCTCACGGATGAAATTCTCAATGTGAAGACGGGCTGGATTGCCGAAAATTTCAGAAATTCCAGGCGTGTTGACTTATGGCGACACTGAATCACAAGCCCGAGCCGGCGCCTACGCTCTTGCTCTTCGCGTAATGGCTCTTTCAGATCACCCGGTCACCCGATGACCAGATCACCTGCTGCCCTCCCGCTCTTCCCAAAACCCTCATTCCGGCGGGATAATGTCTCTTTAAGCCAGTTCGATTCACGTCCACTGGAGCCCGCGATCCTCTTGACCAAAAGTTAACCACCAAGTACAACTTTTCGGATCAATTCGCCTGCGCGCGGGCCGTGCTCGCCATTGAAGGAGGCAGTTTTGAAGGTTTACGAAGGCAAGGACATCCGCAACCTGGTCGTCATCGGGCACTCTCATTCGGGAAAAACTTCTCTGGTTTCAGCCATGCTCTATACCGGCGGCGCCACGCCCAAGCTGGGCCGCGTGGATGATGGTTCCACCACGACCGACTACGACGAAGAAGAGATCAGCCGGCAGATGACCGTCAGCATGGGTATCGCTCCCGTGGAGTGGCACGGCGCCAAAATCAATCTGCTCGATACGCCCGGGTTCACCTTGTTCGCTCATGAAGCCAAAATTGCCATGCGCGCCGCGGAAGCCACCCTGGTTGTGGTGGATGGCGTCTCCGGTGTTGAAGTTGTGACCGAAAAAGTTTGGCAATACGCGGAGGAGATCAACCTGCCGCGCGTGATCGTCGTGAGCCGGATGGACCGCGAGCGCGCGAATGCCGACTCCGCTGTCGAGAGCCTGCGCAGCGCCTTCGGCCGCCAGGTCGTGCCGGTGCAGCTTCCCATCGGCAGCGAAAAAAACTTGAAGGGCGTCGTGGATTTGGTCACGATGAAAGCCTACACCTACGAAATGGGAGGTCCCGGCAGAGGCAAAGAAGGTCCGACCCCCGCCAATCTCGAAGCCGCAGCCAGAGAAGCTCACGAGAAGCTGGTTGAAATTGTGGCGGAAGGCAAAGACGAGCTGATGGAGGAGTTCTTCGAGAAAGGCACGATTTCTGAAGACCATCTCATCCCCGCTCTGCACGAGGCTATCCGTGACGATAGGATTTTCCCCGTGCTGTTTGCTTCCGGTCTGGGCAACATCGGCACCGACCATCTGCTCGATTTCGTCGTGGACTACTTCCCCACCGCCGCTGAGCATGCCGCAGTTTCGTCCGCTCCCGATGCAAGCGGAAACGGGCACGGAGCCGAACGCCACGTCACTGACGCCGATCCCGCCTCGCTCTATGTCTTCAAGACAGCCAACGATCCCTTTGCCGGACGCATTACCTACTTCAAAGTTTTTTCCGGCGTGGTGAAGAACGATGCTACGCTGCAGAACTTCACTCGCGGCACTTCTGAAAAGCTCTCGCACCTCTCGGTTCCACAGGGGAAAAACCTGGCTCCGGTTCCGGAGTTGCACGCCGGCGACATCGGCGCTGTTGCGAAGCTGAAAGACACCGTCACCGGAGACACGCTGGGTGATAAAGCCAATCCCATCACCTATCCCGCGATCACGCTGCCGGAGCCGGCCATCACCTTTGCCATCGAACCCAAGAGCCGCAACGATGAAGACAAGCTCTCCAATGGCCTGCACAAGCTCATGGAAGAAGATCCCATGGTGCGCTTTTTCCGCGACGAGCAGACCAAAGAATTCCTCATTGCCGGCACCGGCCAGCAGCACATTGAAGTCATCGTCTCCAAGCTCAAGCGCCGCTATCACACCGAAGTGAACCTGAAGGCACCGAAAGTCCCATATCGCGAAACCATTCGCGGGCGCGCCGATGTTCAGGGCCGCCACAAGAAGCAGAGCGGCGGTCACGGCCAGTATGGGGACTGCAAAATCAAAATGGAACCGCTCGAGCGTGGCAAAAACTTTGAGTTCGTGAATGATATTTTTGGCGGCGCAATTCCCAAGAACTTTATTCCTGCTGTGGAAAAGGGAATTGTCGAAGCAGCGCAGCGCGGCTTCCTCGCCGGCTATCCGGTGGTGGATTTCCGCGTCATCCTTTATGACGGCAGCTACCACGATGTGGACTCCAACGAACTCTCCTTCAAGACCGCCGGCCGTATCGCCTTCCGCAAGGCCATGGAGCAGGCCAAGCCCACGCTGCTTGAGCCGATCATGAAGGTCGAGATCACCATCCCCGACGAATTCGCCGGCAGTATCATGGGCGACCTGAACTCACGCCGCGGACGCATTCAGGGCATGGACAACAAGGCGGGAAAAACCATCGTAAAAGCTGAAGTGCCGATGGCGGAGATGCTCACTTACGGCGCCGAACTGACTTCCATGACTCAGGGGCGCGGCAGCTTCAACATGGAGATGTCCCACTACGACTTCGTCCCCGCCCTCCAGCAGGAGAAGATCATCACCCAGTTCAAGGCGGAACGCGGAGAGCTGGTGGAAGTGGAAGAATAGAAAGCTCGACTGGTTGGTGTGCGGATCCGATTCACACTGCTGTTGAATCTTGCCCCAAGGCTACTCCCGAAGGGAGGTTCCAATCCGTCGTCCGGCACGGCAGTGCCGGGTAACGATCGAAGAATTTCCAAGTCCCGTAAGGACGGCACAACAACTCCTTTTTGTTGGCCATGACTCCTTGCTGAATAGTTGCACAGCCTTCGCAAAAGCCTTACCCTTAGCAGTTTCCCAAATCTCTTGGCGGAGAATCCATGCTTTCAGCGCGGCTTGTTTGAAGTGGCTCGACGAGCAGAACCAGGGCGAGAAGCTGGGCTGGCAAGGCATGGATCAAGCCACAAAATAAATCAATGGCCAAGTGGCGACAATACGAGCTCTGGGTCCAGACCGGTGAGAACAAATGGGAGATGGTGGGAGTCTTTCCCACCCCGGATCTCCCGACTGCCATGGCCAGCGCGCGCAGCACGCGTTCGCGGCTCATCGAAGTTGTTTACGATGGCGCCAAGCTCCTGGGCCAGGAAGTGATCGCCGAACTGGGGGCCAACCGGCGCGAACCATGATTCCGAATTCCGATCCCGCTTCGTCCGTTGCTGTGGCTCATGGTTGAAGGTCTAAGGTCCAGTCGTCCGCTCGTCAAGTTCCGGCGAGTGCTGCCGGTGGCTGCGCTGCTGCTGGTTACCGTTGCTACCTACCGTTATTACCGTATTCCTCCACGCGCCATCGGATTTCCCGCCGGACCTCCTCTCGTCGTTCGACCGGGAACATCTCCTTCTACCATTGCAGTAGCAGTCAACCTGCCTGCCGGCATTTTCGCGCTTCCGCTGGAGTTCACGTTCCTGGGAAATTCACCCAAACAGCTCCGGATGTTCGACGCTTTTCGCATCGTCGAATTCAGCGTGATTGGCATCGTCTTCTGGTTTTTTATCGGCCGTTTTTTCGATGACCTGATCGCGTGGAACTCGCTTCGCAGCGGATCGCGTTGGCGCCTGAGCGATTGCGTGATCGCCGCATTGATTGCAGCAGAAGCCACTCTGGTGCTTGCCCTGTTCGCGACCGAGGCAAGATACGATCGCGACGTCTCCTTCCTGATCAGCGGAATTTTCTGGGCCATTCTCGGTTATTCCGCGCTGATTTTTCGCATCCTCCAGCTTCGAGCCTATCCGCGGATCTCCCGGCGGCTTCATAGTTCCGAATAGCTCTGTTGATGAATTGCAGTGCTCCCGTCGATCCACTTCGGAGCAAGTTCCGCTTAAATTGCTCAGAGTTGCGGGCCGCGAACCCGCGAATTTTGTGAGCGCAACCTCATTAAAAGGACTAACATCTTTGCTCAGTATTAGTCAGTGTTTCCGGCGGTTGCGAATCACTCCATAAGGAGGTCCCCCATGGTTTCCGCCTCTTCTTTCTGCCGCATAGCTTTTTTCTGCCGCATAGCTTTGATCACTGCTTTGCTCGTCACCGGAGCTCAAGCACAAAAGAATGGCGGCAGTGGCGGCTCTCGCACTCCCGGTTCCATTCCGCGGAACACGCCACCCCCGCCCCCGGGCAATAACCTCCCAGACACCAATGCGCGTCCAATATTTATTTCCGGTCGCGTCATTCTGGAAGGAGGCGGGCGCTTGCCCGAACCGATTGCGATCGAAAGAATCTGCAACGGTACCACGCGGCGCGAAGGCTACACGGATTTCAAAGGCGAGTTCCAGCTTCAGGAAGGCAACGATTTGGGATTCCAGGATGCCAGTGAAAACGATCCTCGCTTGATGCCAGGAATGCCATCGCCGTGGTCGTCGCAAGGTGGTCTAAGGGGCATGTCGGCTCGCGCCGGTTGCGAGTATCGCGCGGTGCTTGCAGGATTCCAGTCCACCACAGTACCGGTGCGCGACTTTGGTGACGCGTTTCAGATTGAAGTGGGAACGATCGTGCTGAAACGATTGGGCGACGCCAAGGGTTTGACGATCAGCGCAACTACGGAAGCAGCGCCCAAAGATGCGCGCCATGCCTACGAAAAGGCGTACAAGGCCATGGAGGAAAATAAGCCGGAAGAGGAGCAAAAGCAGCTTGAGAAAGCTGTTCGCCTGTATCCGCATTTTGCCACTGCGTGGTCGATGCTCGGGGATTTGGAGCAGAGCCGGCAGCATTGGGACGAAGCCAGGCAGGCATATATGCAGTCTGCTTCTGCCGATCCGCAGTATGTGAATCCAGTTTTCGGCCTGGCCACGATTGCCGCCAACCAGAAAAACTGGCCGGACGTAGCCAAATTTTCAGCCCAGGCTGCTGGCTTGAATGCCTATGCCTACCCAATCGTGTATTGGTATAGCGCAGTCGCTAACTACAACCTGAATCAGTTCGAGCCTGCTGAAGCCAGCGCACGCAAGTTCAAATCCATGGATAAGGGCCGCCAGCATCCGGAAGTGAATCTGCTGCTGGGCAATCTGGTTCTGCGTCATCAGGACTACGCGGGAGCAGCACAGTTGATCCGCGAATACCTGCAGTGGGTTCCGAACGCGCCCCACGCGGAACAATTGCAAGCACAGGCCAAGACTCTGGAGCAGCAGAGCGTCGCGAAAAAACAATAGCGCTATCCCGCGAGAGGGCTTTCGGCGGGTCCTCTGGCGGTGACCACCAGTTCCGGCCCGCTTCGCTTGCGGTAATACGCCAGAAATCCAGCCGTCATCAGTGCCCAAAGAATCAGCGTGAGCACGCTGCCTTCCGGGCCTACTGTTCCGCCCGTGAGCCAGGCTGGCGTGCCAGAAGGCACATGCGGATTGAGCAGGTGCCCCGGCGCTTGCAAGCCACTGTCATTCACGCCGTAGAAGAACGATTGTCCCCAATCCCAGCCTGCGTGCGCTCCTACCGCAAGCCACAAAGAGCCGGTGCGGCGCAAAGTGACCGAAGCAAAAAGGGCAAAGAGAGCTGTAGCAACCACTCCAACTTTGGTTTCTCCCCCATTGCCCATGTGCGCATAGGCGAAGCCGATGGCCAGGATGATGGTGGCGGGCCAGAAGCCTATGCCGTCTCCCAGAGTGAAAAGAACGTAACCGCGGAAGAAGAACTCCTCAAAAAATCCGACAGCGATAAAAGTGAATGCCCAGGCCAGACCCCAGAGAAGAATGCTGCTGCCGCGCAATTCGATGCCGCCGAAATAAAACACGCCTAGAACGCGCATCACCAGCAGCAGAATTGAAAGGGGCACAAATCCCCAAAAGAAATAGCCGGTCCAGAAGCGGGAAAAAGCCGGCTTCTGCAACGGCAATCCGTACTCGCCCACCGGCCTGCGCTCGATTTTGCTCATGATCCAGCAGATGAACAGCAGAATGAGAAACGGAGCGAGTTCACCCAATCCCAAAGCGATGGGAAAA
>DATEGH010000256.1:0-15477 GCA_035280185.1 Terriglobales bacterium
TCACCCCGCACCGCATCGCTCGTGAGCCAATCGCCTGCTCCCGTTCCCGGTGCGGTCAACCTTAGCACCTGTCTAGCCGCTGCGAAACTTCATTCCCTCACCCCTTGTTCGCAGCCTCAACTCAATCATGCCCGATACGATAACTGGGGAAACCTGCTGGCGAAGACTGTCATTAACGGATCAGGCGAGAATCTGGCGGCACTCACCGTTGATAGCGACAATCACATCGCAGGCTTCGGATACGATCCTGCGGGCAACATGATTTCTGACGGCACTAACTCGATGACCTATGATGCCGAGAACCGCAGGAATCCGACCTCGGGGACAACGTTTACCTATGATGGCGATGGGCGCCGGGTGGCAAAATCAGACGGGACCTTGTACTGGGTTGATGACGATCTGCGCCCGCTCTCGATTGGAACCAGTACCGGTTCGATCACCAAGGATTTTGTGTTCCTGGGCAGCAAGCGCATTGCCTTCATCGCGCTCTCAACGGGGAATCCGTATTACTACCTCTCCGACCACCTCGGCTCAACCGCAGTTATCGGCAGCGGCGATGGAAAAGCAATTGAGTGGGAGGCCGATTATTTTCCCTTCGGCAACCAGCGCCAGATTTTCACCAATCTCGTCAACAATACTTACCAGTTCACTGGATATGAATACGATTCGAGCAGCGGCTATAACTACGCTATCGCTCGGTTTGAGTCGGGCCGTTTGAGCCGCTTCCTCTCGCCTGACCCATATCTCGGCAGCATGGATGTGACTAATCCACAATCGCTGAACCGGTATGCCTATGTAATGAGCGATCCTTTAAACAACACCGATCCTGCAGGACTGGTGGGTGGTGGTGATCCTGATGATCGCTTTTTCGACTATCTTGGCGGAATGTTCGGCGGAGGCGGCGGAGAATGTACTATCAACGGATTTGGTGCTCCATGCGGGTTTGTCCAGGGATTCATTGACGATGGCAGTGTGATAATTTGTCCAGATAACGATTGCAGCATCTTCAATCACACGTTTACCCAACCCAATGGAAGAGGGAGTTATACGCTAGTGCCCGGAGTGGATGGCCTTATTTGGATAAACAATAAGAATGGAGAAGAAATTTCAGACGAAGCAGCCGAAGAAATAGGGCTTATGATAGGCGGTGACCAATTACCATCACAACTCCCTGTGGGTACACCCCAAAAGGTGTGGAATCCATTTACCCATGCTCTTAAAGATGCGGAAAAGCGAGTACAGAAGAAGAAATGTAGTAACTTCTACGGCGGCCAAGGCTTAACGACTTTACAGAGTACTCACTATCGTTTCTTTGATTTTGGAAAAACGGAAGGAGGAGAAACCCATGAGGGCTTTAATGTATTTTTAAACTCAAGCGACAATGGGCCCTTCATGAGCCCTCCCAAGAGTTTCTTGGGGATCAACAGCAGTGGAATCCGAAGCCTCATTATTTTGCACGAACTCGGACACGAACTAAGCGCCATTACGGGATTCGTCGATGATGCAGGCCCGAGTCGATTAAGCATTAATAATATGCATAGCCAGGAAGTTATCGATCACTGCTTTTAAGGAGACAACCGTGAGAAGTTGCTTGTTGGTACTGACAGCCGGGCTTTTCTTGCATTCGCTTGCCGTAAGCAGCCATCCCACGCGAGCTTCGGCAAGCGCACAAGATCGAGGTGATGATTCTAAGTTAGAGCTTGTGGCGGCGGTTAAACATGCTAGATTCTGCGAAGGGGATAGAGATACTTATTCCGCCCATCTTTTACTGAGCTTGCGCTATATCAATTCTGGAAAAAGAGCAGCTATATTATATAGATCGCAGCATCCCATCGAGATTACTAGGGCAACGATTGCCCAGAACCTGCCCTCATTGCACAATAACCGTTACGAGACCACTCTTCGGTATGATCAATTTATTGAGCCGCCGAGCGCCCCTGATACGCCGCGTCCTGATCCACGCAAGTTTAAAGTTATTGCGCCGGGAAGTTCATTCGAGCTAACCGGAATGGTTGCTATTCCGGTCCGATTCAAACTCAGTCCTGCCATTTCAGGTACGATTGGCCCCGGCAGGCATGTGATGACCGCCGAGGTTTCGAATTGGCCGTTTTCGTTTAAAGGGATCGACCGCTTGAGAACAAAATGGAGTGGGATCGGGAATTTAGAGTACAACGAGATAGGAACGAACCCCTTCTCATTTGTAATACCGTCCGACCCCCATCTGGAAGACTGTTCCGTTAATGAAAAATGAGCCAGCCCAGCTCTTGCGTACATTGCTGGAGCCAACACGGGCCTGCTCTCACTTAAGGCACTCGATTTTTGTGAGGAAGCGCAGCGGCTCCTCCCGTTTCCGCCGCAAAAAGGCCACCTCCATTTGACCGCTAGCCCTTGCAAGAATCGGGCGGAAGGGCGGCCCTGAACGATCGGCCACTCTGGATAGGCCAAAAGAGACACTCAGAATTCGGCCTAAGAGCCATTGAGAGCATTGTCCAAAAAAGATGTACTTCGCGGCTGAGAGATTGGCCTATTTCGCCGTTGATTCGCGCAACAAAACCTGGCAGAATGGGTTTGCAGTAAAGCCGTCTCAGGACGGGGAAGAAAAGGTCTTTGAAAAATGAATAGGAGAGTACTTAGTAGTTAGTACTTGGCACGTAGCTAAGAGCTGGCTCTTGGCTACCGGCTGTTGGCTGTTGGAGAGCAGAGTCTCCGAGTCAGGTAAGATTAAATCTTGGCTGATTTCGACATTTGGGATCACCCCGGGATGAGTGGAGCTAAGTCCTTTGTTTGATGGGATGGCAGGGACGGCTACCCCCTTTCCATCGCCGAGATCGCACGTGATCGCCCGACATCGCCGCCATCGGGAATCGGAATGGAATCCACCGCTTGGGAAAGAGATTGCAGAAGGAGAGGTTGAGAGGCCCCCTACCCTCCGGCATCCCAGCGCTTAAAGGCTTTACGTCGTGGCATCCCACAGCCCGATTCGGCCGGACAAGCCCGTTACGGAAGATGAATCTAGTTGCTTTCTTCTACCCGTTCCACGGTCATCAGCAGGACGACGGCGGCGACGATCAGGCGGCGGTCCAGGAGCTTTGCCGTGTCGAGAGAAAAGTCAACGCGCATGGTAGGCAACAAGAGGTTCCAGGTGCGTTGCGCTGTTCCCACAACGTTTCCGTGATGTTCGAAGGTGTAGCCCTGGGGAATCCAGTGGCCGAGAAGCCGGCGCAGGATGGCAAGGACAGGCGAGTCTTCGCGGATCTTTCCGACCTCGACTTCATTGCGGTCGAAGATGTCCCACTCGGCCCGCAGCAGTGATTTCCAGCCGCGACGCTTCAGCACGCCGGCCTTCTCGCCGGTCAGTGAATCGGTCACATCAAAGGACGCCCCAAAATCAATAATCTGGCGGCCGCGAATACGCAGCAGTTCGAAGCTCTGCGTGGGGTCGGTGAAGACGCGGATGTCGTCCTTCCAACTGAAGACCTTCTTGCGGAGAAAGGCCAGCACGTTTCCCGCGTCGTCATAGAAGGTGAATTTGGGGGCGAAGGAGAAGAGCTTTTCGCGCGCGGTGAAGCAGTCCTGCTGGAAGACTTCGGCGATAAGCGGAGTGCGGACGCGTGCCGGAGCTGTTCCAGCCGTGGGCGTGGTTGCCATTCGCAGTACCTCCCCCAAAGGGACTATCAAGACAACAACAACCGTTGCCCAAGGAATGTACCTGCGAACAGGGGCGCTTTCAAGCGCAAAACAGCGCCATCCTAATGCCGGAAGGCGCTGTACCAGGAAAACCAAAGGGGCAGCAGAAAGCTGCCCCTTAGTCTGTCGTAACCAGAGTTTATGCCGGCGAAGGCTTGCCAGGAGCGATGCCGGGAGTGCGTCCTGGTTCCGGGCGCAGCACCTGCTGCACACCGCCGTCATCGCCCTTGGGAGCGGGTACACGCGCCGGAAGCGGCTTGCCTTCCAGGATCAGCTTGAGTTCGTTGGCATCGAGCACTTCGCGCTCCAGCAGGGCTTCAGCAATGCGCGCCAAAGCGTCGCGATTTTCCAGGATGAGCTTCCTGGCGTTTTCGTACCCTGCGCCAACGAAGCGACGGACCTCGGCGTCAATCTCGCGCGCAGTCTCTTCGCTGAAATCGCGATGCTGCGCGATCTCGCGGCCAAGGAAGATCTGCTCGTCCTTCTTGCCGAAGGTGAGCGGACCCATCTTGCTCATGCCCCATTCGCAGACCATCTTGCGAGCCATATCGGTGGCGCGCTCAATGTCGTTGCCTGCGCCGGTGGACATCTGGTTGAGGAAGATCTCCTCGGCCAGGCGGCCGCCCATCATGACGGCGAGCTGCGTTTCAAGATAGTCGCGGGTGTAGTTGTGTTTGTCGGTTTCAGGAAGCTGCATGGTCACACCCAGCGCCATTCCGCGCGGGATGATGGTGACCTTGTGCAGCGGGTCAGCAAATGGCATGAGGGCCGCGACAATGGCATGGCCGGCCTCGTGATATGCCGTGACCTTCTTTTCTTCCTCGGTCAGGAGCATGCTCTTGCGCTCCGCGCCCATGAGGACTTTATCTTTGGCCAACTCGAAGTCGTACATCAGAACCGACTTGCGATTGCAACGCGCCGCATTCAGCGCAGCTTCATTGACCATATTGGAGAGCTCGGCTCCGGAGAATCCCGGCGCTCCACGAGCGAGGATCGACAAATCAACGTCGTCGGCCAAAGGAATCTTGCGCGTGTGTACACGGAGAATCTCTTCGCGACCGCGAACGTCAGGAAGCGGAACTACAACGCGACGATCAAAGCGTCCCGGACGCAGCAGCGCGGGATCGAGAACGTCTGGACGGTTGGTTGCGGCAATCAGGATCACGCCTTCGTTCGATTCGAAGCCGTCCATCTCAACCAGCAACTGGTTCAGGGTCTGCTCGCGCTCGTCGTGTCCGCCGCCCAGGCCGGCGCCGCGATGGCGTCCTACAGCGTCAATTTCATCAATGAAGATGATGCAGGGGGCGTTCTTCTTGCCCTGCTCAAACAGGTCGCGGACGCGGCTGGCGCCCACGCCGACGAACATCTCAACGAAATCCGAACCGGAAATGCTGAAGAAAGGAACATTGGCTTCGCCGGCCACAGCGCGGGCCAGCAGGGTTTTGCCGGTTCCCGGATGCCCCACCAGCAGCACGCCCTTAGGGATGCGTCCGCCGAGCTTCTGGAATTTCTGCGCTTCGCGCAGGAACTCGATGATCTCGCGCAGCTCTTCCTTGGCTTCGTCTACTCCAGCGACGTCTTTGAACGTGATCTTTTTCTGCTGCATGGAAAGCAGCCGTGCGCGACTCTTGCCGAAGCTTAGAGCTTTGTTGCCGCCCGTCTGCATCTGGCGAATCATGATGAACCAGAGCACGCCCAGCAGAAGAATGGGAGAGAACTGGAAGATCCACATCGGCCAGTTGGCGCCCTGGCTGCTGTCACGGAAGGTCACCTTCACGTTGTTGGCGTCGAGCGACTTCAGCATCTCAGGATTGTTGGCCGGAACGATCAGGTGGAACTGGCCGTTTTTGTCCTTGCGATAATGCCCATGAGCTTCGTTGTTGGTGATGGTCACGTCCTGGACGTTGCCCTTGCTCACATCAGACATGAAATCGCTGTAGGCGGTTTCCGTGTCTTTGGCCCCTGTGGTGCCGCCCTTGATCATTTCCCAAAGGACGAATCCCACCAGCAGCAGGACCAGCCACAAAACCACCGTTTTAACTGTTGAGTTCACTGTTACTCCTAGAATTCACAGACCGCACCCTTGCCGGAGCGGCCTCTTACAATAAAAGACGCTAAATCTCGAAAAAAAGTTCGCTGTACGTAAGTTTCAGGCAGGTTTGCCATCTTCCTCGTTAGATGCTGAGAAGAAAGGTCCGGTCCAAACTTTTGCCTGGTACGATTTTATACCTCTTTCCGCCGCCCCAAACGCAGTAAAACCGCTTAACTTGCCCTGTTTGACGGCGGCGCTGCTGCCGCAATGTAGGGCAGATTCCGGCCCAATTGAGGGGCTCCCAGACCATAGCCTACGACAAAACTGTCGTTGACTAGAAAACCAAAGTAATCCGGCTGCAAAGACACCCGCCGGGCAGCCTGTTTATCCAGCAGTACAGCCAGTTTTACGCTGGCAGCGCCGCGTCCTAAGAGGTTGCGAACGAGAAAGTCGCTGGTCACGCCCGACTGGATCAGGGCTTCCAGAAGCAGCACGTCTTTGCCTCTGACGTCGATTTCCGGGGTGAAGAATATCTCGGTTGTGCTGGCGTTGGCCTGCTTCGATTCCGGCTTGACGAACTGGCAAATCACCGGGACTTCCAAGTCCCTCACCAGGTCGGCCATAAAGATGAAACTGTTTTCCATCACGCCGACCACGTGGATGGTCTTGCCTTGAAAGTCGCGGGAAACCTGGCGGGCCATCTCCTGTACGCGCTTCCTGATCTGCTCAGCGGAGAGGATCACTTTTCCGAATTCCTGGGCTGCGGTTTGACTCATTCCTCGGTCCTAACCTCTTCAATCAGCACGGCGTCCCCGGCGTCCCCGTTGCGATGAACGTAGTTGGCTGCCACGGGGAAACCGCGCATCCAGACGATCTCGCCCGCGCTCTCCACCACCGGCCACGAGCGCCGTTCAGCCGCAGAAATCTCATGTCCGATTCGCGCCGGTTGCAGCAACTCTTTTACTTTCCTGGGGGAATGCGTGTGCACGGGGAAAAACCGGTCACCCGCCCGCCAGTTCCTTACGATCAGTTCTGGCTGGAGCAGAGAACGATCCAACAGCAAAGTGGAATTATACTCCGGCTCAGCTCGCGTTCCGATATTGACGACCAGGGCGCGGATGACTGACCCGGCAGCGGGGACGTGGATTTCTCCCGGGAGGCGCAAAGAGTACTCATACTCCGTAATTGCGGCGGGCCGCGCCGGCTGAAGCTGCAACTCGCGGAAAGTGGAGCAGGCTTTCCAGTTTCCCGGCAATTGAACGGATTTGCCTTTTTTGCCCTCAGCAGCCAGCAAAATGAGAGCTTCAATATGGTGGAATTCGAGCGCGAGTCCGATTTGCTCGCCCACAGCGTGGACTAGCTCTCTTCGCAGGGCGAGTGGCAGGACGGCAAAGCCGGCAAGGTCGACTGACCAGGTCTGGCCGGCGGCGGCGCTGGTTGAGCGGCCCGTGCGGCTGGGTTTGCCGCGATGCACCAGCCGACTCATGAGTGCTTCGCGCTGCTCACGCCAATATTCAGCTTCGCCGCGGGCAATTTCAGAGAGATCAGCGAGGGTGTGGCGGATGTCGGGATTGAACTCTTCCAGCACCGGAAGCAACTGGCGACGAACTTTGTTCCGGCTGTGGCTCAGGTCCTTGTTGGTGAGATCTTCACGCCAGTCCTGGCCCGTGGATTTCAGGTAGTTCTCGATCTCACTCCGCGTCACGCGCAGCAGTGGACGGACCAGTCGCTTTTGCTCATGGAAAGGGGCAATGCCGGCAAGTCCTCTTGCTCCAGTTCCGCGAATAATGCGCATGAGCACCGTTTCTGCCTGGTCGTCCAATGTATGTGCCGTAGCGATCTTATCGGCCCGGTTTTCGGAAATCAGACGGGCGAAGAACTCGTGGCGCAGGTTGCGCGCTGCAGTTTCCAGACTTACCTTGTGTTCACTTGCGTATTGCGGAGCGTTTCCCGAGCCAAGGTGAAATTCGAGGTCGAATTGCTGAGCCAGTCTCGCGACGAACTGCTGATCGCGGTCGGCGTCAGCGCCGCGAATGCCATGATGAAAATGCGCCACCGAGAGCACCACTCCGAGCTCTTCGCGAAATTCCAGCAGCCCGCGCAGAAGCGCAACCGAATCTGCTCCGCCGGAAACAGCGACGGCGACACGCTCTCCGGGCCCGAGCAGCCGCTGCTCGAGAATCGATTGGCGCAGCTTGTGGAGCACTCTTAAATCTTACTGTTTCGGGACAGCAACTGAACAAGACGAAGTTGTTATACTTTCATCCCCAATGAAAGTCATCGTCATCATTCCTGCGGCCGGCCTGGGCACTCGCATGGCGCCTGCCGGGAAAAAGGCGCCTATCAGCAAACAGTTCTTCGAGATCAACGGCACGCCCATCCTCGTCCACACGCTGCGAGTTTTTGCGCGCAACGCGCAAGTGAACAGAATTGTCGTGGCGCTGCGCAAGCCTGAGATGCAACAGTTCCGCGCGCGTCTGGAGCAGGAGCGCATCGCCGGAAAAGTCGAACTGGTGGAAGGTGGAGAGCATCGCCAGGATTCAGTGGCCAACGCTCTAGCGAGTCTCAAAGCCGCGCCTGACGACATTGTGCTGGTTCACGATGCCGTGCGGCCGTTCGTGGATGATGAAATCATCGGCAACATCGTCCGCGAAGTCGAAAAGCACGGCGGCGCCATCGCTGGTCTGCCGGCAACTGACACCATCAAGCAGGTGGAGCGGGTGGCCGAAGGAGCCATCATCACGTCCACAATTCCTCGCGAGCGCGTGGTGCAGGCGCAGACTCCGCAGGGGTTCCGTTATGAGCTGATCAAGCGAGCTTTTGACAGCGCCTCCGCTGACGGCTTCACCGGAACGGATGAGGCATCATTGGTGGAGCGATTGGGCGAGAGCGTGTGGGTGGTGATGGGCTCGGCCAGGAATATCAAGATCACGACGCCGGCGGATATGGAACTGGCGGAGTTCCTTCTGGCCCAGGCGCAACGGGCAACGAAGAACTTGGCAGGATGAAGCTTGCCGGTGTAAAGAAACCCTTACCGCGGATTTTCGCGGATGATCGCGGATCAAATGCAAATAGAAAATTCAAAGCTCCTGAATCCGGAACTTACCGAAAAGATCATCGGCATCTACTATGACGTATACAACGAAGTAGGTTTCGGGTTCCTGGAATCGGTTTACCGCAACTGCATGGAGATTGCGCTGACCGAATCAGGCATTCTCGTGCAGCGGGAATATCCAATTCCAGTCTATTTTCGCGGCAAAGAAGCGGGCCAGTTCCGGGCGGATCTCCTGGTTACAAAGCAGGTGCTGCTTGAACTTAAGGCAGCCCAGTCCCTCGACCGCTCTCATGAAGCACAAATCTTAAACTACCTTCGTGCAACTGACATGGAGATTGGTCTTTTGCTGAACTTCGGTAGTCCTCGGCCACAGTTCAGGAGAATCGTGTTCGAAAACTCAAGAAAAATCCGTGTTCATCCGCGTGCATCCGCGGTAGGGGGTTCATGAGGATCGGTTACGGCTGGGATTCCCATGAGTTTCAGGTGGGCGTTCCACTAAAACTTGGCGGCGTTGAGTTGCCGCATCATAAGGGCCTCGCGGGCCATTCCGATGGCGATGTCCTGCTTCACGCCATCACCGACGCGCTGCTGGGCGCTGTTGCGGCGGGCGATATCGGGAGTTATTTCCCGCCCAGTGATCCGAAATGGAAAGGCGCGGACTCTGCAATTTTTCTCGCTGAAGCGCTCCATCAAGTGGCGCGTGCCGGATACAAGATCGCCAACGTGGATTCCACTCTTATTCTGGCTGAGCCCAAGATCGGGCCGCATGCACGAAAGATTCAGCAGCGAGTCGCCGAACTGCTGAAGATCCAGCCCAATCAAGTAGGGATCAAAGCCAAAACGCCCGAAGGCATGGGAACAGAGAACGCCGCGATTGCGCATGTGGCGGTGTTGCTGGAGAGGGTGTGAGGCGGATGCATATCCGCCGTTTCGGCGAATCAGCACCGGAAGGGACAGCTTCGACTATAGGGGAACGGCAGGGGAACGGCCGTCTGGCAGCCGGGTGCCTTAAGTTTCACGGAACAGAACTGCAAGCCGGGCTCAGGCGTGCAAGGTTAGCCAGATCCGCCCCGCTTCGAACAGACAAATAAACACGCCGATCAGAAAATAGAGGTTCTGGGCAGTGCTGTCAGTCGGGGGCGCCGGAAAGTAGACGCCACGCTGGCGGAAGAAGGCGTCCAGAGCGCGTTCCTGTTTCATGATTGTGGTGGCGAGTGGGCGATGGAATATCGCGATCAGCACGCCGAGCACCAGCCGGGTGAGTTCCACAATCATGCTGGAAATTTAGCAAGCTGAGTAGCCGCGGCAATCGGTTGAAGAACCTAACCAGAGTGGCTGATTATGGCTTAAAGAGGGCATTTGGCGTGCTAAAATTCTAACCAGCCCTTCCCCAATGAATTTTGACCTTGAAAAGCTGATCGAACTGGAAAAAGTTGACCGGGAAATCGGTCGCCTGGGTGACGAAGTTTCCGCCCTCCCCAAACGCGTAGCCGCTATCGAAGCGCAATTGGCCGAGCACAAAGCGGCAGTCGAGAAGGCCAAGACGGCCATCAAGAACAATGAGGCCAGCCGGCGCAAGCTGGAAACTGACATTCAGGATTTTCAGCAGAAGATCGTCAAGTACCGCAGCCAGTCTTCCAGCGTGAAAACCAACGACGAGTACCGCGCCCTGATGCACGAAGTGGAGTTTGCTGAAAAGCAGATCAACGCCTGCGAAGACAAGATCCTGGACCTGATGATTTCGCTCGAAGCGGAAGAGAAGTCGCTCAAGGCGGCCGAATCTGAGCTCAAAACCGAAGCAATGTCGGTGGAGAGGGAAAAGGCGGACGCCCGTACCCGCACCGCTGAAGATGAGAAGGAGCTCGAGGGTTTCGAAGCTAAACGCAAAGAGCTGCGCTCAGCCGTAACGGACAGCTCTCTGGCCCATTACGATCGCGTGATGCGGCAGCGCAAATCGGCCATTGCCGAGGCTCGCGACCAGAAGTGCCAGGCATGCTACGTGATGGTGCGGCCCCAGACATGGCAGGAGCTGAAGACCAATGGTCAGATCATTACCTGCAGTTCCTGCGGACGCATCCTCTTCTATGATCCGGCCCATGAGCCACCTGCTCCGGAGCCGCCCAAGAAGAAGCGCTCCCGCGCTGCTGCCGAGGCCGAAGCGGATTCCGCAGTCGCGCAAGAGATCACTCCCACGCCGTAAGCTCCTCTCCTATATTCTGTTTGCCTGATGGTGGACAGCTCGCAAATCCCCCAAGTCACAATTTCTGATCGCGCTGTAGGACGCCTCCGCGCTGGCCACGTGTGGGTCTACGCCTCTGATGTACTGAGTCCTAATGCTGCTCGTCCTGCCGATCTGGTGCATGTTGTCAACCAGCGCGGGAAGCTGTTGGGCTCGGCGCTTTACAGCTCGGCTTCGCAGATCAAGTTGCGCATGGTTTCAAGGGAGCCGCTCGCGAGAGAAGAGCAGTTCCAACAGCTCGTCCGGAAGCGCTTGAAAACAGCCATCGAGTACCGCGCGACCGTGGTGAGCGACTCCAATGCTTACCGTCTCGTCTTTAGCGAAGGCGATTTGCTGCCCGGGCTGGTGGTGGACCGCTACAACGACGTTTTCACCCTACAGGTGCTTACCCAGGCCTGGGACCGGGAAGTTCGCAAGCGGATGGTTGTAGATTCGTTGCAGGAGTTCGCCGGTGCTGAGCATGTTCTGGAGCGCGTGGACCCGAGAATCCAGGAACTGGAGCAGCTTCCGCAGCATGGTCCGGAGGTGCTTCTGGGCAGCAAGAGCGCGACCGTGGTGAGGATGAACGGGATCCAGCTTCACTATGACGGCTTGGCGGGGCAGAAAACCGGCGCTTTTCTCGACCAACGAGAAAACTATGCCGCGGCGGAATCGTATGCCCGTGGCGAGGCGCTCGACGTTTGCACCTATCAGGGAGGATTTGCCTTGCACCTGGCGCGTCGCTGTGAGCACGTGACGGCGCTCGACATCTCCCGCGAAGTTCTGGAAGTGGCGGAGCAGAATGAAAAGCTGAATGCCGGTTCGCTCAAGAACGAAATCGAGTGGATCGAAGCCAACGCCTTCGACCTGATGCGCGATTACGCCGATGCCGGCCGGCAGTACGACACCATCGTGCTCGATCCGCCCGCCTTTGCCCGATCCAGGCGGAACTTGCCTGCGGCGATGCGCGGGTACAAAGAGCTGAACCTGCGCGCGCTGAAGATGCTGCGGCCCGGCGGCGTTCTGGTAACCTTCTCCTGCTCCTTTGCTGTCTCTGAAGAGGACTTCCTCGGCATTCTGACAGAGGCGGCGCAGGATGCACATAAATCGGTGCAAATCATTGAAAAGCGAGCCCAATCCAGAGATCATCCGATCCTGCTGGGCGTACCGGAAACTCACTATCTGAAGTGCGCGATTCTACGCGTCTCGTATAGCGAGGTTGCAAGCCCTCCAATAAATGTCATCTAATCGGGGAGGCGTCGCGCCTCCCTTCTTGTTTTCAAAGTTTTTCAACTGGGAGTAACACATGGCAATCCGTTGGGACCGACTGACGATTAAAGCGCAGGAGGCGATTCAGAAGGCGAACGACATTGCCTCGCAGCACGGCAATCCTGAGCTGATGCCGCTGCATTTGCTTGCGGCGCTGGTGCAGGACCGCGAAGGCATCATTGCGCCCGTGCTCGCCAAGCTGGGCGCCGCTCCGGGCAACGTGGAATCGCAACTGATGCAGCGAATCAACTCGCTGCCGAAGGTCTCCGGCGGAAGCGCCATGCAAGCCCATCTTTCCGCCAACGCCCAACGAATTCTGGAGCAGGCATTCAAGGAAACGGAGAAGTTCAAGGACGAATACGTCTCCACCGAGCACCTTCTGCTAGCCATCGCCGGCGACAAAGCCAAAGAAGAAGCCGCCGATGTTCTGCGCTCGAACGGCATCACCTATGAAGGAGTCCTGAAGGCGCTCACGTCTGTTCGCGGCTCGCAGCGCGTGACCGACCAGAATCCTGAAGGCAAGTATCAGGCGCTGGAGCGCTATGCCAAAGACCTGACCGAACTGGCCCGTCGCGGGAAGCTCGATCCGGTGATCGGGCGCGATGAGGAGATTCGCCGCGTGGTGCAGGTGCTCTCGCGCCGCACCAAAAATAATCCTGTGCTCATCGGCGAGCCTGGCGTGGGCAAAACCGCAATCGTCGAGGGTCTGGCGCAACGTATCATCTCTGGGGATGTTCCGGAGATTCTCAAGAACAAACGTGTGGTCGCCCTTGATCTCGGCTCCATGCTGGCCGGCGCGAAATATCGCGGCGAGTTTGAAGACCGGCTCAAGGCGGTGCTCAAGGAGATCGAAGATTCCAACGGACAGATCATCCTCTTTATTGACGAGCTACACACGCTGGTTGGGGCCGGCGCTGCCGAAGGCGCGATTGACGCCAGCAACATGCTCAAACCCGCGCTGGCCCGCGGAGAGCTGCGCGCGATTGGCGCAACTACGCTGAACGAGTACCGCAAGTACATCGAGAAAGATGCGGCCCTGGAGCGGCGTTTCCAAATCGTCTTCGTTGGCGAGCCTAACGTGGAGGACACCATCTCCATTCTGCGCGGATTGAAAGAACGCTATGAAGTGCATCATGGCGTGCGCATCAAGGATTCGGCCATCGTTGCGGCAGCCACGCTTTCGCATCGCTACATCTCCGACCGTTTTCTGCCTGACAAGGCTATTGACCTCATCGACGAAGCCGCGGCATCACTGCGCATCCAAATCGACTCCATGCCGACGGAAATTGACCAGCTTGAGCGCAAGGCCACGCAGCTTGAAATCGAGAAGCAGGCGCTCAAGAAAGAAGATGATCCCAACTCGCGCGAGCGTCTTGCTGCTGTCGAGCGCGAACTGGCGCAGGTGCGCGAACAGTCCGACGCACTGAAGGTCCGCTGGAAGCAGGAGAAAGAGGGTATCGCGCGCATCCGCCAGCTCAAGGAGAAGATTGAGCAGTTGAAGATCGAAGAGCAGCAGGCGGAACGCAAAGGCGACCTTGCTCGCGTTGCGGCCATCCGCTACGGCGAACTGCGCCAGTCCGAAGCCGAGTTGAACAAGCTCAATGCTGATGCTGACGCGGCGGCGAAACGCTCCCGCATGCTCAAGGAAGAAGTTGACGAGGAGGACGTTGCCAAGATCGTCTCCAAATGGACGGGAATCCCTGTCTCCAAGATGCTCGAAGGCGAGGTCAAGAAGCTGGTGAACATGGAAGACCGGCTGCGCCAGCGGGTGATCGGGCAGGATCCCGCTCTGAGCCGCGTCTCCAACGCCATTCGTCGCTCGCGCGCAGGGCTGAGCGATCCACGCAAGCCGATTGGCTCATTCATCTTTCTCGGTCCCACCGGCGTCGGCAAAACCGAGTTGGCGCGCGCGCTGGCGGAATTTCTCTTCGACGACGAGCACGCCATGGTGCGCATTGACATGTCGGAATATATGGAAAAGCACGCGGTAGCGCGGCTGATCGGAGCGCCTCCGGGATACGTTGGCTACGACGAAGGCGGCCAGCTCACGGAAGCAGTTCGGCGTCGCCCGTATTGCGTGATTCTTTTCGACGAGATCGAGAAAGCGCATCCTGATGTGTTCAATGTGCTGTTACAGATTCTCGACGACGGCCGCCTCACGGATTCGCGCGGACGCACCGTGGATTTCAAGAACGTGGTCATCATCATGACCTCGAACATCGGCGCGAGCTACCTGCAGGCTGAAGGCGTGGCGTCGCCGGAGGCATTTGCCGAAGCCACGGACCACGTGATGGAAGCCCTGCGCCAGCACTTTCGTCCCGAGTTCCTCAACCGCGTGGACGACATCATCGTGTTCAGCCCGCTGGGCGAAGAACAGCTCACACACATCATTGAACTGCGCCTCGACGATCTGCGCCGTCTGCTGGCCGACCGCAAGATCACGGTGGAGCTGACGAGCGCGGCCAAGGAGCTGCTGTTCATCGAAGGCTACGACCGCGCGTACGGCGCCCGTCCGCTTAAGCGCGCCATCCAGCGCATGGTGCAGGACCCGCTGGCGCTGAAGATCCTGGAAGGCGAGGTGCTGCACGGCGATCACGTGGTGGTTGATGCTGATGTCGGAAAGCGACAGATGACGCTTGCGGTGAGCGGGCACGATGTACAGGAGCCGGCAGCAGCAAGGCAGTGAAGAGAAGCGGTCAGCGCTCGCGGAAGAGATCGCCGGAATCGCCGAGATTGCCACAATTGAAAATTGAAAACCGCAGTGTGGCCACGGTTTTCACTTCATCTTGGCGCATCTCGCAAGCTGCGTTGCGCGCGCAATTGCCATTTGCTAACTGCCAATTGCTCCTCATCCAACCCACTCCGTTCCATTCACGTCTCATTACTAAGTTTCACTTACAAGGGAGAAACTGAATGGCAACGAAATCGCGTTCTCGCAAGTCCAGTTCCAAATCCAAGTCGAGCAGTTCCAAAAAGAAGTCCAGCGGTCGCAAGTACGGAAAGAAGGCGAGCCAGGAAGTGCGGACGGAGATGCACCACATGAAGTCCGGCAAGCACTCGAAGAAGCATCCCATCAAGAGCCGCAAGCAGGCTATTGCGATTGGACTATCGAAGGCGCGCAAGAAAGGCGCGAAGGTCCCACCAAAGAAATCATCAAGCAGAAAAGCGGCTTAGCTGTTCTTCTTGCTCTCGCTCTTTTTGGTTTTGGGCGAAGAT
>DATEGH010000257.1:0-2572 GCA_035280185.1 Terriglobales bacterium
TGGCAAGAGTGTAGGCGCGCCAGGTTGATCAGGGCATCGCGCGAGACGCAACGGAGCCCGGACACGCTCGGCGTTGTCTCGCCTAATGGCTGATGAAGGCCGCGGTCTCAACGTGCCTGCGCTCCGGCTCAGGTTCAGCCACAAATGATCGCAATTGCTTCAGCAACAACACAAGACAAGTCGTACCGACGATGAGCAGCACGGTTCCGAGCGCTGCATGTCCAAGAATTGCGTAGCCAGACCCAAAAAGGAACGAGTAGACCATCGCGCAGCCGAGGAGCCACATGCCGAGGTTGCGCCCGAGATCGCGCGTGGGCTTTATGTCGTGCGCGATGCCGGCGATGTGCTTCCACCCGCGCACGTCCGGACGAACATGCCGGTAGAAAGTCACAAGCACTTCCTGACTTACTGGCTTGGTCAGATAGGTGACCACAATCCAGGCAATGGTCGTCACGATCGTGGTGGTACCGGCAGTCTTCGCGAACAGGACAGGCGCATTGCCGCTGAACGGATTGGCGAAGCGCAGCAGCAGGGAAGTGACGAGCGCCACGATCATCGCCGTGATCTCGCTCCAGGCGTTGATGCGCCACCAGTACCAACGCAAAAGATATACCGCGCCTGTACCCGCGCTGAGTTCCAGCACCCACTGCCATCCCGCCTGAATGGAAGCAAGCTGCGCGGCAACGAAAGCAGCGCAGATGACCAGGAAGACCGTTACTACTCGTGAGGCAACAACATAGTGCTTCTGCGATCCCTCCGGCTTGATAAAGCGCTTGTAGAAGTCAGCGACCAGATATGAAGCGCCCCAGTTCAGCTGCGTTGCGATTGTCGACATGAATGCCGCCAGGAATCCGGCAACAGCCAATCCGCGAAGCGAAGCAGGCAGGTAGTGCGTGAGCACCAGCATGTATCCATCTTCCGGATGACGTCCCACTGCGGAGGCATCCAGATTCGGATACAGCACGATGGCAACGAGCCCAACCAGAATCCAGGGCCAAGGACGAATGGCATAGTGCGCGATGTTGAACCACAGAACAGAAAGCAATCCCTCACGCTCGTTCTTGGCGCTGAAGATGCGTTGGGCAATGTATCCGCCGCCTCCGGGTTCAGCGCCGGGATACCAGAATGCCCACCACTGCACTCCGAGGTAGATCAGCAGCGTGATTACCGGCAGTGTCCACCAGGTTTGGCCAGTAAGTCCGTTGCCGAAATCTGGGAAGAACTTCAACGGATTCCCATGCACTATGCCGGCAGCGGGAGGCTGTGAGATTTTCAGTTTGTCGAGTAAGGCGTGCATGCCGCCGGCCGCCCTGACACCGTAATAAGCGACCGCGATTACCACTCCCATTTTGAGAACAAACTGAAACAGATCTGTCCACAGCACGCCCCATAGTCCGCCGATGGCAACGTAGAGACCGGTGAAAGGAACGATCACAAAGATGCAAATCGCCAGCGCGGTATGCTCGTTTACTCCCATCACCACGCTCACGATGCTGATCATCGCCTTAGTCACCCAGCCGAGGATCAGACAATTCATCAGCAAGCCGATGTACACGGCGCGGAACCCACGCAGGAACGCAGCCGGTTTTCCGGAATAACGCATCTCGGCAAACTGCACGTCGGTAAGCAGGCCTGATCGCCGCCACAGTCGGGCAAATAGAAACACTGTCATCATTCCCGAAAGCAGGAACGACCACCACAGCCAATTGCCGGCAATTCCCTCTGTGTATACGAGGCCGGTGACCAGCAGTGGCGTGTCGGCGGAAAAGGTAGTTGCAACCATCGATGTTCCCGCCAGCCACCATGAGACCGAGCGCCCGGAGACGAAGTACTCTTCCAGGCTGCTGCCGGAGCGGCTGCGGAAATACAGTCCCATCAGGATGGTGATCGCGAGATACCCGACGATCGCCGACCAATCAAGCCAGGTGAGTTGCATGGCGAAAAGCTTACCGACAAAGTGCTATAGAGCGCAATGAAAAAGAATTTCCTGGTTTTTGCGATTGCGTGATTTCGTGATCTGAAAAATGGAATCGGGAAATTGAGAAGCAAAACACGACGCGGATCGCCCGGATGGGACGCGGATAAACGCGGAAGCTGAATGTATTTCGCGAGAGAGCGCAGAATATCTAAATAGGGAGTCCGCGGGCGAGCCAGCGTCGTCGTGTTTTGGAATTCCTGTTGACTTCGCAGGTCAGCAGATTACAGTAACCCGATCTCCATCGACTTTCGAGCCTTCTGTGCTCTGCCAATTTTTTATCTTTTTCGGTCCTTCCGCGTTTATCCGCGTCGCATCCGCGCCATCCGCGTCGTGTTTTGCGTGTGCTGTTTACTTTGCCGGACCACGCCATAGCCCGATCACCTGATCTCCGTTGACTTTCTGGTTATCAGCCCCTTATTCTTGGTTTACACGGGAAAGGAGGGCGATCCATAAATATGCAAAGTTCTGATGGTAGTAGTAATAAACGTGAGGTGGCTGAGGCTTAGGGCGTTCAGCTCTAAAGACCTGGCGAACTCCGCTAGATTTGGGAGGTTTGCAGAGGCCATTCACATAGAGTGACCGCCTCAAGCCAAT
>DATEGH010000258.1:0-15140 GCA_035280185.1 Terriglobales bacterium
AGCACAATAGAAAATCCCACATACAGTTTTCGAGCCCTGCAGTCGAGCAGGGCTCTTTTATTTCCGATGGTTCCTTTTAGTGATGGTTCTTCACATCCGACCCGAAAAACAGGAAGAAATTAGTCGGAAGGTCTGCGCTGGCCTGCCCTTGCGCTTGCGCTCTCGCAGCTTTTCCAGAGACGTGACACCGGAACTTCCGTCGGCAGCAGGCCAGGCGCTGGGATCGGTTATCAGCACCGAGACGACCTGCCACCAGATCGGCTTGGTATGAAGCTGCTGGTCAATAATGTGGCTGTGATTGATGGTGGGAGTCACCACGGCGGTACCTTTGGGCACGAGTCCTAGCTGGCTTAGCACCGGACCGAGATCAATCTGGCTGGTGTGCATAGTACAGGTTCCGGGAGGGCCGGTCTGCTCAGTGCGAGGCAGACCCGGTTCCGGGCATTGCACTGCCACTCCGGGATGGTTCTTGAAAGCGTCCGGAACGAAGCCGAACAATTGCTTCAGGGCAGCGCCAAGCTCCGGGGTGAACGCCGGTTCGCTCGGGTCGGTTTCAAAAAAGGGAGCGATTACGTAAAGCTTTTCGACTTCCTTGAGCGGCTCGCCGGTGGGCCCGATGGTGGGCTGCTCGCCCACAAGACACCGCGGGCGCTGAAACTCTGCCGGATCGACCGCGGCGACTTTGCCGTTGTTGTCCAGGTCATCGAAAGGCTGGTGGATGCAGGAAAAATTCTGGCCATAAGTGAAGGTCAGGAGCTGGTCTTTGCCGAAGCCTTCCGTCTGGTTGACTTTGAGGATTTGCGCCGAAGCGCCGGCAATTAACAGCCAAAAAGCGGATACGGCCGCTATAAAGCGGGGGAATTTAATCAACATCGCAACTACCTCCTCGGGTGTATTACGCGAGGACGGCGGGGACTGGATTTTGGAAGCAGAAAGATTTTCTCGGGGAAGGAGCGGATTTCTCATGGCCAAAGTCATTCGAGCTGACAAGGAGAATCAGCAATGAGCCCACTCACGCGGATTGCCGATAATTCTGCAAGCCTTTAGAATGAACTCTCACGCAAATAATCCTCAATCGCGCGTTCCTTTGGAGAGCACGGCGGAGCGGTAATGGTTCCTTTGAAAAATCGGCTTGGGCTGGTCGGTTTGGCCCTGGTTTCCATGTTTCTGGTGGCAGGCTGTAACGACACCCTGAGGCAGTTCATCACGCCCGTTCCCAAACCGGGAGGCGATCCATCGACTCTGGCAAACGCAGTGGTCCTATCGCAGAACCCCGCAGGCAACGGGAGCACGCTCCACATCGATGTCTCTGGAGACAGTATTTCAGGAGTCGTCACCACAGGGCCGAATCCGGTGTTTTTCGGCAAGAGCAGCAGCCGAATTTACATACTGAATGGCGACAATACGGTCACGACCTACAACGGCCTGCTTCCCCTGCAGAGCCAGCCAAGCGTTGTTACCCAGCCGGTTGCGGCATCAGGAGCTATCTCAGGAAGCGGCAGCAGCGTGGGGAACTTTTATCTTGCGAACCAGCCCTCCGGGAACTCCAGCATGATTGCTCCTTCGGGCAGCCTATTTGCCGTAACCAGCCTCGTCCCCGTGGGGACGGGACCTGTGGCCATTGCCGGGAATAGCAGCAACAACAAAATTTATGTCGTGAACCATGACAGCAATACGGTCACGGTCATTTCGACCACCGACAACACCATTATCGGGTCCATCGATCTGGCCAATGTGCCAGCGCCCCTCAAACCCGGAGTAAACCCGATTTGGGGAGTTATGAGCAGTGACGGAGTCCACGTTTTCATTGTGAACCAAGGCGACGGAACAGCAGGGCACACCGGCAGCGTAAGCGTGATTGACACGTTTCTGGACCAGATCATAACGACGATTGATGTTGGACAAAATCCGGCAATTTCATCGCCGAATTACGCGATCTACGATCCTACGTTGCAGCGGCTCTATGTGAGCAATACGGGCGAGAACACGGTCAGCGTGATCGACGCCAGCCGAATTGATCTTGCCGCCGTACCACAGCTTCTCCCCAAGCTTCTGGCCAACATTCCCGTTTCAGGGGCGCCCACTTCAGTTGCGGCTCTTTCTAATGGAACGCGCGTTTATGCGGCGCTAGGAAACTGTCCTGCGGGGACGAACCATACCAATCTGGTTCAGACTCCAACCCTTACGACACCGCCCAATCTCCCGAGCTGCACCGGCAACCTGGTGAGCGTCATCAGCACCAACTCATTGCGCGAAATCAAAACGATTCAGGTTGGGCCAGGCGCGGTTTCAATTGACGCGGCTCCCGATAGCTCACGAGTCTATGTGGTGAGCGCCCTGGACACGACCACAATTAGCGACAACGTGAATAACCCAGCGCAGGCAAACCGAGTTTTCAGCACGCCGTCGGTTTCCGTAATTACCACCACGACAGATGAAGTGTTCCGGCCGCCCAGTGATCCGTCGATTATCGGGCTGGTCCCGACGTTCCATGCTCCGCAACAGAGCGCAAGTTGCGTACCGGCAATTGATCCCACATTCAACAGTAAAGTGGCGTTGCCGTGTCCATTGCAAAACGCTTTTCTGGTGCGGACGCTGCCCTAAGCAAGCCGGTCTCACGGCGCGAAGCTCTCACCTTGGAATTGCACGGAAGGGATTCAAGTTGATGGTGATAACTCAGCTTACCTTTTGTCGGCTCGACGGCGGCAGTTGTAGCGCATGGCAATGTTCATAAAAACGGCGCCGCCATCCGCATCGAAGCACATCACCAGCGCTTCCTGTTCTTCTGTATTTTTCTCGCCGGTTGTTTCGGCGTGGACCACGGGCGGATTAATCTTGAATTCGAATCCCTGGTCGTTTAGCGCGGTCACCGCGCTGCCAACGACCATGTTGGCCAGTTCGCAAACCGTCTCGTTAGCGACTTCCTCGGTTTGCGGCATCGGTTCGCCGGCAAGGCTTCCGGCCACGCGAGCGGCGGTGGCGAGGTCCACATCGAAGATGACTCGGCCTTCAATGTCGCCCTTAATGGTGACGAGGGAAGCCACTCCCTTGGTGCGGAAGGCTTCCTCTTCCATCGTGACATCGCTCATGCGGGTGGCGCACTGAAGGGTTTGCGCCAGCACAGCGTCAGCCGCATTGATGAACGGCTGGATCAGTTCCATTCTCACGGTCAGTTCTCCCGGGCTGCGGTCGCGGCAGCAACGGCGTCTTCGCCCATCACGTACTTGATGACTTCGTACAAGATCTCCGGCTTTACCGGCTTCTGGACGAAATGACGCGCGCCTTTTTGCAACGCGGCAACGATGTTTTCCTGGTAGCCGACAGAGGAGACCATGACAATGCGAGCGTCAGGATGGGCGCGCACGATGCGCTCGGCCGCCTCAATGCCTTCCATTTGCGGCATGGTGATGTCCATCAACACCATGTCGGGATTGGTGCGGTCGTATTCGGTAATCGCGGTACAGCCATCGCCGGCTTCACCGACCACCTCGCCGCCAAACGATTCCACAATCCTGGCGACGTTCTTGCGCGCAAATACCGAATCATCCACCACCAGGTAACGGATGGCCTTGCGGTTTTTGTGAGTCAAAGAAGGGAACTGCTCCATAAATTTCTCCTTACATCTCCAACTGAACTGTTTCGTGCTGCTTGAGCCGCTCAGGATTGCAGTGGCTCGTGATGGCTGCTGCCATGGTTTCCAGTGGCAGAATGCGCATGGCATGACCGCGTTCAATGGCTGCCTTCGGCATTCCAAATACAACGCATGAATCTTCTGACTGCGCGATGGTGAAACCGCCAGCTCGCTTGATGTCGCCCAAACCGCCGGCGCCGTCGTCTCCCATACCCGTCATAAGGACGCCGATGGACTTCTCGCCAAGTTCCGCGGCTACGGACCGAAACAGGACGTCAACTGATGGCCGGTGCCCGTTCACGCGTGGCTCATCGGACAAGACAGCAGTCGCAGCAAGCGGCATCTTGCGCACTCTGATGTGTTTGTCGCCCGGGCAGATCAGAGCACGGCCTGCGATCAGCAAATCGCCGGCCTGCGCCTCCTTCACTTCGATGGCGCAGGACTCATTAAGCCGCCGGGCAAACATTTCCGTAAATCCCACGGGCATATGCTGCACGATAAGAATGCTTCCCGGAAAGTCCGCGGGCAATTGAGAAAGTAGGTACTGGAGAGCGTTGGGCCCTCCGGTGGAGACGCCGATGGCCACCATCTTGACCGGACGGCGACGCTCTTTGCTGGCGGTCTTCTCTCTTGGGGCACGCTGTTCCAGCAATGGTGGAGCCTGTCTAATGCGGCTGCGGGAAGCTATTTTGATCTTGCTGATGAGGTCCTCAGCAATTGCGTCCATGTGGCTGGAAGCCGCGTCGCGCGGTTTGGCCACGAAGTCGAGCGCCCCCAGAGCGAGCGCTTTGAACGTGGAGCTGGCTCCTTCGGTGCTCAATGCGCTCACGACGATCACGGGCAGGTGCTGTTTGCGCATGATCTGGCGCAGGGTTTCCATGCCATCCATGCGTGGCATGTCCAGGTCCAGGGTTACAACGTCCGGCTTGAGCTCCTGGATCTTCTTCAGGCCAAAATCGCCGTCCATTGCAGTTCCCACTACTTCAATACTGCTGTCCCGCTGCAAGATCTGCGGAATCAGCTTGCGCATCAGTGCTGAATCGTCCACTACCAGAACTTTAATCCTGTCACTCACGCTGAAGCCCCCACAGCCGGCCGGGCGTGGCCCTGTCGTGCGACAACGCTCGCGGTATTCAAAATCAAAACCACAGTCCCATCTCCCAGCACCGAGGCCCCGCTTACCAGGTCGGTAGCCACGAGTTGGTCATCAAGAGCCTTGATGACGAGTTCTTCTTCACCAGCGAGCTTATCCACGACCAGGGCAAACTTGCGATCAGCAACCGCAACCACCACCAGAAAAATCTTCTGGCTGGAAGAAGTCTGCTGATTGAAGGTGTGCAGATCAATCAGAGGAATGACCTGATCGCGCAGGCGGATGATGTCATGCTTTTCCACTCGATGTACATCGCAACGCGAAGCGCGAGTGATCTCGACCACAGATGAAAGAGGAACAGCATACATCCGCTCATCAACCCAGAACAGGAGAGCCTTGATGATGGCGAGCGTCAACGGCACGCGCAGGTAAAAAGTAGATCCGTGCCCGGGATTGGTACGAACGCTGATTGTCCCCTTGAGGCGGTCGAGGACGCCCTTCACCACGTCCATACCAACGCCTCGGCCCGAAATTGAGGTGACCTGCTCCGCCGTGCTCAACCCGGGACGGAACATGAGATCGAGGGCCTCTTCTTCGCTTAACGCCGCGGCTTCGCTCTGCTTGATGAGGCCGCGCTGGATTGCCTTTTGAACGAGAGCGTCGCGATCGATCCCGCGCCCATCATCGCCGGCCTCAATCACAATCTGATTGCCCTGATGGTACGCAGCCAGCGTGATTCGACCCTGAGGATGTTTGCCCGCGGCGAGGCGCTCTTCAGGGGGTTCAATGCCGTGATCGATTGCGTTGCGCACCAGATGCGCCAGGGGTTCGGCGAGAGAATCCAGAATGCTCTTATCGAGGTCGGTGTCCTGACCGCTGATGGTCAACTCTACGTCTTTACCGCAAGCTTTGGCGACATCGCGGACAATGCGGGGGAAGCGGCGGAAGAGCTGCTCCACGGGGACCATGCGAATCTTCATCACCGACTTCTGCAAGTCATTCATGATGCGCGCCTGGAAACCAAGGGCGTCAGCAAATTTACGTTTCAGAGCGTTACTGGGAAATTGCGACTCGAATTCGGTTACGGTCTGGTGAAGCATACCTTTGGCGATGATGAGTTCGCCAAGAAGGTTCATGACAGAATCAATACGCTCGGCGTCGACCCGCAGCAGGTTTTCTGCTCCGGCAAAGCCCTGTTTGCGGGTGATCTCATCCAGCGGTGAAGATTGCGAGTCTTCGCCAGGCTCAGCGACAATTTCCTGCATTGCAGGTGCTGATTCCTGAGACAACGTCTGGATCAGAACGTCCGAAACAATCGAGGGAATACGGCACTTCTTTGCGATGATCTCCTGATCGAGCGAGCTGGAGATGGCGACTTCCAGCACATCGACTTCCTGCGGGGGCACTTCTTCACCTGGTGAGGTGGCCCGAATCGTTCCACATTGCTGCAGCACGTTGCGAATGAGCTGAATGGCGGCCGGTCGCATAGGGCAATGCGGATCAATGGCGATGGCGACGCAATACACGATTTCGCCATTCTCCAGGGACCTGGCAATTTCCATTTGGTCGTATTCCGCCCATGCGAAGCGCGCCTGAAGCCTGGCGGCAGAAGCGACGTTGGCCGGGCGAGTTACGTTGCCGATCTGCTGCTTAAGTTCTTCTCCGTCGGGAGGTTGCATGCCCTCACGGTAAGCAGAGAGCATGGAGCTGAAGGTATCTGCTGCGATCAGAACAACATCCGCCAGCGCGCTTTTGGCCCGCGCAGCCACTTCTGGCGTGAGAGCGTCTTCCAACAGGTGCGCCAATTCGCTCAATTCCTGGTAGCCGCAAGCGGCTGAGTCGCCTTTCAAGGTGTGGACCGCGCGCCGGACTTCCCGCAATACCTGCTTATCCAGTGGGTTCTTCTCGAGCTTCAGCCCCTCGTCATTGAGAAGCTGCAAGAGTTCTGCGGCGCTCTCAAAGAAGAGTTCCCGCATCTCGGCGGCGCGTTCATCGGAAAAGAAGTTCACGCAGTGACCTCAATCCGCTGATACGCGGTCCCGTTGTTCTGATGGATCATGCGATACCGATCGGTAAGCCCGAACAGGCTCTCTGCATGACCAATGAAGAGGTAGCCTTCAGGATTCAGACAGCGATGAAATTTGTGAATGAGCCGCTTCTGTTCCGCTTCGTCGAAATAGATCATTACATTGCGGCAGAAGATAATGTCATTGCGCTGCGGCAGGAATTCGGTCTTGAGATTGTGAAAATCGAAGTGGACCAGTTCCTTCAGGCCCTTCTTTACGGCGTAGCGATCGCCGACTTTATCGAAGTAGCGGAGGCGGAAGGCATAATCCACTCCGTCCATATGAGTTTCCGGATAAATGCCTTCCTGAGCTGCGCGCAAAACGGTGTAGTTGATGTCGGAAGCCAGGACCTCGACCTTCCATGGGGGCGGGATCACTGGTTTCGGCGTAGGCATGGTAAAGGGAAGAGGATTGCGCAGATAGTAATAGGCGAGCGCATCGCAGAGCAGCATGGCGAGCGTATAAGGTTCCTGGCCGGTGGAGCAGCCGGCGCTCCAGATCCTCAGGCTCCAGTCGCGGCGTTCCTGTTTCCTGCGCAGAACATCTTCAAGAATCTGCTTCTGGAAGAACTCCAATTGCGGCTTATTGCGAAAGAAGCTGGTTTCATTGACCGTGAGATTTTCGACCAGCGCCGCGAGTTCGCTCTTGCCGTGTCCGCTGGTGAGGAGGCGGTAATAGGCGTAAAACGATTCCAAGCCACAGATGCGCAGCCGGCGCTGTAGGCGGTCGTTGAGAAAGTGGGCGCGGCGCTCATCGAAATACATGCCGCATTCCTGATAAACGAGCGTCTGGAGCAGCTTGTACTCAGCGTCAGTAATCTGGATTTGAACTCCGGTTGCAGACATGGTTTCCTGTTTTGGTTGAATCTCTTACGACGGCATTTGACCGGCGACTGTCTGGCCGGCTTGCGTTTCCGAGACTTCTCCAAGGCGCCGCAGTTCACCGCGCTGCAGCGTCTTGTTCAGATCGATCAAAATCATGAGACGGCCTTGGAGCTTTCCCAGCCCGGTAACGTAATTTACTTCGCTGTGGTCTAAAACCTGGGGAGGCGGATCAATCTGGCTCTCGGAAATCCTCAGGACCTCTGACGCCGCATCGACGATCAGGCCCACGAGCTTGCCCTCCGATTCGCTGACTAGAATGCGGTTCTTCTTACTGCGCGTGATCGTTTTTTCACCGAAACGCTTGCGCAAGTCCACTACAGGAACGATCTTGCCGCGAAGGTTGATGACGCCTTCGACAAAATCAGGCGAATCTGGGACGGCAGTGATTTCCGGCACACGGACGATTTCATGGATTACAGAAATGGGCACGCCAAAACTCTGCTGGCCTACGCGGAAACCTACGATTTGTAATTCTTCAGCCATTGTTGTGCATCTCCGCCTATCAGTTGTAGTGGCCGGCAGAGGACCATTGAGCCGGCGCCCGGCCAGATCCATGCCCGTTATTTCCGTTACCCCGTTTATCGCCGTGGTTGTGGCCATTGCTTGCGCCATTGCCGAGAACGTCAAGGATGAAGCGATCCATGGAATCGAGCATTGTGCGGGACATCTTGGACATCTGTTCCGCCGATGCTGCGAGTTCAGTGGAACCAGAAGAGGAGCGCTGCACCAGTTCGCGCATCTTCTCCATAGCGCGGACAACTGCCTGGGCGCCGGACGCCTGCTCTTCAACGGAAGAGTTGATCTCGTGCGTGATCTCGTTCAGCCGGGTCGTAGACTTGGCGATTTGAGAAGAGCCATGAGACTGCTCGTTCGTGGCGGCGCCGATTTCCTGCGCGAACTTGTAAACTTCGGAAACAACGTTGGAAATCTTCTTGAGCGCGCCATTGAGATCGCTGCCCAGCGTAATGCCTTCGTTGACAATGCTGGTGCTCTTGTCCATGTTGTCCACGGCTTTGCGCGCTTCTTTCTGGATGCTTTGAATCAGATCGGAAATTTCGCGGGTGGACTGCGCGGACTTTTCTGCCAGCTTTCGCACCTCGTCGGCCACTACGGCAAAGCCGAGTCCGTGCTCGCCGGCGCGGGCCGCTTCGATGGCAGCATTAAGAGCCAGCAGATTGGTTTGTTCCGCCAGATCGTCGATGACTTCAATGATTTTTCCGATATCGTCGGCGCGCTGCCCGAGAGCGGAAATGATGTCGGCAGAGGAGTTGATGGCGGCATTGATCCTGCTAAGGCCGTCGGTGGCTTTTTCCATGGTGGTGATGCCGCTGTGGACCTCGTCGCGCGAGCGTTGCGAGATGTCGAGGAGCACCTTTGCGGTATCAGCGACGCGCTGAATGGAGGCGACCATCTGGTCAATCGAAGCCGAGGTTTCGCTCACGTTCGAGGACTGCATTTGCGTGCTCTTGACCATGTTCTGCACGTTGATGCTCATCTCGTGCATGGTGCTGGTGACTTCATCGATGGCGGAGGCTGCCTGGATACTGATCTTGGCTGAGTCATCTGAGGCGCTGGCGACCTGGCTTGAACCGCCCGCCACCTGGGAGGCGCTGTCGCGCACATTGCGGACAAGAGTGCGAAGGCCGAGCGTCATCTCGCGGAACGCGTTGCCGAGAGTATCGCGATTGGAACGCGGTGTGATTTCGGCGGAAAGATCCCCGCCGGCAATCGCTTCAGAGACGGCTGCCATCTCGCGCAGATAGAGCACCATGTTGTTGAAGGTGGTGGCGAGTTGAGCGACCTCGTCTTCGCCGATGGTTTCTACCTTCTGATCGAGGTCACCGGCCTCTGCGATTTGCTTCGTCACCGAGATGAGTTGGTTGAGTGGAGAGGAAATGGACTTGGCAACCGTCCAGGCGATGAAGCCGCCCAGCAGGATCATCATCAACATTCCGCCGACGGTTACGGTATCAATAACCGTTCCGGCGGTGCTGACCGAGGCGTCGGCATTGGAAACTGCCTCGCGCATGATGGTATCAAGCTGCGCGAGCGGTTCTTCGACCCTTTTTTCTCCGGCCTGGCTCTCTTCCAGATTGTGCATTCCCTGGAGATAAGCGATCTGGAGCTCGGAAACGGTTGCAGAGCCGGAATCCACGTCACGGCGCTTCTGAACCATCGGGGTAGCGAATCTTGTTATCCAGATCTTCTGCTGGTCGCGGACTGTTTCCAGAAGCCGCCTTACCTCGTCACGTTGTTCCGGCAGGAAAGAAGTGATGCCGCTTTCGGTCTGATTGATAATGCGGTCGACGGAGGTAGCACCCTGATATAGCTGATCGGCGTCCTGCTGTGTGCCGTTAAGCAAGAAGTTGCGCAGCGCGAGACGATTGCCGCTTATAGCCTTTTCCAGCGAGGAGCGCTGGTTCACAAGTTCGATGGTCTTTTTATAGGTTTGGATCGCGCTCTGCTGATGGCTGGCCGCAACGAGATTAATGATGAAGAATACGACCACAATGGCCAGAGTTGCGCCGAAGCTCCAAAACAGCTTCGTTCTGATGTTCTTGCCGAATCGCATAAACCTTCTCGCCCTCCACGCGCCGGAACCGGTCCGTGCGCGTGCTGAACTTTCTCAGGCTGCCCCGAATAGGGAAAGCCCCATGCTAGAAAAGCAAAGTAAGTGCCAGGAACCCGAAGACGTAGCACCTTCGATTGGCTGTGGTTGCTAAGTCAATGAAAGCAAAAGGATGCTCGCAGGCGCTGAAGGCGTGAGCATGGGCTTGGCTAGCCCTCTTCCGAAAGCAAGTCGGTCTCAAACCAGGGTTGGCGACTGCTTTGGTCTCATCCTGAGAGGTGAACCTAAGTTTTTTCTTCAGATTCGGGGTAGCGGTTTCCTTATTGACTCAAAATGAGATTCCAGAGTACCTTCGGCTCACCGAGACCTTGAGAACGTGAGACCACGACGCAAATCCGGAACGCCAGGCCCGAGTGAGCAACGGGGAACAGCATTCCTGCGCTCAACCATGGAAAGTTGCGTCGGGCTGCGCTCGGCGGCAACGGCAGCGGAGGTTCGTCATACATTGGCGGAATCTGCCCGGCAGCTTGTGAAAGCCATAGCTTCAGGATGTCTGGTTCGAGGCACTCACGATTTCTCGCTTGATTCTGAAACGTTGCCGAAGGACGGGTCCGAAGCCTTCGCGCTGCTCACTCATGCCCGGGCGTTTGCCGGCCAGGCAGTGGAGCAGGATAGTAGTCTTGCGTTCCAATTTTCCTATCGAAAGCACGCAACCCAGAGTCTTTATTACGGTTTGGCCGTTCCTCTGAGGACTTCCGGAGCGGAAGCTGCGCTTATTGTTCTGAAACGAAGCAGGTTTTCTTCTGCAGAATCGGATGCGGTTGAGCTTCTGTGCAGTTCTGCCCGATTGGCGACGGAAAATCTTACGCCGAGCGGCACTGATTCCCGAAGTCGGGATTCTCTTGCAAAGCTACTCGATCTCTCGTCCGCTCTACGGAATGTGGACCGGCCTGAAGACTTCTTCCCCAATTTCGCAATACAGGCGGCGCATTTTCTTGGCTTTGAGCAATGTTTCATAGCGCCGCTCCAGCGCGATGGCTGCTACATCCGCTACGGTTGCCGGGACGGGGCGCCAGTCCAAGTAGAGATCGAGTTTTTCTCCGCGGCCCGCCGCTTACTAGAAGCGAAGCAGCCGTTCATTTGCGAACAGATGGCTCAGTTGCCTGTGCCGGAAAGGGCGCAGCTCATGAAATGGGAGCAGCAGACCCGCCAATATCTTGCCATCCCGCTTCTGACCGCGAGCAACGAACCCTTGGGAATTCTGGCATTTATCAATAAGCCGTCGCGGGAGCCGATTCTTGCGCAAGACGTTGAGCACGCCAAAGGCATTGCCGCGCAGGCGATGATTGCCATGGAATCCATCCGCCAGCAAGAAGCTGCAGAAGCGCATAAGAAGCGCGCCGACGACTTGATGGAAATGGCGCTCGATATGGGATCCGCCCTGCGGCTGCCAGAATTCGTCAAGAATTTTACCGAGCGAGTTGCCCGGATGATGGGCGCCCGCTGCGCCATTCTTGCGCTCGCGCAAGGAAGCAAAGTGGAAAGCGTCGGATTCTTTGGCCCGCGCCCGGAACGCGAACTGCTGCGACGCATGAATGCAGCGCTCTCGGCCTTCGCTGCCCAGCACAAAGAATTGAAAATCACCGGAAGCGGCGTGCAGGCGTTGGGAAGCGAACTCGCAGAGGCGCTGGGATGGCGCAACGCAACTCTGGTTCGATTGGAAGGCATCGATTGTGAACTTATGGGCATTCTTGCGCTTGCCGATATCGGCCGCGAGCTTCTTTCGGACGACCTGAATGTGCTCCAGGCCATGATTGTTCACGGCTCGGTGGCGCTCGAGAATTCGCAGCTCTTTACGCGCATCACACAGTCCAGCCGGCAGTGGGCTGAAATTTTTGATTCCATTGCAGACTTCATCGTGGTCCATGACGACCAGCAGCACGTGTTAAAGGTGAATCGATCTCTTGCGGAATTCATCGGCGTGCGTCCGGCGGAACTTATCGGCCTGAACATGCGCGCTCTCTCCGCAATCACTTCTGATTCGCCGCATCCCTGTCCTTTTTGCCACGAGCAGGCAGGCTCGGATGAGTACGTTCATCCCGTGCTGGAACGTAGCTACCTGGTTTCGACCTCAAAAATCAACGGCGCGCTCGACGAAGGCTTCCAGACCGTTCACGTTTTGCGCGACATCACCGACCGGCGCGAAGCCGAACGACGCTATCGCGAGCTGTTCGATAACGTTCAAGAAGGCGTGTTCTTTGCCTCGCCGGAAGGCCACTTCATTGAAGTGAACGACGCTCTGGTGCGAATGCTGGGCTACGAGAGCCGCGACGATGTTTTGAAGATTGACCTGAGTAAGCAGGTCTATGTCTCGCCGGACCAGCGCGATGAGATTGCCGGTCGCTTGAACCAGGATGGCAGCATCCGCAACTTTGAAGTTGCTCTCTGCCGCAAGGACGGCAGCATCATTTACGCCCTGGAGAACGCATTCGTCGTGCGCGATTTGCAAGGCCGCACCATGCAGTATCGCGGTGTTTTCCTGGACATCACGGAAGCTAAGAATTTCCAGGCACAGCTTCAGCGCGAGCGCGACTTCAGCGGCAAGATCCTGAACAACACCCAAACCATGATCATGGTTGCCGACACGGCGGGGTTAGTCAGCTATGCCAATCGGCGCAGCTATGAAGCCGGCGGGTTCGGGCAGGATGAACTCGTCGGCCATCGTCTCGCGCGCATCGTGCTGCCCTCGCATCAGGCGGCGCTGGCGGAAGGATTTGAGACCGCGCTTCAAGGCATGCAGGTGGACAATCTCGAACTGCTCATCGCTCGTGGCGATGGCACGCAGGGCAAGTTTTCCGTCAACCTGAGTCCGATGCGCGACGAAGCCGGCGACGTGACCAGCGTCGTTGTCCTCATGACCGACATTACGGATGCGGCCATGATTCAAGCCAAGCTGATGCATACGGAAAAAATGGCCGCAGTCGGGCAGTTGGTTTCCGGAGTGGCGCACGAGGTCAATAATCCTTTGACCGCGATCATGGGCTTCTCCGATCTGCTGATGGAGAACCCTGAAGTTCCCGGAAGCGCGCGCAAGGACCTTCAGGTAATTCTGGAGGAGGCACAGAGAACGAAGGAAATCGTCCAGAACCTGCTCAGCTTTGCCCGCCAGCGGCCGCCGCAGCGGCAACGGCTCCAGATTAATGACATCCTGCGCAAAACCATTGCCCTTCGCGCCTATGATTTCGCCAACCACGGCGTGCAGGTGCTGGAAAGCTTTGATGAGACCTTGCCGGAATTGACCGGCGATTCGCACCAGCTTCAGCAGGTATTCCTGAATATCCTGAACAACGCCTACGACGCGGTGCAGGCTGCAGGCCGTCCCGGGCTCATCGAAATCGAGACCACGCAGGACAACGGCTGGGTGGAAATCATCTTTCGCGACAATGGCGAAGGCATTCAGCACCCGGAGCGCATCTTCGATCCCTTCTTCACCACGAAGGAAGTGGGCGAGGGAACCGGACTGGGCTTGAGCATCTGCTACGGAATTGTGCGCGAGCACGAAGGCGAAATTCTGTGCGCCAACAACCCGGACATGAGCGGCGCCACCTTCAGCGTGCGACTTCCCATTCGCAACAAAGCGGCTTTGAAGATTATCAGCATGGCGGAGGCGCGTCCGTGAGACTGGCGCCATTGTTGCTGATTGAAGACGAGCGCTCGGTCATGGACTTCATGCGGCTGGCGCTGAAACGCGCAGGATATACCTGCTCCAGCGCAACTTCGGCTGCCGAGGGCATCAAGCTGCTTGAGCGGCAGGAATTCAGCGGGGTGATTTCCGACATGCGCACGCCCGGCGGCCTGAGCGGCGCGGATGTGCATGAATGGATCGTGCTCCACCGGCCGGAGCTGAAAAAGAAAATTCTTTTTATTACCGGCGATACCGTGAATGAAGACACGATGAAGTCCCTGGTCCGTACCGGAGTCCCCTATATTGAAAAACCATTTCGCGTGCAGCAGTTGGTTGGAACGGTTGAGGCGCTCTTCGGCAAGGCGGCACAGTGAGTTCGGAACAGCTCAAAGTTCGTCTTTTGATTGTGGATGACCACCAGAGCATCCGCAAACTCTGCATGACGGTGGGCGGCTCGCTCGGGTTCCAATGTACTGAGGCGGAAAGCGCGCAGGCAGCGCTTGCAAGTCTTGAAACCGATGCGCCCGACCTCATTCTTGCCGACCTGATGATGCCCAATATGAGCGGCCTGGAATTCCTTCCACGCGTGAAGCAACTGCTTCCACGGTGCGAGGTGGCGATCATGACCGGCCACGCTTCAATTGAAACAGCGGTACAGGCCATGCGGCTCGGGGCTTACGACTACATCACCAAGCCATTCCGGATTGATGAACTGAAGCTGCTGCTCCAGCGCATGGAAGAGAAGATCAGGCTGATTGCGGAAAACCAGTTCCTGCGCGAGCGCGTGAATGCCGATATGGAATTGAACGGCATCGTAGGCTCATCATCGAAAATTCAGGATGTTCTGCGCATGGTGGCACGGCTCAAAGACACACGCACTCCCGTGCTGATCGCCGGCGAAAGCGGCACCGGCAAAGAGCTGGTGGCGCGCGCGATCCATTACCGTGGACCCGTTGCCAGTCGTCCTTTTGTAGCGGTGGACTGCGGAGCGCTGGTTCCAACCCTGATCGAAAGCGAGTTGTTTGGTTACGAGAAAGGCGCGTTCACCGGCGCTCTGAAATCAAAAGAAGGATTGTTTCAAAGCGCTCACGGAGGCACGATCTTCCTTGACGAAATCGGCGAACTCTCCATGGAGATGCAGGCCAAGCTGCTTCGCGTGCTGCAAGAGAAAGAAGTCCGCCCGGTCGGCAGCAATCAAAAAATCAAAGTGGA
>DATEGH010000259.1:0-12263 GCA_035280185.1 Terriglobales bacterium
GCTGTCACAAGTGCTGGTCCAGAAAGGCGTGCAGCCGTTCGCTGTATCCCGCGGGAACTTCAAAGGTGCGCTCATCCGCGGCGATAATGATCACTTTTCGCAGACTATCGTGCAACACGGCGCAGCGGTGGCACAACCTCAGGTGGGCTTCAATCTCTGCCCGCAATCCTTGATCGACTTCCTGATCGATAAAGCTGGAAAGGTTTTCCAGCACTTCATGGCAGCTCACCATGGTTTGCGCCCCTTCCCGGGAAAGATTCGGTCGAACCAGGGCTTCTTAAACACCGGCGCCAGCCGTTCCCGCATCATGAGCCTGGCCCGATGCAGCCTCACCTTGACCAGCTCTTCGCTGATACCGAGAATTGCCATACAGTCGTTCACGTTCAACTGCTGTACATCTCGCAACACAAAAATCTCGCGATAAATCTCCGGCAGCCCTTTCAGCGCAAGGGCCACTTTTTCTCTGACCTCCTGGCGTTGCAGTATCTCAAATGGGTCTTCCCGCCAGTCCGCCAGGTTGCGCGGCA
Source organism: Terriglobales bacterium (assembly GCA_035280185.1). Taxonomy (GTDB): domain Bacteria; phylum Acidobacteriota; class Terriglobia; order Terriglobales; family Acidobacteriaceae; genus Angelobacter. Next base: position 528 of record DATEGH010000259.1, read on the forward strand.
TAAAAGTTGGCTCCCCATGCTCGTCGCTCTCCAGAGGTTCGAAAAGGCCGGTATGCTTGTTGCGCCACTTGACTCGAGCCTCGTTCGCGGCAATCCGCAGCAGCCATTGCTTAAATTTGTCGCCATCCTCGAGCTGTGCCAGATGCAGGAGTGCCTTAATCATGGTTTCCTGCGCAGCCTCTTCTGCGTCCGCATGGTTGCGCAGCACTGAAAACACGGTGAGGTAAACGGCGCGTTCATAGGGGCGCACCAAGTCGCAAAATGCCCGGCGCTCGCCGTGGAGAATGCGCGTAATCAGGTCGCGCTCGGCATTTGCCTCATCCGGAATTGGTTGAGCTTCCAAGCCTTGAGTTCGGCCCACGCTGTTGACGATACGCGGCCAGCAGAAAGGTTACATCATCATGAGGAGAGTTCCGGATGTCGTCCTTGGCATTGGGAATTATGGTGTTACGATGGCGCTTGCGGCGATAGCCCCCGTGGACGGGCAAGATTCGCATTCTTGGAGTCCGCTTGCTCTCGCGGTCAAGATGAGATTTGGCGTATACAACGCCGCCAAACTCAAAGCGGACCAGTGGACCAGGCACCGGGCATTCTGCATCTGGTGCGTGATCGCGCGGCTGCGACATTCGCATCCACCAGGCTCGTGGCGCCCTAAGCGGTTGCCGCGATCAGACATCTCACTCGATTTGGCGAAGCCGCAACCAGCAGCTTGGAACGCGAGGAACCTATGAAACCTGTTCTCGTTTTAGATGTCGTGGGAACCCTACTGGACCTCTCGGCTCTCGATCCGATGTTCAGGGAACACTTTGGCCAGGCGGAGCTCAGGAAAGAATGGTTTTCTGAGGTCCTGAAGATGGTGCTTACCCAAACCGCAATAGGCAAGTACGAGGAGTTCGGCCGGATCACTGAAGCAGCGCTGGAAGTTATTGCGCGCCGGCACGAAAAGGACCTCAATACAGCTTCCAGGAAGGAGATACTGGGACAACTGAGAACGCTTCCTGCATTCCCCGAAGTGAAGCCCGCGCTCGATCATCTGCATAGCCAGGGCTTCCGTCTGGCGGCGCTGACCAATTCAGGTCTAACCGCCGCCAGAGAGGCGCTGCGGAATACAGGTATTGCAGAGGTGTTTGAACGTATTCTCAGCGCCGACTCGGCCAAACGGCTCAAGCCTGCGGCGGCGCCATATCGCATGGCCGCGCAGGAACTGCGGGTTGGCACTGCATCCATGCTGATGGTGGCGGCCCATTCCTGGGACCTCGCCGGAGCTGCGGCAGCAGGATGCCAGACCGCCTTTATTCAGCGGCCGCAACAAGTGCTCGATTTGTGGCGAAAGACTTTCGCGATTTGGCAGAAAAGATCTCTGCACTCAAAGCGGCATGACTCGATACGACGGGAAGCGCATTACCGTGCTACCTTGCATTGGCGTTGTTGCCGAGCGGACTCAGCGTTCTCAAGTACTGGACAAGATTCCAGATATGCTCATCGCTCTCCACTTTCCCGAACGCCGGCATTCCACTCAAACGGATCCCATTCTTGATGATCCAAAACAGCTCACGATTGGAATAAGACTGCACTTCAGGGGAGTGAAGGTTCGCGGCCCGAGGATACATCCACCGCCCCGTATCGGTGAGAGTGGCGGCATCCAAGCCGTGGCACATCGCGCACTCGGCGCCATAGAGCTTGTCGCCTTCGGCAATGCTTTGCTCACTCGTCGGCGGTTCGGCAGGAATTCCGCTGCGGCTTGCCCGGGCGATTAAAAAATGTTTGGCGCGAGTTGCGGTCTGCGTTTCAAAGCTTCCTGGTTCGGGTAGCGCGCTGAGACTGATTTCGAGCGCGAAGGCAGCTGCGGCCACAAGCAGCAGAATGACAATGGCCAGAATGATTAGATGTCTTCGGCGCATATGCGGTAAAGCGGTAAAAAAGAGGAGAGAGGGCCGATCTTTCGGCCCTCATCATTCGGCGGCTTAAGAGCCTGCTTGGATATCGGTAACGTGAATGGTATTCGTTTTCTTGTTCAGCGTCCCCTTTACTGTTACCTTGTCTCCGGCAAACTGTTCAGGTTTCGTCTGGTCATCCAGTTGGTAGATCTTCTTCGTGTCTGGATTGAAGAGCACATATTTTCCACCCATTTTCACGCAGGCGAGGGTGCATTCTTTCGCGTTCTTGGCCCCTTCTTTTTTCATCATCATGTCATGCGAGCCCATTTTGGCGCACTGGCTATCCATGATCTCCCCTTTAAAGCTTCTGTCCTTGGCTGTCGCCAGACTAACGCTGGAAAGCAGGAACAGCAGTGCAAGGGCCGGTCCGAGTTTCTTCATTTTCCGAGTCTCCAGATGTAATTTCGCGGGCACATGACCGGCCTTGGCCGGACGTTGCTCACCATTGCAATCGATGTGGGAATTGAAGGAAAGGTTACTGGTTCCGATGAAAAGAAAAAAGCTCCGCTTTCAGTAAGAAATCGCAATGTTGCGAATCGCGGGAAGCTGCATGCGAGCACTAGCGGAGGAATTTAATTCAGTGCTGATCTCTGCTCTTCCCAGAGCGCATTAACTGCTGCGGAAGATGTTCTTGCCTTTTAATCGCGAACGTACCTTTGTAGCCCACGGTTCGACTTCCGAAAATCACAGCAAAATCCAAGTCTGCTCAATTTAAGAACTGTTAAGATACTGAACTTCAAAGGAGAAGCGCAGTTGACCTTAGGCCCCGCACCTTCAACCAGCGAAGCACAACTGCTGCGCGAGTGCCGGACGGGCAATCGCGAACGTTTTCAGTTGCTAGTGGCACCCTATCTCCGCAACATGCAGTTCCTAAGTTATTCCATTCTTAAGAACCAGCATGATGTGGAAGAGGTGGTGCAGGAGAGCATCCTGAAAGCATTTACTCACGTGGGTCAACTCCGTGAAGGAGAGAGCTTTAGGGCCTGGTTGCTGCAGATCGCCGGCAACGAGGCCCGCATGCGGTTACGCAAAGAGCGAAAGCATTTGTATGATTCGGTGGAAGAGGACTTCACTGAAGGATTCTATCCCCGGCAATTCGTGAATTGGAGAGACATTCCATCAGCAGAATTGGAGCGAAAGGAACTGCGTTTGGCCGTGGCAGCCGCACTAGCGTGCCTCGACGATGTTTATCGCGAGGTCTTCATCCTGCGCGACGTGCAGCACCTTAGCGCTCTTGAGACCGGCAGGATTCTGGGACTGAGCGAAGGCGCTGTCAACACCAGACTGCATCGAGCGCGCCTGCAACTTCGGGAACATCTCACTCCGCTGTTCCGCTTGCCGCGCCCCATGTCCTTGAGCATGCCTCTCAAAATGATGCTTCTGATGGGAAAGACCTGGATGCGAAAATCCATCAATTGCCGGCAGGCGACCAGCCAGATTTCCCGCTATATTGACGGACAGCTCACTCCCGACTTGCGGGAAAAAATTGAAGAGCATCTGAAGCTTTGCGAGCGCTGCTCGGTGGTAGTGGACACAACCCGCAAGCTGCTCTACATCGCCGGTGATGAAAAGGTGTTCTCGATGCCGTTCGAATGCAAAGTCGATTGGCAGAAGATCGTTAATCGAGGCACGCCCGCCAAAGGCTCACCGGCGTGAGTGATAGCGAATCCGCGCTTTCGTCTGCTAGTCATAAGAATTCCTCACCGAGTTTGAAAGATTAGGAATGCCCACGCATCTACCAGAGGGGGAGCATTCCCGCACTCTAAGATTTTTCGCGCGGCGAACTCCCTTGAATTCATTGCTGCGAGAGGAGTCCGGCTGTTCCGGTGCTGCGTTCATTACTTGTCCTTCTTGCACTCTCTGCCTGGAGCCGGTTGCCAGTGCAAACCCGAAGCTATCCCGAACCTCAGATCGCTTCGGCGGTCGGCCAAGTAGCTCCGGAGTTCTCCTTGAAGGACGAGAATGGCGCAACTTTTGATCTTGCCCGGCAGCGCGGCAACTGGGTACTTCTGTACTTTTATCGTGGTTACTGGTGACCGTATTGCATGACAGAACTGCGCGGTCTGGCGCAGCGGCATGACGAACTTAGGAAACTCGGTGTAAAAGTTGTGGCCATCAGTGTCGACGATCAGGAACGTGCGCACCAGGTTTGGGAGAGTGCTGCGGGGAAGAAGATCACCATTCTGAGCGACCCGGGAGCCCAGGTCATCAGACGTTACGGCCTGCTTCATAAAGCCGGCCACGCGGGAGAAGATATTGCGCTCCGAACCACCCTGCTTATTGATCCGCAGGGAATTGAGAGATGGCGGCGCGTGAGTCAGTCTGTTCCAGATATCCCGAGTGTGGACGAAACCGTGAAACAGATCAAGCAGGCCCAGGAAAAGAATGGCATGGATCAGCACCATTGACCGGCCCGCGCCTGGCAGTGCATTGGAGCATATCTATGAGGAACAGAAATGCCAGGCCGGCGCGGTGGCAAACATCCTAAAGGCGCACAGCCTGATGCCGGAGGCCCTCGCCGCGCATCTCGAGCTCTATCACGCGGCGATGCACACCGCTGGAGAGTTGAGCCAACGGGACCGGGAGATGATCGCCGTCGTGGTTTCACGAGCCAATCGCTGCGAGTATTGAATCAATCATCACGGAGCAGGTCTGCTCCGGGTCACCAGAGATCACAAGCTGGTGGAAGCGCTGCGCAATGGCAAAGAAGGGCCTGGTCTCTCCCCGCGCGAAAGATACATGCTGGCGTATGCCAAGCAGTTGACACTTGCGCCGGCATCAGCATCAGAAACCGATATTGAGATCCTTCGCCGGCTCGGCTTCAGCGACCGTGGAGTCCTGGAGATTAACTTATCGTCTGCTTACATGAACTTTGTTAATCGGGTAGCGCTGGGGTTGGGAGTGGAAAGCGAGGAAAGCATGACCCCCTTTACGCGCTAGGCGCCGCGGTCGCATCGGCTTCATCAAGCCCGTAACCTTTTCCCTCCGGCGCGAATCAGGCTGATTGGAAGATTCACTCCGTGGTTGTCCCGCCGGCATTCCACACACGGGGAGCGCATGGCTGTCGAGGAAGCACTTTGCTGAATTTAATTCTGGTTGCTGCCGCTATGGGCGCCTTTATCTCTTTTGTAAACGGAGCCAACGACGTTTCCAAAGGGGTTGCTACCCTGGCGGGGAGTGGGGTCACAAATTATCGCTGCGCGATATTGTGGGGAGCATTGGGGACAACTGCCGGCGGCCTGGCAGCTTTGGCATTTTCCGGCGCCTTGGTGAGCACATTTGGCCGCGGGCTGCTGGCTCCTGGAACAGCGCCCAGATTATCAGCGGGAATTGCCACCATCCTCGGTGCGGCAACCTGGGTGGGCTTGGCCACGCGTTATGGATTGCCGGTCTCAACCACTCATGCGATCGTTGGCTCAATCACAGGGGTCGCGACAGTCGCCTATGGATTCACCGGAATGCGGTGGACTGTCCTGGGCACGAAGGTGGCTCTCCCGTTGCTGCTCAGCCCGATTGTCGCTCTGATTCTCACCAAGCTGACCATAAGTTTGTGGCGCAATTCCGCCAAGGCGGCCGAAGCCGATTGCCTGTGCGCAGACGTGGTAACGCGTCCTGCGGCGCTCGCGACCGCCTATGGCTTGGAGATGGAAGTGAATGACGTGCGGCGGCTATGCATAACTGGTTGCCGGGAAGAGGATCGAGAAATCCACCGTCCCGCTGCTCTGCGCATGACTTGTGACCATCTTCACTGGTTTACCAGCGGCAGCGCAAGCTTCGCGCGCGGACTGAACGATGCGCCAAAGATGGTAGCGCTCTTGCTTGGTGTGACTGCCCTCTCAGGACGCCTCTCCGCATCTTCCCTTTGGGCATACCTTCTGGTTTCGCTTGGAATCCTTACGGCAGTTTGGTTGGCGGCCGGCGCGTGACCACCGTGATGGCGGAGAAAATTGCGTGTATGAATCACCGTGATGGATTCATCGCCAACCTGGTCACGGCGTTGCTGGTGGGACCCGGAGCAGCGCTGGGCCTGCCGATGTCAACCACGCATGTGGCGTCGGGCGCGATTATCGGCATTGGCTTGCAAAACAATGGCAGGTTGAATTGGGGTACTGTCAAGGAAATGATCCTTGCCTGGGTGGTTACTCTTCCCGCAGCGGCTTTGCTCGGGATCATTGCCTATGAACTCCTCCGCAGCGTTGGTGTTGCATAATGATGTGCCCGGCCTACCAATCCGGCGCCAATCTTGTCGCCCGGTCGATGCCAAACCTGCGCCACATTGCGGAACCAGAGTACCGTGAAGGTAATGCCGGACAGCGGCAATCCTCAGTTCGTCTCGCTTTTGCGCTCGGGGGAAACGCCCTGCAACGCATTGCGTCAGGCGCCAGCGGAGTCCTGATTGGCCTGTATCTGGCGGACCTCGCCAATCACGGCTCATCGATCGGCGCGGCCCTAGTGGGAACTCTGGGTGCGGTGTCCTTTGCCGCCGAATTGGCAGGAGCGATCCCGCTGGGAATTGCCTCAGATGCGGTGGCGCCGCGCGCTTTGATGGTTACAGGTTCGCTGCTTGGGGCGGCAGCAGCTCAGCTCTTCGGCATGACAGGCTTTGTCAGCATATTTTTTCTAAGCCGCGGATTGGAGGGTCTGGGCGCCTCTGCGGTAACGCCGCCGTTGCTGGCGCACCTCACTGACGTCACCGACCACAATGCCAGCCTTCGCGCCAAGGCAATGAGCTATTTTGAGCTCTCACTTTTGGCGGGACTGGCTCTAGGTGGACTCGTGGGCGGAGAGTTTTGGCGCTGGGGCGGCACAAAGGGCTTTCCATTGGTCGCCGTCATGTACATCTCATCGGCGGCGTTGCTTTATTTTGGCGCAGCCGGCAGCCGGAGCCACGGGAGGAGCCAAGCCCTCGCCGGCTTTTTTCGCGCGCTTCGGCAACCTTCATTGCGGCGCCTGGCTCCTGTCTGGCTGTGCGTTAACGCGATTGTCGGGCTTTGGCTCGGACCAACCCTCATCTTTCTTCTGACCCACAACCCGCAAAGGCAGCAATTTCTTGACGGTGTTCTCGTCTTTCATCCGGAGCGAGTCGGGTGGGTATTGCTGGCATATTCGGTCGTGTTTGGTATCGGTGTTATGGCCTGGAGTTTTGTCCTGCCCCGCTTCACCAGAACGCGTGCTCTGAGAATCACGCTCCTTGCCATGCTGCTGGTTTGCGGCGAATTCTTTGTACTGAATCATACTGCTTCGGAAAGGGTCCACTGGATCGTCGGCGGCGTGATCGCAATCTCCATCATGGTTGAGAGCGGCTTCACGCCGGCTGCTCTCGCGCTGCTCGCCGATGCTATCGGCGCTCAAGCAGGCCGCGGCGCTGCCATGGGAATCTATTCGGTGTTATTGAGCGTGGGAGCGATTGGGGGCTCTCTCATGGCAGCAGGGCTGGGTGCGAGACTCGCCATCGATGGCCTGATCTTGGGCACGCTCGCGCTGGCGATTGTCGCCCTCATTCTTGTTCGCCGGCTGGAACCCGCCCCGGGCATCCTGGCTGCGGAGAGGCCATGAAGCAGGACCGATACGATCTCGTGGTCATCGGCGCCGGATCGGGCGGCTTGGTTGGCGCGCGATTTGCTGCGCAACTTGGCGCAAAAGTTGCGCTCGTCGAGAAGAACCGGATCGGTGGTGATTGCACCTGGACCGGTTGCGTGCCCAGCAAGGCCCTGCTCAAGGCGGCAAAGATTGCGCATGAGGTGCGAACCGCCGCCCATTACGGCGTGATTGCGAATCCGCCGGCCATTGACATGCCGCGGGTTCGTGACTATGTGCGCGGGGCAATCCAATCTGTTTATCGGTATGAGACTCCGGATGAGCTTACGCGGCAGGGAATGGAGGTGGTGCTTGGAACGGCCCGATTCATCAATGGCTCCAGCATTGAAGTAGGCGGCCATACCTTGAGTTCAAAGGCATTTCTCATAACCACTGGCGGCCGGCCTTTGCTACCGCCAATCACCGGCCTGGAACAAGTCCCCTTCGTGACGTACGAGAGCATCTTTGACAACGAGGTCTTGCCGCAGACGATGATCATTGTCGGCGGCGGTCCGATTGGCATGGAGATGGCCCAGGCTTACCAGCGTCTGGGTTCACAAGTAACTATCGTTGCCAGCCAGGTGCTGCCGAAGGAAGATGCAGATGTGCAGCAGTTAATGCAGACGCTGCTTGAACGCGAGGGTGTGCGCTTCGTACTTGAACAAGCCGCGTCAGTGTGCCGGGGCAGCGCCGGAATCACGGTCAAAACCGAACATCACGATGCGCGGGGCGACCTGCTCCTGGTCGCCGCCGGGCGCGCGCCGAATGTGAAAGGATTGCAACTGGAAAATGCCGGAGTCCACCACACCGAACGGGGCATCCCAGTTGACGGGCAGCTACGAACGAACGTGAAGCACGTCTATGCCGCCGGCGATGTCCTCGGTGGATATCAGTTCACCCATTATGCGGGATGGCAAGCGTTCCACGCTGTGCGCAATGCCTTACTGCCCGGCAGCTCTTCCGGAAAGACGGAACTGGTGCCATGGGTGACGTTTACTGCTCCCGAGGTTGCACACGTAGGGCTTACGGAGCAGCAGGCGCTCGCGGAACCTAGCGCCGGAATCACCATCCACAAGCATCCAATGACACATGTGGACCGCGCAGTCTGTGAGAATGACACCCCCGGTTTTATCAAGCTCATCAGCAGGAAAGATGGCACGATCCTGGGAGCAACCATTGTCGCCAGCCGAGCCGGCGAAGCAATCATGGAACTGATCGTAGGCATGACACAGGGACTGAAGCTCAAAGATCTTGCAGGCACGATTCATCCGTATCCAACTTATTCGAGCGGCGTTCAGCAGATGGCCGCTGACATCACGGTCGAGCATTTACTTTCCGGAGCGTCAGGAAAGCTTGTTCGCACATTATCAAGGATGGCCCGTTAATCGCGGGCAACGAGGAGAAATGAGCACTCAACCCATTGGCGGCGCGGCTCCACAGATGGCGCGTAAGAAAGACGCAGATTACGTCTTCTACGAACTCACTCGTAGCATCTGCCCGCAATGCCGCGGAGTGATTGATGCCCAAGTGGTCCTCCGCGATAACAAGGTCTACATGCGAAAGCGCTGCCCGGATTGCGGCCCGTTTGAAGCCCTGATTTATGGCGATGCGGAGGCGTACACAACATTCGGCAAATACAATAAGCCCGGGACGATTCCGCTGGCGCACGGGACGGAAATTCACAACGGCTGCCCTTATGATTGCGGCTTGTGCCCTGACCATCAACAACATACTTGCCTTGGCATTATCGAAGTCAACAGCAATTGCAACATGAACTGCCCGTTGTGCTTCTCCGATGCGCATCCCGGGTTCAGTCTGACCATGGAGGAAGTGGAACAGATGCTGGACGATCTGGTACGCACCGAGGGCAATCCGGAAGTGGTTCAGTTTTCCGGCGGTGAACCGACCATTCATCCACAGATCATTGACTTCGTTCGAGCAGCAAAGGCGCGCAACATCCCTTTCGTGATGATTAATACCAACGGCAAGCGCATCGCACATGATGACCGTTTTCTGGAGCAGTTGAACGAAGTTCGGCCAGCGCTCTACTTTCAGTTCGACGGCTTTGATTCAGAGACCTACCGCATCCTTCGCGGCGAGCCAAATATCCTCGGCGAAAAGCTTCGCGCGCTTGACCGGCTGGCGGAAATCGGTCTGAATGTGACGATTGTTCCGGCCATCGAGCGGGGCGTCAATGAGCACGAGATCGGGAAAATCATCGAATTCGCTCTGAAGCATCCTGCTATCTGCGGCATCAACTTTCAGCCTGCATTCCACGCCGGCCGCCACTCACACCACGATCCGATGAACCGCATGACGATCCCGGAGGTCATCAAGCTCATTGAAGAGCAGACCGCCGGCAAATTTCTGGCCACGGATTTTGTTCCCGTACCCTGCTGTTTTCCAACATGCAATTCCGTGACTTATGCCTTTGTGGAAGGGGATAAGGTCACGCCTTTGCCGCGCATCGTCAATGTTTACGATTACCTGGATTACATTACGAACCGCGTAATGCCTGATTTCAGCCTCGAAGTGAGGTCGGCACTGGAAGGCCTGTGGTCATCCTCGTCGGTGGCGGGCTCGCAGAAATCCGCCGACCAGCTCGCATTCTCCTGCCAAGCTTGCGGCATACCTGAAAGTGTAACGGTCGGTGAACTGGCCGAGCAGATGATTATGATCATGCTTCAGGACTTCATGGATCCGTGGACTTTCAACCAGAAGAACCTGATGAAATGCTGCAAGGAATTTCTGCTCCCCGGCGGCAAGCAGGTCCCTTTTTGTGCGTACAACACTCTCGGATACCGCGAGCAGGCGCGCACGCAGCTTGAAGCAATGGAGCCGGAGCGCCGTCGTGCGCGAGGAAGTGGTGCTCGTTACGAGCCGCGACCGGTGACCTTCGATTTCAGAAGCGACAATCTGGTACAGGTGCAGAAATGAACCCAGATAGCACGACCACTTCTGCGGATGTGAAGCAATGCTGCGCAAGTCTTTACGAAAGCGATTTCGCCAGGCTGCTTTTAGGCGATTCGTTTCATCCAGGCGGCCTGAAGCTCACGGAGCGACTCGGTCAGTTATTGGGGCTTGGGGCAAATAGTCGTGTACTCGACGTCGCTGCCGGCAGGGGAGCAAGTGCTTTGTTCCTGGCTGAGCGATTCGGATGCGAGGTGATCGGCATTGATTATGGGAGCCAAAACATAGAGCGAGCCAATGTCGAAGCCAGGGAGAGGAACCTCGGCGAGCGAGCACAATTTTACGAAGCAGATGCGGAATCACTCCCATTTCCGGATGCTTCATTCAGTGCTGTTCTCTGTGAATGTGCCTTTTGCACATTTCCTGATAAGTCGAAAGCTGCCAGGGAATTTGCCCGAGTGCTCCGCAGTGGCGGCGGTCTTGGGATCAGCGATCTGACTCGCAAAGGTGAGCTTCCACGGGAACTGGAGGGACTGCTTGCCTGGATTGCCTGCATCGCCGATGCGCAACCAGTCGAACAGTATACCGAGTGGTTTCGCGCTGCTGGACTGAAGGCGCAGACGACAGAATCACACGACGAAGCCCTTATTGAAATGGTACGGCAGATTCAGGCGAAGCTGCTGGGTCTTGAGATAATGAACGGCTTAAAGAAAATTGATCTCTCGGGCCTGGATCTTGCGTCTGCCAAACAATTGGCCCAAGCCGCGTTATCTGCGGTACAGCAGGGGCAATTGGGATACGCGATCGTTACAGCAGGAAAGCAGTAAGCTTATGAGCTGCGGCGGAACCGCCCATCAACGAGACATCCTTTCAAGTGTATTCTTGTGTTTCGTTCTGTTCTGGCTTCCCGCCATCGCAATCGTTGTCACTGGCTCCGTCCATGTAAGCCAAACCTTCAGGACAATAGTCTGGGCAGCAAGTCTGTCCACGATAGGAACAAGTTGTTTGGCCAACGCCGCCCGGTGTGGACGCATTCATTGCTATACGACAGGGCCTTTCTTTCTCGTGATGGCTATTGTTTCTGTTCTGTACGGTTTCAATTTCATCCCTCTTGGCCAAAAAGGGTGGCAGATTATCGGAGGAATCGTTCTCGTCGGGGCTGTGACCCTAAGCTGCCTGCCGGAATTGCTCTTTGGGAAGTATCGAAAGGAGCGATCTGCGGTGCAGAGTTCCTCCAGGAGTTCGCAGTAACGATGAAGGGTTTCCTTAAAATTGTCGGGCTCCTGGGTATATTGGGTGGGATTTTCCTTTT
>DATEGH010000260.1:0-13163 GCA_035280185.1 Terriglobales bacterium
CGTTTCTTCATCTTCACTGAAGCTGTGTTCATGAAGGAAGCGGCGAATGCTTTGCTGAAAGTGTTGGAGGAGCCGCCCGAATACGCCGTCATATTCCTGCTCGCCCGCCACCCGGGAGAATTGCTGGCCACCATCCGCTCACGCTGTGTCATCTTCACACTGGCGCCGCTGCCATTTGCAGAAATTGAACACTATCTTGCGCAGCACAGGCCAGAATGGCCATCCCGGCAGAGGCAGCTTGCAGCCCGGCTGAGCGGAGGCGCAATCGGCCGCGCCAAATCCCTTGATCTTGCTCAGTATGTTGAAGCCCGCAAAGATGCACTGGCTTTGCTGGGTACGGCGATCCGCGCAGGAGACCACTCTGACCTATTCCGCACTACGGAAACGTATCGTGCGGGCGGAGAGGGCAAAGAAAAAACCGATCAGCTTCTCGGCGCTGTTTACGGGTTGCTGCGCGACATCTTGGCCCTGAGATCCGGCGCGCCAGACCTGGTGCGCAACACGGATATTCTGAGCGAACTTCGCTCGTTGGCTGATGCAGTGGATTTTGATTGGGTGCAGCGCGCCGCACGTCAACTCGGCCAGGTACAGAGTGGAATGCGCCGCAACGCTCTGCGTTCCCTCTCGCTGGATGCGTTCGCGGTCTCCATGGAGAAATAAACCAAGGGCTCCCGGCCGGGAGCCCCGTTTCGTTTCAAGTTCAGGATCACTGCACGTTCGCGCTGACTGAGGAATTCGCATTCAGCGTTAATGTGCAGGTTTTTGTCTTCTGCCCGCCGCTGGAGCAGGCACCCGACCAGATCGCATCCCGTCCATTTGAAACGGAGAGCGTGATCGCGGTGCCCGAAGCAAAGGACGATGATCCCGTGCTGCCCACTGCAACGCTTATCCCTGCCGGAGTTGAGGTAACCCGCTCGCCCGAGCGTCCCATTGCTGACACGCTGAGCGTAGCTGAGGTCGTCGGCGGCGGCGCGGAAAGCGGATTCAAGCTCAAAGTGGCTGACCGCGTTACGCCTCCGCCCGAGACTGAGATGGTCACCGACGTTGGCGCGCTGACGATTCGCGTGAAGATATTGAATCCTCCGCGAACCGCGCCGGCCGGGATCAGGACCGAGTTGGGCGTGAGAGCCGCTGCCGGATTACTGCTGGTGACCTGGAATATCTGGTCCACAGCGGCCGGCGATGCGATGCTCACCGTCGCGAACGAGCCCCCAGTCCCAGTCACGGACGCTGGGCTGAGCGAGATTGCGGAAGGCTGTCCCTGCGGAGTCAGCGTAATCGGCGTACTCACACTCGCGCCATTCCAGCCTGCGGAAATGTGGACCAGCGTATTCGCGTTCACCTGGGTTGTGGAAATCGCAAACACCGCGGAAGGACTGCCGGCAGCCACATTCACCAGCGCCGGAGCAAGAGCCGCAGGAGAATCGCTCGCCACATCAATCACAGCGCCGCCTGCTGGGGCCTGTCCGTTGAGCATGATGATGGCCTGCGGCTGGGCTCCGCCGTTGATCGTGCCAGGAGAAACCGAGATGGACTTAAGCGAAGGCGGCAGGACTGTGAACTGCACGGAAGCGCTGCCGGAATTCAGCGTCGCCGTGAGCGTGACCGGAGTATCGGCCGTAACCTGGCCCGCCTGCATCTGGAACTGCGTCCACCCTGTATTGGGCGGCATGTTAACGGTCGCCGGAGCCGGCGCTGCCAGCGGATTGGAGCTGGTGAGATTGATGACCGCGCCATTCGCTCCAGCGGCCGTGCTCAACTGCAATGCTACCCAGGTGGTGTTTCCGCTGTAGAACGCGCTGGTCGCGAGAGCGAGCGAAACCGGCGCGGGCGGCGCCTGGCTCACGGTGAAACTTCCGCTCTTTGACCAAGCCGTCACAGCGGCGGTGGTGGGTGACGAGTCGCCTTGGTGCGAGCGCACGCGCCAGAACTTCGTTCCCGGAGTCAGGGAGAGTTCCGTACGGGATGCGTTATTGAGCTGCGGAGCACTCTCTTCCACTTGGTTGAACCCGGAATCCTTCGCGATCTCGAGCTCATATCCGCTGGGCTGCGGATTGGCAACATCGGTCCAAGTGAGCGTGATGGGAAGGTTCAGCGTGACTCCATTACCGGGAGAAAGCGGCGAAGGAGGGGCGGGCAGTGGATTGTTATAGAACACTGAAAAGGTAATCACATTGGACGGCACGCTGAGGATCCGCCCGGCGCTGACGGCATAGACGCGCGCGTAGTAAAAGCCTTCGTCGGCAATGGCGAATGAAAAAACTGGGTTGGGGATGTTGTCGAACTGAATGCGCGTAACAATGGGAAAACTTGGATCCGTGGAGGCCTGAAGAAGGTAAGTCGCCGCTCCGGGAACGGGTGACCAACTGAACCCGATCACTTCTCTGGGATGAAACGTTGAGTAGGCCTTCGTGGGTGCAAGCGTCGGAGCTGCCGGCTGACCTGGGCCAGCTCCGGTAATGGTGAAATTGCCTGGCTGCGACCACGCACCCTGCACGAACGCGTTGTTCACTGCCTGCGCTCGCCAGAAATAGGTGCCATTGGGAAGACCGCTGGCCGTGTCTTGCGTCTGGCCGTTGGTTGAGCTTTGCGCCGTTATGGTGGCAAACGAAGACGAGGTGCTGATCTGCCAGTTGTAACCCAGTATTCCGCTGGGATCTGTCACCGCCGACCAGGAAAGGGTGAGCGGCGACGGCAGGCTAGCTCCCGATGCGGGCGCAATCAGCGCAGGAGCGGGCGGCGCGGCCGCAGCCGCAGAAATTGCTGTTGCCATTAGCAGAAGCAGGATGAATTGCAAATGGTGGAGAAGGCGAGTTTTCATTTGGTCCTCAAGGTCTGGGGATTTTTGTTGTTGCCGTTCGAGATTTTGCGAACACTGTTGAGACACGACGACCCCATCCCTCAGAACAGCGCTGAAGGACATGTCCGTGGTCATCCTCGACGCTGATCGACCTTTGTCCCAATGGACATGGTGCAATCAGCGATAGGACATTAGCTTCCCTAGCGGATGCATTTCTCTCGCCAAAAGAAAATGTGCACTCCCACACGGCTTTTAGGCACGCTCGCGCACTAATTCCGGCGAAGGTGATCGGTGAGAGCCGCTAGTCCGGGAAAATGTTTTCCACCGAGATATGGAAAGACAGTTCCGTTGCGCGAAGAACCTTGGAGCCTTCTCTCAACCTTCAAACCCGACAGGAGTTCTTCCGTCTTCGTGTCTAATAGCGCACGATTTCCAAATCCACTTTGCGAGTTTTCTCTTTCCTCTTGCTAACCAAGCGGTGTTAAATAGGTCTATCTCGGTAACCGAGAGGAGAGCTGATTGAGCAAACCTTCAGATTTGGTTCAGGGAACTCTTGATCTGCTGATCCTGAAGATTCTGGCGTTGGAGCCGCTCAATGGCTGGAGCATTAGTCTGCGCCTCAAGCAGATTTCCAATGATGTGCTCCAGGTGAGTGACGGTTCGCTCTATCCCGCTCTTCACAAGCTGGAGCAGGAGGGTTGGATTACGGCGGAGTGGAGACCTAGTGAAAACAATCGCCGTTCGAAGTTTTACTCGTTAAGCCGTTTAGGACGAAAGCAGCTCGCGAAAGAGGCTGCTCAATGGGACCGCCTCTCGGCAGCCATCTCCAGCATATTGAATATCGAGGAGGCCTGAACATGCGACTTGAGCATTGGTTTTATACCTTGCCGCTGCGAATTCGTTCGCTTCTTCGACGCAGTCAGGCGGATCAGGAACTGCGTGACGAACTCCAGGATCATCTAAATCAGCAGATCAAGGACAATCTGGCGAGAGGACTGAGCGAGGAAGAAGCTCGCTATTCGGCACTGCGGCACCTGGGCGGCATGGCTCAAATCGAAGAGCAATGCCGCGAAAAACGCCGGGTGAGCGTGATTGAAGACCTGTTCCAGGATTTGCGGTATGGTTTTCGCCAACTGCGACGCAATCCTGGCTTTTCTCTGATAGCAATCCTCTGCTTGACTTTAGGAACGGGAGCGAATGCAGCAGTTTTCAGTTGGATTGAAGGAATCGGACTGCGTCCTTTCCCTGCCGTTGCGCACCAGGAACGCCTGGTTGTCGTTGTCGCAACCACTTCCGCAAGCGGCAAAACCGGAAATGCGGTTGGCAACCCTGATGTTTCCTGGCCCGACTGGCTAGATTTCCAGGAGAACAGCACGCTAACCGACGCGTTTATCGCCGACCGAATCACCGGCGCGCGCTTGGGGACCGGTGCGCGAGCGGAGACCGTGACCGGCAGCGTGGTTTCGGCGAACTATTTTGATGCGCTCGGAATACGTCCGATCCTGGGCCGAGGCTTCCTGCCTGGCGAAGACTCGGGACGT
This sequence comes from Terriglobales bacterium, assembly GCA_035280185.1. Taxonomy (GTDB): domain Bacteria; phylum Acidobacteriota; class Terriglobia; order Terriglobales; family Acidobacteriaceae; genus Angelobacter. The sequence goes on from DATEGH010000260.1 coordinate 4,342, forward strand.
AATGCGCATCCGGTGACCGTGATCAGTTATTGGCTCTGGAGAGAACGCTTCCGGAGCGACCCGAGATCGTTGGCAAGATAGAAAGGCTCGAGGGCGTGCCGCACACCATTGTCGGAGTGGCGCCAAAACGATTTTATGGAACCTTCGTGGGATATCCAATGCAGTTCTGGGTTCCTGCTTCCATGCAGGAACTCTTCGTACCTGGCGGATACATGCTACAAGACCGCGCAGGAGGTTGGATTGAAGGTTTCGCACGGCTCAAGCCCGGCGTGACCATCAATCAAGCGCAGCAGGAAATTTCAGCAGTTGCGAAGCGGCTGGAAACCGGGTATCCGGAAACAAATCGCGGGCGTGGCGTCAAACTCCTGCCGCTGTGGCAAGCTCCATTTAACCAGGCAGGCAATCTGGTGCCGACACTTGAAGTGGCCCTTGCCGTCGTGTTCTTTGTCCTCTTGATCGCGTGCGCCAATGTGAGCAGTCTGTTGCTGGTTCGGTCGCTGGCGCGGCGGCACGAGATGACCGTGCGGCTCTCGCTCGGCGCCAGCCGGCGTCGGCTGGTGAAACAACTTCTCACGGAAGGCTTGATCCTCTCCGCGTTTGCAACAGCGGGCGGTTTTCTTGTTGCCTACTCGTGCCGGAATCTGGTCACCATGTTTTTCCCTTTAACGGGGACAGTCGACACAAATCTGGCCGGACACATTGATTGGCGCGTGCTCGCGTTTATTGCAGGCATCAGCCTGATCTCGAGTCTACTGTTCGCTATGGTTCCCGCCATTCAGGCCAGCAAGGTTGATCTTGTTTCAGCCCTGAAAGCCGAGTCTGGGACCTCATTTGGTAGCCGAGGAAGCACGCGAGTGCGTTCGGTGCTGGTTCTGCTTCAGGTATCGCTGAGCTTCGTGTTGCTGGTCGTCGCGGCTTTGCTCATCAGGAGCGAGCAGCGCATCCGGAGCGCTGACCCCGGATTTTCAACGGACAATGTGCTGCTGACCGGAGTCGATCTGATTTCCGCCGGATATGACAAGCCCCGCGCCAGGACTTTTCAGGATGCCTTAATCGAACGAGTTCGTGCCCTGCCAGGCGTCGAGTCGGCCGCGTTCTCACGGGTCCGGCCGTTCAGCTACGCCACTTATGCTTCGGCTCCGATCGCAGTTCCGGGTTATCCGATCGCTCCCGACGAACAACCCACCGCAGCCTACAACCAGGTCGGGCCCGAGTATTTCCGCACCCTTGGAATCCCGCTGTTATTTGGCCGCGACTTCACGGGGGCGGACAACGAGACCGCTCCGTCTGTCGCCGTGGTGAATGAAAAGATGGTCGAGCAGTACTGGCATGGTGAGAATCCGGTCGGCAAGCGTTTCCAGGTGAACGGCAAATGGTTGGAAGTCATCGGGGTGGCGAAGCTCGCGAAGTATTATTCATTTGGGGAGGAACCTAAGGCATTCTTTTACGTGCCTTTGCGCCAGGACTTCGCTCGCAACCCATCCCTGAATATTCGCACATCTCGCGATGCCGGAAGTATCGCAGCCGATGTGGCGCGCGACATCCGCGCACTCGACGCCAGCCTGACGCCCGAAGAAGTCATTACCATGCGGCAGAACATCAATCTCACCGCTCTGTCATCCCAACAAATTGCGGTTTCGCTGCTCAGCATTTTTGGAATACTGGCCCTGCTGTTGGCCGGAGTCGGCCTCTATGGAGTGATGTCTTACGCTGTCTCTCAAAGCAGACGCGAACTCGGATTGCGCATGGCCCTGGGGGCAAACGCATACGACGTTCTGCGGCTTGTACTATCGCATGGCTTGGCGCTCGCGGCGAGCGGTGTCATCCTGGGAGGAATAGTAGCGGAGGCCGGTACTCGGTTTCTGGGAAATCTCCTCTACAAAGTCAGCCCACGCGACCCGAGGGCGTTCGGCTCAGCATTCGGAATTATGCTGCTCGCCGCTGTAGCGGCGTGTCTAGTGCCTGCGTGGCGCGCAGCAAGAACGGATCCGATAGGGGCATTGAGGGAATAAAACGGCTTTTATTTTACGGCCGTGTTGTCCCCGGCAGCCCCTGAAACCAGATGAGTCCCGCCCACTCGGGTGACAGCTCAACTGAGCTAACAATTGAGGTATAATGATCCCAAGGAGCATTCAATGATCTCCGTGGAGCGAGTGGTTGAAGTCATGGGCGGATCGGGCGTTTTAGGCCACCGAATCCGCACCATTCGCGATTTGGAAGAAACCGTGTCTAACGGACTGCCAAAACAGGCGCTGCGGACTACCGTCGAACGGGTCTATGGCTCGGTCGGCGACGCACGACGCGCAATGTTCCGTATTGTCCCAGAGGCCACTTTCAAACGCCGGACCAGACTCTCTGCCTCAGAAAGCGAGCGGACGGAGCGGCTGGCGCGCGTGATTGCCGCTGCTGAGCACGCCTGGAATAACCAGGAGGATGCGCGGGAGTGGTTGACCAGGCCACATCCCGAACTCGGCAAGCGCTCTCCGCTGCAATCAGCGATGACCGAATTGGGGGCACGCCAGGTAGAAGAATTGACGGAGCGCCTCTTCTACGGCATTCCCGGGTGATGCAGGCCTTCCGCATCGCTGACCGGAGGTTTCCGATTTTTGACGGAACCGGCGCCAGCTTAATCGGAGGCCGCTGGAACTCACCCGGACGGGCAATGATTTATGCGGCAGAAACCTTTGCCGGCGCCGTGCTCGAGATTCTGGCCCACTCCAATCTTGGGGGCATTCCCCAGACACACGCGCTGGTTGAAACCACGATCCCGGAGGCTGTATCGATGGAGGCAATCGGAAAAAGCGATCTGCGGGGTTGGGGTGCAGACGATCAGATTGCATCGCGACGCTATGGGGATCAGTGGCTGCTTGAACAGCGGTCGGCTGTCTTGCTGGTGCCCAGTGTGGTTAGCGGAGGCAGGGAACGGAACGTGCTGATCAATCCGGAACATCCCGGCTTTGCGCGCATCGTTGCCGGAAAACCGCAGGAGCTACGCTGGGATAAGAGGCTTTTCCAACGATAGCTGCTAGATCTCGAACACCCGATACGGTTTGCCGCCGTCGCGGGCCAGCATCAGAGAAAGCGCTACGTTATGGACCGGCACACCCGCGGTGGTTTTGCCGTCAAGTTTGCCGTGATGCGCGTGTCCATGCAGCGCCAGCACCGCGCCGTGCCGGTCAATAACTTCCGCCAAACGCGAGGTACCCAGATACGGCCAGATTTCCGGCGGTTCCCCCTGCACGGTTTCAGCTACCGGAGCATAGTGCGTGACGATGACGATCTTCTTGGCGCGTAACATGGTGAGCGCGCGCTCCAGTTTCATGGTCTCGTCCAATGAAGCTTGCACGAAAGACTTGGTTTCCTTCTCGCCAAACGCCGTAAGCACACCGCGGCCGAAGCCGCCCAGGAATCCCTTGGTACCGGCAAAACCGACGCCGTCGCGCTCATAGCTGCTGCCGTCGAGTACCTTGATGCCTTCAGCGGTCATCATTCGGATCAGCTCCTGCTCCTGTCCGCTTTCGTAATCATGGTTGCCCAGAACGGCGACGATAGGAACACGAATCCGGACCAGCGCGTTCAAAAGCGAAGTCATCTCCTCCGGCCGGCCATAGTTAGTGAGGTCGCCCGCGATCACCAGCACGTCAGCTTCTTCGCGGACCTGAGACAGGGGTTCGCGAATGCGATCGTAACTCTGGGGAGAGAAGTGAATGTCAGCGGTGGCTGCGATCCTCATGTCCGTTGTTCCGGGAAATTAGATTCATTTCCGTGCTTAGCGTGTTGCAGCCGTGCGAACACTTCACAACGCCAGACGTGCAGCGTGGAGATTCGCGGAACCGTAATGTGCTGAATAGATCGCTTTACGCCGCCTTGAGCGTGGGCGGCTGGATGAGTTCCGCCTTGCTGCGATACTCCTCCATCACATCGCGGCGGCCCCATTCCTGAACGTCAATAGAGAACATCCGTTCGTCGATCAGGCTGCCCCGGAAATCGATTGCCTGATTTGGATGCTCAAGTTCCGTCTTGAAACGTTGCAGCAGTTCCTTCCAGATTTCCTTAGGGACGAAATCACATTGGCCGGGATAAATGTATTGGTAGAGCACAAGGTCCCAGAGCAGCATCTGCCAGTGCTCACCGAGCAGGGTCATCAGGCGCTTCCAATCAAATTTGCCTCGCGTACCATAAATAATGTGGCAGATGTCAGCGCCGTCGAAACGCTCGCGGCGCGTCACAAAAACCTTAGACGCAATCAGTTCCTCCGCGGAAAGAACGCGCGCGGGAAGCCCGACAATCCGCGACCGGGCCGCACGACGAACCCATGAATAATCCACGCGCACCACGCCGTTGCTCATGCCGGTAATCAAGTCAACAAAGTAATCGCTGCGCCGCGCCTTGGCCAGCCATACCGAATCGAGTATCTCGGTCTCAAAGCCGTCGCGTTGCAGAATGCGCAGCGCCCGCCCAACCTCCGGCGCCGGCAAAAACAGGTCCAGGTCCTTGGTATCGCGCCAAATGCCGGTGTGCTCATGCAAGGCAAAAGCTCCGGAAACAATTACGGGCACGTGCTCCCGCTCCATAAGTTCCAGCACTTCACGGAATAGTGATTCCTGCTCGGCGGGGAACTTCGGCGGTTGCGACGAGCTTACCGGCAGCGGCTTGACATCATCAGTTGGCATCCCCGCTTAGATGGCGAAATCAGCTTCCATGTTGGTGGTAGAAGCCGGAAAATGGCGGCTGCCCCACAGGTGAATGCAAGTTGACGCCGGAGCGCATCTAATCGGTTTGGAGAACCGGGAGCCATTGTGCCCAAGCAGGAGACCACCATCGAGATCGAAGGCCGCCAGCTTACGCTGAGCAATCTTGACAAAGTCCTCTATCCCAAGACCGGCTTTACCAAAGGACAGGTTATTGACTATTACATTCGCATCGCGCCGGTGCTCCTGCCGCATCTCTCGGGCCGGCCCCTTACGCTGAAGCGTTACCCGAACGGGGTCGAGGGAATGCATTTTTACGAGAAAAACTGTCCCGCCTTTCGCCCCGAATGGATGCAGACTGCCAAGATCTGGAGCGCAGGAAACAACCGTTATATGGATTACTGCGTAGTAGCCGATCTGCCTACGCTGGTTTGGCTGGGAAACCTGGCCGACCTGGAGCTGCACACTTCCCTTTCCAAAGCGCCTGAAATGCAGCGACCCACGGTCGTTGCTTTTGATCTCGATCCCGGCGATCCCGCTGACATTGTGGAGTGCTGCCAAGTCGGACTCTGGGTGAGGGAGATCTTCTCTGGTTTTGGCATGGAATCGTTCCCTAAGACGTCCGGCTCAAAGGGGCTTCAGATTTATGTTCCGCTGAATACCTCGGTCACCTATGACGAGACGAAGCCGTTTGCCAAGGCCATTGCGCGGCTGCTCGAAGACCGCCATTCTGATGCAGTGGTATCGGACATGAAAAAAGCGCTTCGCGTCGGCAAAGTGTTTGTAGATTGGAGCCAGAACGACGATTTCAAGACCACGGTCTCTGTTTATTCCCTTCGCGCCAGGGAGCAGCCGACGGTTTCCACCCCGGTAACATGGAAGGAAGTGGAAAACTGCTTGAAGAAACGCGATCCTAACTTGCTGCGTTTCACTTCAGAGCAGGTGCTTGGGCGAGTTGATAAGTTGGGCGACCTGTTTCAGCCGGTGCTGACTCGCAAACATGACCTTCCGAAAATTGAAGCGTTGGATGAATTGCCGGAGTTAGCTGGTGCCCCGAAGAGAAGCACGGCAGCCGCGCACCGCGTCGCACCGGGTCCGACGTCGAGGAGTTCCACCCGCAAGAAGGGGAAGGCCATCTAGATCATCACGGTCGGTCCCAATTGCCGCTGTTGGCGAGTGCTCAGAATAATCTTTCCGAAGTAGAAACCACCTTGAAAGGCAGTGATCTGAACGCCATATCAATAGCCTCGCAACTATAGGAGATGGTGAATTTCGAAGTCGAGCTGCTGGTGACAAAGCTGGCCGTTGATGACTGAATCATCACAGCGCCATTGATGAGGCCGCTGCCTGTCCCCACAACGAACTTGCCGTCCACCAGCACGATTCCTGTCCATTGCAATTGGGCATTAATCACGAAATCGCCGGGAACCACCAGCACACCATAGCCAGTGAGAGGACTTGTCAGGGTCAGGTTGGCGTTAGGGGGCGTTAGGCTGGAATCCGATTGAATGACCACAACAGCCGGTTTGCTTTGCGACCCATAAGTGGACTGAGCGGTCAGATTGGCTGCCGTGACCGCGTAATAATTGGGCAGGTTTGTATTGGCGCTCACCAAGGCGTTAAGCGCAGTGATTTCGTCCTGCAGGGTTGCGGGTAAGCCGACCTGATAAACGCTGGGATCAGTCGGCTGGCCTGCGGCATTCTGCCCGCCAAAGGGCGCAGGTTTATTGGGTGATGTAGTAACAGCCGGAACGGGCGACGTGGGATCCTGGGTTGGACCTAAGCCGGTTGCCATCAGTTCCGGCGCTCCCAGATCCAAATGGGTATAGCAGTTGGCATTGGCGGAAGTGCAAGCAACCGTGTAGTAATCGCCGCCGCCGTCGCTGCCGCTGGGTCCGGGACCACTGCTGCTACCGCTCTTAGGAACTTGAATGGTGGTGATGAAGCGAAAAGACGAAGTTGTTCCGCGCACCCACCAAAGACCCGGCGGACAGGAGTGGCCATTGATACCGCTTCCACTGGCCGAGCAGGCGCTGTTTGCTGTCTGGACAATACTGAGCCGCAGATTGTCGAGCGCCGGCTGCAATTGCGTGGCGCTCTGGGGCGCATCGCTGGCCAGGGCCGCCACGTTAGAACAGGTGTTGCTGGTGGATGGGCCCGCCGGAACGTTGCCCTGAATATCATGCACGTGGCCATCAATTGCGGTCGTGACAGAACCAAACGATGGATTCAAGGTGGTCGCATCCATCGTGACGGCTGCGGGAGGCCGGATAGACGGTGGCGCCACCTCAAAACGCAGCAGCCGGCGTGCAGCATTCGCGCCCAAACCTGAAGTCGCCGCCAGTGACGTAAGCATGTAAACGTTCTGCATGCCATTGGCGTCACACCGCTGGTTCGTGCCGCCGGGCAAGAGCTGCTCCGTCGTGCCATCCCAGCACACGGGTGTATCCAAAGGCGCGGTCGAGCCGTCGCCATCGACAAAATAGGGCGCGGCAATACGATTGGTCTTCATATTGATGCGCACCCATTTGAAGGCAAGCGGGTTTGCTTCAGCCAGCGTCGGCAGATTCCAATTGGGAACCGCTGGCGGGTTGGTGCATCGGCTTCCTGCATCCACACCGGAGTTGTAATCGTGGCAGAGCTCGGTATCAAAGTACTTGTTGTTGGGATCGGTCGGATCCACCGCCTCGCCGCCCGAATTATTCACCACGTAGAGGACACCCTTTGCATTTCCTGCAATATCTGTTGGGAGCTGGTCAGCCAGCCCGACGGCAACTGGAGGGTTGATGGAGGGAGGGTTGGTGGAGGGGTACTTCAAACGATCGCGGACTTCGAGCAATCCCGAGTTCGCCGCATAGTAGGCGCTCAAGCTGTTTGAGTAGTTGGCGCCGACATGAGTTTCAGTGATCGCCGCCAGATACATGAGGGCGCCAATAGCAGAGAGCAGCAATAGAGCAAAAAGCGCCAGCAGGAGCGCCGTCCCTTTTTGCTGGTTTCGGATTTGCGCGACGTTCCGCATTTATTGGTCTAGCCTCGCCGTGGCTGAAAACGAATTTGTCGTCATCCACTGTCCGCTCGCCGGATCTGGACCGTTCGCCACGGTTAAATTTATTTTTACGGTACTGATCAAAGCGATGGTATCCGGGTTGTGGCTGAAGTCCGCGCCCTGGCTCACATCAATCGGATCGCCCGACTGTTTGTAGAAGGTAAAAATGTCCCGTCCTGCCTGGGCCGGTGGAACCACGTGCTGGATTTCCGTATAGCTCAGCGGCTGTGGCTGCGCTAGCGAATCCGCGTTGATCTTCCCTACTGCTCCCCGCCGAACGCAGGGACAGTTGGGATCGTTGGGATCAGAAGCAACATAAGCGAGGGTAAGGCTCTCCACATTGCCGTCACCATTCACATCTCCCTCGGCCACAACCTGAGTTGGGGAGATTGACACTAATCCAGTCGCAATCTTGCTCTTGTCAGTCACTAGTGGCGAGAACATCTGCGAATTGGGATAACCGGCCATGTGCAGGTCGCGCACGGTCTGGTCCACGAATTCGCGGGACTGCTCCATCAGATCTACTTTGCTCGACTCTGAAGCCGCCTTGCGCTGCATCAGGACGATCTGGTCGAAGATGGTCCCCATCACAACCAGTAGGACGGCCAGGCTGATCACCATCTCAAGAAGGCTGAAACCGAGCATGCGGCGATTGGGGGAGAACGGTTGCATTATGGCGTCCCCCTCAAACTGCGCAACGTTACTGGGCGCGTAAACAGACCCGTTTGTGGCCGCACACTGACAGTCACGAGTTGCGTGGATAGGGTAGGGCCGGAATCGATGCGCCAGCGCACGTCAAAGTTGATCCCAGTTCCGCTGGAACAGACCACGTAATTCATGGAATAGAGAGGCAGCGCCGGCTGAGAAAAGTCCACCTGCATCCCGCCAAATGCCCCGGCATCGATCAGTGCAGGATTATTGCCTTCATTTGGATCGTGATCGGTCCGTACCACAGCGGTATTTCCTGCGCAGTCAGTGATGCTGGTCTGGGCCGCTGCTCCGGTCGTTCCGGCGGGGATGGCCAGGATCTTCTCCATGGTGCTTTCGGCCAGAGTGGCTGCCGTTGTGTTCAGCTTTGATCTGCC
>DATEGH010000261.1:0-12304 GCA_035280185.1 Terriglobales bacterium
GGTCCTGTGCCGCCTGATTGCGCTGGCGGAGCAAGCGCTCCTGATCATCTTTGAACTTCTGAATCGCGTCGCGGACGCGGTCGCGCCGGTAATCGGTGTCGTGGCTGTGGAAGATCAGCAGGGTATGCTGGGTGCGCAGATTGGCGCGAAGTTGCAGCAGCTCGTCATTGATCCAACCCCGCAGTTGCTTGATGTTTTGGACGGCCTGGGGATCATCTTGAATTTTGCTCTCGACGCCCTGAAGGCGGCTCCAAATCTGCTCCACGGCGGCTTCAAAGTTGTCCAGATCCAGCTTCTCCGGCGTCAGGACATAGTGCAGCCATGCTTCGCGCGCATCTTGCAGGCCGTCTTCCACTCCATCCATTTCGTGCAAAACTTCATGAGTGTGCTCAACGTACGATTGCGAGTTCAAAAGCTCTTTGGTGCTGGCAAATCCCTCCCATGCCAGGATCACGAGAAATGCCAGCATCAATATGAAAGCAAAAGGAAGAAGTTTACGTGCTTCAATGGCGCTGCGCAGAACATGGCGCAGATGTCTCAATGATTTGAGAAACATGCCTCACCGTCCAAAAATACCGTGGGAACCCGGAAGTTGGCTCATCATACCGCAAAAACCGCGGTGTCCAGCGAAATAAAGGAAACTTCCTAGCCTTAGTACCCAGCCACTCCTAAGTAGCTGATTTTAAGAAACATGCGACCATCGTTTCAGACCTGATTTGGTTGCGGTTCTGCTCACCGGAAGGCTTTTGCATTAGAAATTGTAATTAAGAGTTGCTTCAGCGGGCACGTCGTGCGCGGATGGTACATTGGAAAAGTGGGAACAGGAGAAAAATTCGAAAAAGCGGTTTCCATCATGTCCCGTCTGCGCGCTCCCGGAGGCTGTCCCTGGGACGGCGAGCAGACCTTCGAGACGATCAAGAAATACACGCTGGAAGAGACTTACGAAGTGCTTGAAGCCATTGACGACCGCAACTGGTCTGAGCTTCCCGGAGAACTGGGCGACCTGCTGCTCCAGGTCCTTTTCTATGCCGAGATGGCGAAAGAACAGGGCCTCTTTTCAATTGATGACGTACTCGATGCTTTAAGCAACAAACTCATCTCCCGCCATCCGCACGTGTTCGGCGATGTGGAAGCCAAAGATTCTCAGCAGGTCCTGCGAAATTGGGAGGCGCTGAAGAAAGAAGAGAAAAAACATCGCACGCCCGAAAATCAAGCGTATCTCGATAGCGTTTCATCGAAGATGCCGGCCCTTACGGAGGCGGGCAAGATCAGTTCCAAAGCGGCGCACGTCGGTTTTGACTGGCCTGAGATCAGCGGACTTTTTGAGAAACTTGAAGAAGAAACCGGCGAGCTTCAGGAGCACGTGGAGGCTCTTCCGCCGGACGCGTGGAAGTCCCAAGACCGGTCTCGTGTGCCGGCTGAACTGCACGAGAAACTGGAAGATGAAGTCGGCGATCTCTTCTTCGTGCTGGTGAATATCGCCCGGTATCTCGATGTTGATCCGGAGTCGGCGCTGCGCCGTACCAACCGCAAGTTCCGCCGTCGCTTTGGCTGGCTGGAAGAGCGACTGCGCGCCCAAGGCAAGGGCCTGGAACAAGCTACACTGGAGGAGATGGAAACGCTATGGCAGCAGGCCAAAACGCATGAATAGCACCGTTCCCCAAGTGGAGAGGATCACGATTCGCAACTGCACCAGCATTGACGAGTTCCAGGCGTGCGTTGCGCTGCAAAAGGAAGTTTGGAATTTCGCCGATGTTGACCTCGTACCCTTGCGGATGTTCGTCGTCAGCCACAAGATCGGAGGGCAGATTATCGGCGCGTTTGACGGCGGCACACTGGCCGGATTCGTCTTCTCCGTTCCGGGGACTCGCTCCGGCCACTCGTATTTGCATTCCCACATGCTCGCCGTGAAGGAAGACTTCCGCAATTCGGGGCTGGGCCGTCGCCTGAAACTTGCCCAGCGCGATGACGCGTTGGCGCAGGGCTTTGAGCTGTTGGAGTGGACGTTCGATCCTCTGGAAATCAAGAATGCCTATCTGAACATCGTGCGCCTGGGAGCAATCGCACGCCGTTACAGCGCGAACCACTATGGCTACTCTTCCTCGCCGCTTCAGGGAGGTCTACCGACCGATCGGTTGGTCGCAGAGTGGTGGATCAAATCCAGACGCGTCACCAGGCTGCTCGATCAGCAGCAAGCTCCGGTGTTCAAACTAGAGGAAAAGATCAGCGTGCCCTCCGAAATTTATTCCTGGAAAGCATCAGACGCCGAACGTGCTCGCGCCGCAGAAGTCCAGAAGCGGAACCGGCAGCAGTTTCTTTCAGCTTTTTCCTGCGGATTGGCAGCGCTGGGCTATGAGCGCGACTCGGCCGGTTGCGGCGCGTTTCTTCTAGGCCGTTGGGACGAAGACTGGTCATACGCGAGCAGTGAGGATGACCAATGAAGATTGAAGCCATCACTTTGCGCGAAATTCGCATGCCGTTGGTCCATTTCTTCGAAACCAGCTTCGGACGCACTACGGAACGTCGCATCCTACTTCTAACCGTTCACACCGATGGCCCCGACGGCTGGGGAGAATGCGTTGCCGGCGAAGATCCTTTCTACAGCGAAGAATCCATCGACACGGCGTGGTACGCCATTGAGCGGTACTTTGCCCCCGCACTGTTGGGCTGCGAGGTCGAACATGGAAAAGACGTTCCTGGTCTGCTGGCGCGAGTACGCGGGCACCGCATGGCTAAAGCATGTGTTGAAAACGCGGTGTGGGATGCAGAAGGTCAAGCGAAGAATGTTCCGTTGTGGTCCCTGCTTGGAGGTGTGCAAGCCGAGATTGCCTGCGGAGTTTCCATTGGAATCCAGAACTCGCCGGAACAACTGCTGGAGACAATCGAAACCGAGCTGGCGGCCGGGTACCGCCGCATCAAGCTGAAGTGCAAACCAGGATGGGATCTGAAGATCTTTGAAAAAGTCCGTGAACGCTGGCCTCAGATTGTCCTCAGTTGCGATGCCAATTCCGCGTACACGCTGGAGCAAGCCGGACACCTGAAAGAATTTGATCGCTTTCATCTGCTCATGATCGAGCAGCCTCTTTGGCCCGATGACTTCTACTTCCACGCCCAACTCCAGCGCCAGATCAAGACCAGCATCTGCCTGGATGAAGCCATCCGCGATCGGCGAACTGCGCAAGCAGCGGTAGAACTTGGCGCGTGCCGCATCATCAATATAAAAGTCGGACGCGTGGGCGGATTCACTGAAGCCGTGGCCGTGCACGATGTCGCCTTGCGTGCCCGACTTCCGGTGTGGTGCGGCGGCATGTTGGAATCAGGCATCGGACGCGCACATAACATCGCGCTTTCAACCCTACCCGGCTTCACCCTTCCTGGCGACGTATCGGCTTCCAAACGCTATTGGAAAGAGGACATCATCGAGCCGGCTGTTGAAGTTTCTTCGCAGGGCTTTATCAAGGTTCCAACCGTGCCTGGCCGCGGATTCCAAATCAAAACTAAGTTCGTGGATCAACTCACGGTACGAAAGAAAGAACTGCTCCTCTCCGGAAAAGCCCAGCAGCGCCTTGCTGTTAGTGACTGAACGCAAATTTATTAGAAAAGCTAATTGGAACGCGCTGGTCGAGAGCCATTTTTTTATTTCCCAACTGCCCATAATTCTTTATTTAGTTAGAGATACAACGAGCCACTTCTAAGGTCATTCTTTTCATATCTTTACTTCGTAGGTCGAATACCCTAGATTGCTTGAAACGACTCGGCGAAACGTATAAGACCTCCGGTCAGGCGAGAGCTTGAACCAAAGGATTGACATTCGCTGGTTGTTGCGAATTCGCGGGCGGTCTCCTTCCGGGTTTTGAGACTGCCCGCCCACAAGATCCACGCATTGAGCCGCGTGGACAAAAAAGAGGACGGCAAGCCGGACACACGTTCGCCCACGCGGCGGAAATTCATGGCCGGCTCGCTAGAGCACGAGTTTCGACGGAGACAGCCATGAAACGCGCTTCTTTGACTTCCGGCAAAGAATGCATTCTTGTCATTGACGATGACCCAGCCATGCTCGAGTACACCCAGGCGCTTCTCGCCTCGGAACCATATCGAATCGAGCTGGCAACAAACGCAACGCAGGCCGTTCAGCTCTTGGAGCAAGGCCTCACGCCCGATCTGATCCTGCTCGACATTGCACAGGCAGGTTGCGATGGACTGCAAGCCATGGAAGCGTGCCGTGCAGTGCGGCCGGGCCAGAAAATTGTTGTGTTCTCCTGCCTGAGCCGTCCGGATGTGATCGTGCAAGCACTGCGGCACGGCGCCCTGGATTTCATCGCCAAGCCCTTCTACAAATCAGACTTGGATCAAGTCCTGCGACGCTGCCTTGCATCCTCTTCTGAATCTGCGAGCGACCAATCGCACGTGGAATCCGTTGCCGGCGGATTGTCTTTTGTCGCTGCCAGCCCCGCGATGAAACAGATCCGCACTCGACTTACGCAAGTCGCTGCCGTTGACATGCCGGTGCTGCTGCTGGGCGAGAGCGGCGTTGGCAAGGACGTGTTGGCGCGACTGATCCATCAACTCTCCGCACGCGCCGACAAGCCGTTCCTGAAAGTCAACTGCGCTGCCTTGCCGTTGGACCTTCTGGAAAGTGAGCTCTTTGGTTACGAAGCCGGTGCTTTCACCGGCGCTACGCGATCAAAACCGGGAATGTTTGAGTTGTGCCATGGCGGCACGCTTTTTCTCGACGAGATCGGCGAGATGAGCCCTTCGCTTCAAGCCAAGCTGCTGCACGTGTTGCAGGATGGCCAGTTCTCGCGGCTTGGGGCGAGGACCGTCAGTCAAGCCGACGTGCGGATCGTCGCAGCTACCAACATCAACGTGCAGAAAGCGATGGAGACTCGCGGGTTCCGCGAGGACCTTTATTACCGCCTGAGCGCGTTTACGATCAAAGTCCCGCCGCTGCGCGAGCGCCGCGAAGAAATTCCGCTGCTGTTCCGCCACTTTCTTGAGGAGTTCTCTCGCCGCTATGCGCATCAGCCTCCGGTGTATTCACAGCGATTGATCGTCGCGTGCAGCCGCCATGACTGGCCCGGCAATCTGCGCGAGCTGGAGAACTTTGTCAAACGCTTCCTGGTGTTGAAGGACGAACGGCTCTCCATCTCCGAGCTCGAGCAGGAGCCTGAGGTAGAACTCGAAACACCCAAGAAAGATACTGCGTGCCATCACGCTGAAGAGGGCAGGTGCCTGAAGATGCTGGTGCGCAGGTTGAAGGAGCGCGCCGAGGAGAAAGTGATCGAAGAAGTCCTGGCGTCGAACAACTGGAACTGCAAGCTCGCGGCATCGCAATTGCACATCAGCTATAAGGCGCTGCTGTACAAGATCAAGCAGTACGGAATCACTCCCGTATCGGAGGAAGTCATGGCTGGTTCAGCCGCCGGCATGCGGAGCACTCATGCCTGAACATGCGTTTCTCGAAAAAGTTGTGGTACATCTGGCGGACCGCAAGCTGCTGAAAGGCTACATGGACATGGCTGATTCGCTAGCGGGGGCAGGCTTTGTCTGCAATAGCCACTCAGCCCCGGAACAGGTTGAAGTGGAACTGCTCACAGGCGGACGCGCGAGTATCGATCTGAAATCCGCCAAGGCTCTTTTCTTTGTCAAAGAGTTTGACGGGCAGCCGCAATACTCTGACCTCAGGTTCTTCCGCCGCACTCCGGAATTTGCCGGGCTCTGGGTGAGAGTGAGGTTCCACGATGACGAACTCGCTGAAGGGCTGGTTCAGAACTCTCTCGATTTTCTGCTCAACCGCGGCTTCCTGATGAAGCCTTCCGATCCGCGCAGCAACAACCGCTTCATCTATGCGCTCAAGAGCGCACTGACGGGGTTTGAAGTGCTCGGGCTGCGCAACGAGTACTGAAGCGCGCGCAAGTCAGGAAGTGGAAAACATTTTCCACTCGATCCCGGAAACGAATTTCCACTCCAACACTCCCGCTCGCCGTCCCAGCAATCGCGTTGACTCACGCCCGCTGCGAAGACGGTAAAACACGCGTAAACACCCGCACATTTTCTATATCCCGAGCGCGCTCTGCCGATTGGCACCTCACCTGCTTATTACCAGGACAAATTCATTGCTCATGGCTGCGCAATGAACATTCTGCTGGCCAGAGGACGGCAGACCTTTGGCCAGCCTTTTTTCACAACTGAAGGGAAGAAGGACAGGACCTCATATGAAGTTTCGACTGAACAGGCTCATGATCGCTTTACCGTGCCTTGCACTGCTGGCCCTGGGATTCGCTCCGGCATACGCCGGCGGACCCGGCGCTACCCGTAACATGGCTTCGCTCAAAACTGCGCCCATTCCGGGCCCTACCGCCGCGGAACTGAATGACGTGGTGCTCGATAAGAACGCCGCCATCGCACTGGGCAAAGCTTTCTTCTGGGAGATGAATTTCGGCAGCGATGGGCAGACGGCCTGTGCCAGTTGCCATTTCGGCGCCGGCGCTGACACACGCACCACGAACGAAGTCGATCCCGGGCTGCGCCGCGTGGACGCCAACGGCTTCCCATCCGCGGACTCAACCACCTTCTTCCCCGGCTTCGGGCCGAACCATCGCCTCAGCTTCTCTGACTTCCCCCTGCACAGGCTCTCCGATCCCAACAACTCCGGCTCGGCCGTGATTTCCGACAACAACAACATCGTGGGATCGCAGGGCGTCTTTCTCTTCAAGTTCAATGACGTGGTGCTCGGGCATCAGGTGGAAGATGAAACTTCCGTTCCTGACTCGGTTTTCAGCATCTCCGACGGCAATGGCGGCTCCCTGAACGTTCGCCGTAGCACGCCGCGACAAGCTCCGTCGGTGATCAACGCAGTGTTCAATTATCGTAACTTCTGGGACGGCCGCGCGCAGAGTACGTTCAACGGCGTGAACCCATTCGGCGCCGCAGACCCGAGCGCGCATCTGCTTCAGGTGGATCCGAAAGCCCCGAACGGCTACCGCACCACAACCTTCAGGCTCTCTAATTCATCGCTCGCCTCCCAGGCTGTCGGCCCTCCGGGCAGCGACGTGGAAATGTCCGCCACCGGCCGCTCGTTTCTGAAGATTGGCAAGAAGATGCTTCACGTCCGCCCGCTCTCACTGCAGCAGATCTCGCCGACGGATTCTGTTCTGGGCAGTTTGGCCATGATTCCGGGCACGGGGCTGGCGACCAGCTATAGCACCATGATCAAGGCGGCGTTCCAGCCCAAGTGGTGGAACTCGGGCGCGGTCGTGGATGCGAACGGCAACTTCCTGCATCGCGGCAGTCCGCTGAACACTGATGAGTACCTGCTCATCGAATACAACTTCTCCATGTTCTGGGGTGTTGCGATTCAGATGTACGAATCCACGCTCGTCTCTGACAACTCACGCTTTGACCAGTTCATGGACGGAAATCGCAATGCACTCACAGCGCAGGAACAGCTTGGGTTGAGCGCCTTTGAGGGGAAAGGGGGCTGCATCAACTGCCACAACGGAGCTGAACTGACGGACGCTGCTGTTTCCAACGTCGCCGCAAAAGGCGTTGTCGAACAACTGCCGGGGGGAAGATGGCACGATGTCGGATTTCATAACATTGGGCTTCGCCCGACCAATGATGATCTCGGCATTGCTGCTGCCGACCCCTCCGGCCTGGCGTCTCTCTCCGTGGCTCAACTGGCTTCGCTGGGACTCGTGCAGGGAACACGCGTTCCGGCGGGCGCGGCGGTCTCTGTTCGTGGGGCGGTTAAGACTCCCGGCCTGCGCAATCTAGAACTCACCGCGCCGTACTTCTTGAACGGCGGCCAGGCGACGCTCGCGCAACTGGTGGATTTCTATAGCCGTGGGGGTGACTTCCTCTCCGCTGATGTGGATTCCATTTTTGGCCGCGCAGGCTTCAGCGACACGGAGAAAGCCGCCGTGGTGGCCTTCCTGAAATCGCTGACCGATGAGCGCGTCCGCAATCAAAGCGCGCCGTTTGACCATCCATCTCTGGCCGTCGGAAACGGAATGGTGAACAGGAACGGCGTATGGAGAGAACAGAAGCTGTTTATTCCCGCCACCGGCGCCGCAGGTGGGCTTCCTCTCGCCAAATTCTGCGAGTCGCTGGCCGGCGGATCACCGCAGGCATGTAACTGAACCAGTCTGGCGGAATACGAAGAGGCCGCTCTTCCGGGAGCGGCCTCTTTTTATTTTTTCAGCCGATTCTTTCTAGTGGCCGTAAACCAGCACGCGAAATGTTCCTGGAACCGCGATTCGTTGCGGCCTAGATTGGTCTGCGCCAGGTTTAGGCGAACTGAAGTCTGCCGTGTCCACAAACAGATGGTCGGTTCTTGTGTCCAAGCCCATTGTCTTCGCACCGTACTCGGTCTTGACGGTCTCCACCTCGCTGTATTTATCAGGTGAGTCCTCGTGGAAGATATGGATCATTCCTTCGCGCGTAGAGACAAAGATCAGGCCCGTTTTGGGTTCAAATGCCGCCGCATCTACACCCGCCGATATAGGAAATGATTGGATCACATGACCATTATCGGCATCCATGATTACGAGCATCTGCGGCTTCCGGCCTGCGCTGAAGAGCCGACGGTGCTGCGGATCAAAAGCCAGCGCAGTGGGCCCACCGGCGGGCGCAACCGGCCAGCGGGACTTGATGGTGAGCTTGCTTGAATCAATAGCGATGACCTCGTTCTTGTCTTCCAGATTTGCAAAAACAGTACCTTTTCCGTCGGCAACGGCGAATTCCGGAGCGCCACCCAGAGCGATGGTTTTAACCGCCTTTCCAGTTTTCGCATCAATTACCGTTGCACTGCTGGGATCGCCTTCCATGACAAAGACCTGTTTGGATGCCGGATCGTATAGCACGCAGTCGGCATCCTTCTCTGCCGGCGCCTCGCCCGTCTTCTTGAGCGTTTTCAGATCAAATATGATGACTTTTCCTTGAGCGCCATCGCTGATGAATCCGCGCCCGAACTCGTGGGCGAGCGCAACGCCATGGTCCCGCTCCAGGCCGGTAATTTTCCCAATGACCTTGCCGTCGTCCGCGTTTATAACGCTTATTTCTGTGCCCCGCGACAGATACACGCGCCGCGCCGGCGAATCCACCGTGATGTAGTCAAAATATTCGCGGGTGCTGCCTTCAGCCGCGCCGAACTTGTATGTTTTCAGCAGGTGATAGCCGCCTTTGGCCGAAGCAACCAGAGCAAACCCTACAACTGCAATTACAGAACTGACGACTACAAGCCTAAACGTCGATGACAGTTTCATGAAAATCCCTTTTTGCGATAGAGATTCGTCCAACACTCAATTGCCAGAGCCGGACTATTGTAGGCGACTAGGAGGTTTCAGAAAACTTGTCCCAACTGTCCCGCGAGCGCGCGTTCCGCAATGGCATTCGACGCCCTCATGAATGCGATTCCAGCTTCTCCGTGTTATAACGTCCGGTGCTCTTAGCAGAGTGCGCGCGTTGCAGTCTCCGATTGCGATGTCGCTCTGCATAACGTGAACCGGAGAAAATCAATGTCTCTTAGCCCGATGCATGCTTCGCGTGCGTTCTATTTCCTTACGTCCTTTCTTACCGCCGTCTTTTCCTTGGGTGTGTGCAACGCACAGCAACCTGACTCAAACCAGCTCTCCGCGCTCAAGTGGCGGCTGATCGGCCCGTTTCGCGCCGGAAGAGTAACCGCTGTGGCCGGAGTGCCCGGCGATCCCAATACTTATTACTTCGGCACTCCCGGGGGCGGCGTCTGGAAGACGACGAATGCAGGCCAGGTCTGGCGCCCTATCTTCGACAGCGTGCATGTGGCTTCCATTGGCGCGCTGGCCGTTGCTCCGTCGAATCCTCGCATCATCTATGTCGGAACTGGCGAGCAAACTCGCGGCCACGGCCTGTATCGCACGGATGATGGCGGCGCGACCTGGCAGCCGGCCGGTCTTGAGGATGTGCTCTTTATTCAGGCCATCGCTATCGATCCCGCCGATTCCAACACGGTTGTGGTTGCGGGCAATTCCGTCGGAATGGGCGTCCTGTGGCAGCCGTTGCCACGATGGGCCAAGACCGGCAACCGCGGCATCTTCAAGACGACAGATGGCGGCAAGACCTGGAAGAAAGTCTTCACCGATGACAAAAGCCTGGGGATCATGGACATGTGCTCCGATCTCGGCAATCCGCGCAAGCTTTATGCGGTTGTCTATCTCCCCGCGTCTGGCTCCGGCGCAGCGCGGGTGGAGGCAACTTCAGAGATCATCCGCTCCACGGATGAAGGCTCTACCTGGCAGCTTCTTAAAACTTCCGGCCTGCCGCCGGTAGCGCGCAAGCGTATGGGCATTGTCGTGGCCCCTGGCAATGGAGGCCGCCGCCTTTACGCCATCATGGACCAAGGATTTTTCCGTTCCGATGACGGTGGAGCTACCTGGCGGCAGTCCACCAAAGATCCGCGCGTGCTCGGCAGCGCATACTTCAGCCGCGTCTTCGCCGATCCCAATCACCCTGATGTTGTCTACGTCGCTCAAACATCGCTGTATCGCTCCACCGATGGCGGAAAAACATTTGCCGCTTACGTCGGCGCGCCCAGCGGCGACGATTTCCATGTCCTCTGGATCGATCCCAAAAATTCGGCGCGCATGATTCTGGGCGTAGACCAGGGGGCGATTATCAGTGTCGACGCCGGCAAAACATGGAGCTCCTGGTATAACCAGCCCACCGGGCAGTTCTACCATGTCTCAACCGATAATACTTTTCCGTACCGTGTTTACGGCGCACAGCAGGATAGCGGCACCGCGAGCGTCCTGAGCCGCAGCGATTACGGCGAAATTCTTCAACAAGACTGGCATTCCGTTGGCGGCTTTGAATACGCTTACATCACGCCTGATCCCGCTCATCCTAATCTCGTCTACAGCGGAGGTTGGTACGGTTCAGTGGTGCGCTATGACCAGAACACCGGCCAGATTGCCACGGTGTTTGAAGATGGCCAGCGCTACCGCAGCGCGCAGATGCCGCCGCTGGTCTTCTCTCCGCAGGATGCATCGTTCCTCTATCTGGGAACGCAATTCGTAATGAAGACCACAGACGCCGGCGCGACTTGGCAGGAGATCAGCCCTGACCTGACGGGCGACAAGGAACCGGCGGAAAAAGAAGGCAAAGCCGAGCCGGGCCGTCCCAGACCTCCGGCCATCACCGCGCTGGCGCCTTCCGCGCTCGATGCAAAACTCATTTGGGCCGGCACCAGCAATCGCCTGGTTTATCTCACCAGGGATGGCGGCGCTTCATGGGAGAACGTATCGCCTCCCGGATTGACTGATCCCATGCAGGTGCTCTATGTGGAAGCATCGCATCACGACCCGGCCACCGCTTATCTCACCGTTGGCGCCACGCGCGAGTCCACTGCGCCTCTGGTTCTGCGCACGCATGATTTCGGGAAGACTTGGGAGAACGTCGTAACCGGCCTGCCTGCGAATGAGATGGTCCGTGTTGTCCGCGAAGATTCAAAACGCAAAGGTCTGCTATTCGCGGGAACCGATACCGGCGTTTTCGTTTCCTGGGATGACGGCGACCATTGGCAATCGCTCTCGCTGAATCTGCCGCCAACTCCGGTCACCGACATTCAGGTACACGACAATGATCTGGCCATCTCGACGTTCGGCCGCGGACTATGGATCATGGATGACATCACGCCGTTGCGCGAAATGCCTCCTGATGTGGCCGCCGATGCTTTCTTGTTCGCGCCCGAAACAGGCATGCGCGTTCGCTGGGACAACTATCAGGACACGCCCTATCCAATCGAAACGCCCGCTGGCCAGAACCCGCCAGATGGGGCCATCATTGATTACTTCCTGAAAACGCCGCCCAGAGGTGAACTCACGCTCAAGATTTATGACGAGAAAGGAACTGAGGTAACCAGCTTTTCCAACGAGAACAAACCCGCTGAATACCTGCCGCCCAATGTCCCGAACTACTGGTTCGCTCCCGAGCCGGCGCTGACGAAAGCGGCGGGGCTCAACCGCTTTGTCTGGGACCTGCGCTACCCCGCGCCCGCGGCGCTTCCCTACAGCTACTACGGCGAATTGCTCGAGTACAGCGAGTACACGCTGGCCGATCACGCCATTCCCAGCATGACGCCGCGGCAGCAGCCGCGCGGACCGCTGGTGGCTCCCGGCAAATACACAGTTGAAATTCGCTACGCCGGAAAAACCCTGCGTGAGCCATTGGTCATCGAGATGGACCCGCGCGTTCATGCCTCACAGGAAGATCTGATCGCGCAGCGCGATCTCGCGCTTGAGATCGTGCGCGGCATGAAGTCAAGTTA
>DATEGH010000262.1:0-8794 GCA_035280185.1 Terriglobales bacterium
ATCGGCGGATCGCGCGGACGCCGCGAAGCCACCGGTCGCGGCGTAATGATCAACTGCGACGAGGCGCTCAAAAGGTTCAACATGAGCCGCGAGTCCACGCGCGTGATCGTGCAGGGATTCGGCAACGTCGGCTCCAACGCAGCCAAGCTCATGTCCGATGCGGGATACAAAATCATCGGCATCGCGGAATACAACGGCGGCCTCTACAATCGCAACGGCATCGACATTGACGATCTACTGGAATTCCGCGACCGCAACAGCAATCGTGGGATCGTTGGATTTGACGGCGCCGAGGCCGCCGATTCGCAGGAACTCCTGGTCACTGACTGCGACGTGCTGATTCCCGCCGCCACGGAGAACGTAATCACCAGCCAGAACGCCGCCAGCATCAAGGCGAAGATTCTCTGCGAAGGCGCCAACGGACCGACAACCGCCGCCGCGGATGAAATTTTGGCAGACAAGCGGGTGTTTGTGATTCCCGACATCCTGGCCAACGCCGGCGGCGTGACCGCTTCATACTTCGAATGGGTGCAGGACCGTCAGGGCTACTTCTGGAAAGAATCCGCGGTCAATGAGCAGTTGGAGTTCATCTTGCGCGAATCGTTCGAAGACGTTGTGCAGTTCTCGGAAACGCATGGCGTGAACAACCGCATCGCCGCTTACATGCTGGCCATCAGCCGTGTAGGCCACACCATCAGGCAGCGCGGTATTTACGCTTGATTGTTTTTAAGGCATGAAAGAAGGGCAGCCTTGATTGGCTGCCCTTGGTTTTTTGTTCAACAAGTGCTCAGCGGCGACGGCTCTTCTTCTTGCTGCCACTCTTCTTCTTGCTGGAACTCTTTTTCTTGCTGGCTTTCTTGGCGGGACGCTTCTTGCCACGGCTGCTCTTGCCGCGTCCAGCGGAGCTCGACTTCTTCTTGCTCGCCTTCTTGGCGGTTGATTTCTTCTTCGCCGGCTTCTTCTTCCCTCCACCAGAGCGGCCGCGTGGACGCGGGCGCGCAGCGGGTGGCTGGCTGGGTATGGAGATTGAAGTCCCGCCTCCCATTGGTTCTTCTTCATTTCCACCGCCGGTCTCAGCGCCGATGGATTCTTCTTCCTCTTCCTCGTAATCCTCTTCCATGGAACCGCCCCCGAAACCGCCCGAATCGCCGTAATCGTCTTCGTCGTCCTCATGTCTTGCTCTGAGGGTCTCGTCGTAAAAGCTCATAGCTCCTCCAGAAAATTAAGGCCGCAACTTCGTCTGATGCAGAATCCAAACCGGCGCGGATTATAACAACTTTGCGCAAAGTTTGTATCAACTCTGCGTGTGCCGCGCATCAAGTGTGCAACTTGAGGAAAGAATAATCAAGTCAGCGCGTGCCTGTACTCACGTCTTTAGAGGCGATTTGCGGAGCGGCTTTTCCCGGCTTGGGAGTGGTGTTCTTACGTGCCGTATGCCGTCGCCTGCGAGGCGCTTTGTCCGCCTCACCGGGAGCCAGAGGCTTATAAACCACGAGCACACGCCCGTGGCGTAAGCTGTTTCCTTTCAATCGGTTCCAGCGACGCAGCCGCTCCGGAGCCACGCCAAAATCTTCCGCAACAGAAAGCACCGTGTCACCGCTGTGGACGCGATAACGGCTCGGATATCTCGAATAAACAATTCTGCCCAGGCCCGCGGCGGAGCCGGAAATCGGAATCACCAACTTGGCATCCTGAGTGAGTTCCGAGCTCTGCAAATTGTTTACTTCTTCAATTGCATGCTGCGTCGTGCGATATTTGCGCGCGATGCCTGCCAGCGTGTCTCCCTGCGCGACTTTGTGATAACGCCAGATCACGCGCTTGTCCTGGGGAATGGCCGCGATCGCAGTTTCGTATTTGTCTTTCGTTCCCGGAGGAAGATGAAGATCGAAAGGCTCGTTCTTTGGAGTGGTTCGGCGCAGCAGGCTGGGATTCAAGTCGATCAGTTGTTCCGCCGTCGCATCCACACATTCCGCAACCAGGCGCAAGTCCACCGGATAGTTCACTCGTACAACGTCGTACTTCACCGGCGGCGCAAGCTGCACGCTGTCCAAGCCATACTGTGCCGGATTCTTGGACATGATCGTCATCGCCAGGATGATGGGAACGTAATTTTTGGTTTCTTTCGGCAGAACGTTGCGTTTGTACAGCTCCCAGAAATCGGCATAGCCGGTTCGCTTGACTGCCTGCTGAACGTTGCCGGGGCCGGAATTGTAGGCGGCCATCGCGAGATACCAGTCGCCGAATTCGTTATAGAGATCTTTCAGGTGCCGTGCCGCTGCGCGTGTAGCTTTTTCCGGGTCCTGGCGATCATCCACCCACCAGTCGCGATGCAGTCCGTATCCGGCTCCACGGCTGGCCATGAACTGCCACATGCCGCGAGCGCGCGCGCGCGAAAGGGCCAGCGGCTTGAAACCCGATTCCGCCTGCGCCAGATAAATCAGGTCCTGCGGCAGTCCTTCTTCTCTGAAAATGCGCAGGATCATGTCGCGATACTTGCCGGCGCGGGCGACGGAGCTCTCGAACGTAGCGCGGCCCGTGGTGGAGAAAAAATTGATATAGCCGGCGACGTAATCATTAATCACCAGCGGCAGGTCAGACTGTACAGTCTTCAACTCCTGCTCGGCTTTGGCTTTCAGTCTGGGATCGGCCGGAAGGGAGGACTGGTTGGCTTCGTCAATGGGCGCCGGTTCGGGCTGCTGCTCAGTGAACCCGTCGCCCTCTTTGAAGGCGGCCATCTCCATCCGGTTGATTTCGTCGGTGATCTTGTCGAATTCCTGCTGCAGGCGGTCGTCGTCCCGGATGTCAACCGGGCCCTGCATCAGAATGTCAACAGCATCATTGAAATCCTGCTTGGCGGCATCCAGATGGCCGGCTTTGTAGTTGGTTTCCCCCGAATTGTAAGCTTTCTCCGCTTCGGCGATTGTGGCCTCAACCGGATCAGCAGGCGGAGCTTTGTGCTCGGCTTGCGCACTCTGCTTCGATTGCTGCTGCCGAGAATTGTGCGCCAGGCGAACCGGAACAGGCTTCATCGGATCCGGCGCTTCCGAAGTCTGGATGGCAGGCGCCATGGCCTGCGAGACCGGCACGGGCGTCTTATTCGCGTGCTTGCCGCCGCAGCCGCTCAAAATGGCGAGGCCGGCGCTCACTCCAACAGCAAAAAGGGCCTTAAGTGATGCCAATCCTGGGCTTTTCCGCACGATCATACCTTCCCTTTGACGGTGATTTCTGCTGATGGGCAGCTCGCAATGTGCTTGGCGGGGGAAAGGCACTGACCCGATTTTAATGCAAGTAGGACGAAACCGGTCCCGGAACTTGCCCGGGACCGGCATTACTTTCAGGTTACTACCAACTGACTTTCAGGCCTAACTGCAGTTGCCGCGGATCGAAAGCCGCGGTCGGCTGGCCGGCTTCCGTGTAGAGCGAGTTCACGTCGGCGACGTTGAACCGGTTAATAAAGTTGAAGGCATCCACCGAGCCTTGCAGCTTCATGCGCTCGCCCAGGCTGAGTGTCTTGGCCACCCGCATATCAGTGAAGATGGTCATTGGCCTGGTTCCGGCGTTGCGTCCCAGGTTGCCGTCGAGCGATCCGGTGAAGACTCCATCGAGCGGATTGGAATCAACAAAGCACGGAATCTGGAAAGCGCCGGTGGGCGAGGCCTTGGAAGCTACCGTCGGGAATCCACAGGCATTCGTCGGCGTTCCCGGAGTCACGGCGTTGGGCCGATCAGTTGAGGTGCTGAAGTTGAAATTCTGGTCAGTTCCAGTCAGCACGTTGAATGGGCGTCCGGAGCTGAACTCGATGATGGGCGCCAGGTTCCAATCGCTGAAGAACTTGCCCCAGAAGCCGCTGCCGGCCTTGCCGGTCTGATACATGCCGCTGAAGACAAATCGGTGGCGCTGGTCGAAGGTGGAGTTGGCGCGCTCGAGATCGGGCCGCAGATCGTTCTGTGGAGAGAGCAGCGTCTGGAGATCCGTGGAGTCGTCAATCGCGTGCGACCATGTGTATGAGCCCAGGAACTCCACATGGTTCTTCATTCGCTTGCGCAGGTTCACCGTGAGGCCGTGATAGACGGAGCTGCCATTGGAGAAGTTGGCAACCATGTCGCTGAACGGCACCGGCACGCCCACACCGAGCCCGTACTGGCTGGCCAGCGCGCTAGCAATCGGCAAGCACGGCGCCAGCGCAGAGGTGAGCGAAGGATTCAGCCCTGATTTACGGAAGAAGCTGAGCAGAGCCGGAGTCACCCACGGCCCAGACGGTCCCACGCCGCACGGCGCAGTGGGCGTTCCCGCCTGCAAGGGATTGGTGACGGTCGGCTGAGAATTGGCCAAGGCCCACGCGTTAAAACGCTCCCAGTTCTCGATGAGAGCTTTGGGATCGGTAGGGTTGGCGTTGATGGGCCGGTTGAGATGATGGCCGCCGGTGAAGTTGTAAGCCGCGCTGAGGGCGAAATCGTGTCCAAAATCATGCTCAATGGAGAAGTCACCCTGCTCCGCGTATCCGTACTGGAATTTCTTGCCGACAGGAAAACCAAACGGCTGCGAAATGATGGGCACGCCGGCTCCGAGATACGCCTGATTGGTAAACAGCGAGGGAGCATTGGGCGCGGGATTGAAGCGCTGCTGGTTGGGCAAATAGTTGAGGCCGGTGGCCAGGCCCGGCGGCGTGCAAGTCGAGCTGCCGAGAATGCCCTGGAACGTGTTGGTCGCGTTCAGGTTCAGCGGCGAAGGAGTTGATGCTCCGGTACAAGGCGAACCGCCGAACAGGATGAACTGCGGCGCCTGGCTGCCATCGGCTACGTCGGAATCGAAGGCAAGCGCCAGCAGCGGATGGTCGTAGAAGAGTCCGTAGGACGAGCGGACCACTGTCTTGCCGTCACCTTTCGGATCCCAGGCAAGTCCCAACCGAGGAGCAATATTATTGGTGTCGTGCGGGATGCCTTGGGTAATCCCCAGCGCGTCCTGCGCCGTCTGC
Organism: Terriglobales bacterium; assembly: GCA_035280185.1. Taxonomy (GTDB): domain Bacteria; phylum Acidobacteriota; class Terriglobia; order Terriglobales; family Acidobacteriaceae; genus Angelobacter. The sequence goes on from DATEGH010000262.1 coordinate 4,976, forward strand.
GAGATCTGGTTTACTGCTGCGATTTCCGGCGAGAGTTCGTAGTCATACCGCACGCCATAGTTCAATGTCAGCTTCCGGCCGAGCTTCCACGAGTCTTGAAGGAAGAATCCCATGGTAGTGAGATTGAAAGAATCATGCGGGTTGCCGACGCCCTGAATAAAGACCTGCGGAATTCCCAATCCGTAGGCCTGCACGGCGGAGAAGTTGGGGAAGCCGGCAAAATTGTTGCTGAGTGAAGAGCCGGTGAGCTCGCCGAAGTTGTAGATGCCGCCGAAGTTCACGGTGAAGTCAGCGGTCAGCGGAAGATAGTTCACGTCAGCGCCGAACTTGATGCTGTGGTTCCCCTTGATCCAGGAGAAATTGTCAGCCATCTGATGCCGCTGTTCCACGCGGTTGACGAACGAGAACGGCTCCCGGCCAAAGAAGGCAAAGCCGGGGATGTTGACCGCTACATCGCCGCCGCCGTTCGCGCGCGAGAAGTTGTAGCGCAGCCCGCGGCGCGAATACTGGTATTTGGCGTCGTTGATTTTGTTTGCGCCGATAATCCAGGTCTCCTGCACTCCGGCGCTGCCGTCGTGATAGTTCTGCGTCGAGGTGCGGGAAAAGGCGTTCTGGCCGAAATCCTGGTTCTGCGCATTCACCTGAATGCCAGTCACGTCACTCGGGCTCAAGCCGCCGCGAAACATGAGCTGATTGTTGGCATTGAATTTGTGATCGACTCGCAGCGAGTAAACGTCGGTAGCTTCAGAAATTGGATAGTTCCCAACCTGACTCAACAGATTGTGGAACGATGCCGGCAGCGGCGCGCCTGTGGTGGGGAACGCGCCAAAGGGACCCGGCGCTCCGGGAACACCTTGTAACGCCACGGCCGCGCCTCCAGCAGCAAGTTGCGCATAGCCGACGGTCAGCGGATTCACCGGCGCCGCAGCCAGGAACTGCGCCTGGTCCGGAGTCACCAGCGATCCTGCGGGCAATCCGAACGAAGCTGCGTTGCTGAGCGGCACAAAACCAAAATTGTTGGCGCCAATTGTGGAGAACCCAGTCTCCTGCCGCCGCGTGGTTTCAAAAGAGAAGTAATAGAAGGTCTTGTCTTTCTTGAGCGCGCCACCGAAAGCGGTTCCCGCCTGCACGCGCGTGTACGCCGGATCAGGAGTGTTGCTGAACGGGTTCACCGCCTGGAAATTGCGGTTGCGCAGGTATCCGAAGACACTGCCATGAAAATCATTCGTCCCTGACTTGGTGATGATGTTCACAACGCCGCCGGACGCGCGGCCATACTCGGCCTCGTAGCCGTTGGTGATGATCTGGAATTCCTGCACGCCTTCCTGCGAGAGCGTGGAGCGGATTCCGTTCACCGAATTGTCCACGGCGTCCATGCCGTCAACGTTCACCGCGTTGGATCGGGCGCGCTGCCCGCCAAAGTTCAGGCCGGAAGTTGGAGCTGCGCCGATGCTGGGCGCTATGTCGCGCTGCACTTGCGAATTCGTCAGCGAGAAATTCACGTAGTTGCGGCCGTTGATGGGAAGATTCTCGATCCGCTGCTCGCCGATGGTGGTGCTGGTGGAGGTTCGCGAGGTTTCCACCAGAAGCGGCTCGCCCGTAACGGTGATCTCCGTCTCGGCTGCGGCCAACTGAAGCGTGACCGGATATTGCGCCGCCTGGCCGACAGTCAGCGTGACGTTTTGAGCAACCATCTTGGAGAAGCCCTTGGCCGAAACGGTGAGCGTGTAGGTCCCCGGAGGAACGGAAAGCAGAACGAAGTTGCCCGCCGGCGAGGTCTGCACCGTGCGCTCAATGCTTTTGGCGTCGTCGCGAAGAGTAACGGTGGCGCTCTGAATCACCGCGCCGTTCGGGTCTTTCACTGTGCCGCGCAGTTCGGCCGTCGCGGCGGTCTGGGCAAATGCTGCGGTCGAAAAAAAGAGCAGCAGCAGCGCTGATGCCAGTCGCTGAATCTTGTTCATTCGTGTTCACTCCTGACCCACGCCGATCAACAAAAATTACTCGCCTGGGCAGATGGGTGGATCGTGGTTTTCTATCATCCGGCAGGTACAAAGGCAAGCAGGGATTTGCCTTGAGGGTTTGAACTTAGAGCACAGGGCGAATGCCGGGAGCGCAGAAGGGATTGCCCGTTGCGGTCTACTAAAGATTCTTGAGAACCAGCGCGCTTCCTTTGGGCAGATATCCTTTTCTCTGAAACCAGTCTTCCATGGCCGACTTCAGCCGGTCCAAGGGCACATGGCTGCCGATTTCGAGCACTCCATCTGAAATCGGCAAAGTGTCATCAAAAATGGGATCGTTGGTGAAGTTGCGCATGGCAAAGTTGTCCAGCCACTTCAGCGGGCAGGGTTCCAGCTTGCCTGAAGATTCATAGCCGATGGAGAGCTTGCGAGAGAACATGCGGAGATTCGATTTTAGCGCGGACTCTTGGTTCCAAGAACAAGAACGCCCTCGCGTTGACGAGGGCGTTTTTTCCTCAAACTGTCGTTCTACTGCAACAGCTTCGGCTCTTCTTCTTCCTTCTCCTGTATGACTACGGCCGAAGCGACTTTATCTCCGGCTTCGAGGTGCAGCAGGCGGACGCCCTGAGTTGACCGGCCGGCCTCGCGGATCTGCTTGGTGTCAATGCGGATGATCTTGCCGAACTGGCTGATCAGCATGGCCTCAGAGCTTTCGTCCACCAGCAGAATGCCGGAGACGTTGCCGTTGCGGGCCGTGGTCTTCACGTTGATCACGCCTTTGCCGCCGCGCGACTGCAAACGATATTCCTCAATCGGCGTGCGCTTGCCGTAGCCCTGCTCGGTCACGCTCAGGATCAGGCTGGGAATAGTCTCTTCGACGGCGTTCTCGCCTTTGCCGTTGGTCTTTTTCTTGCCGTCTTTGGGAGTTACGGCGGTTCCGACAATGTAGTCACCCTTATCGAGGTCCATTCCGCGGACGCCGAAGGCCGGACGGCCCATGGAGCGGACATCGTTTTCGTCGAAACGAATGGCCATGCCTTCATGCGAAGCCAGGAAAACGACCTGATTGCCGTCAGTGAGGCGCGCCGCCACCAGTTCGTCTTCTTTCTCGATGCCGATGGCGATGATGCCGCGCGACATCACGTTGGAGAAGTCCTTTACAGGCGTCTTCTTCACCGTGCCGTTGCGGGTGGCGAAGAACACGTAGCGGCCTTCTTCTTCCAGATCGCGCACTTCGAGCAGCGTCCTCACAGTCTCGCCGGGTTGCAACGCCACGAGGTTGCCAATGTGCTTGCCCTTTCCGGCAGCGCCGACATCGGGAATTTCATAGACCTTGAGCCAGTACACGCGGCCGGTGTTGGTGAAGATCAGCAGATAGGAATGAGTTGATGCGAGGAAGAGGTATTCGACGAAATCCTCTTCGCGCGTCTTCATCCCGGTGCGTCCGGTGCCGCCGCGACGCTGCTGACGATAGGTGGAGATGGGCGTGCGCTTCAGATAGCCGCTGTGCGAGACGGTCACTGCGACCTGTTCATCTGCGATCAGGTCTTCGAGCGTAATTTCCGTGGATTCGTCAGTGATCTCGGTGCGGCGCGCGTCACCGTACTGCTCTCGCACTTCCTTCAGTTCCGCGACGATCACGCCGCGCAGCTTCTTGTCCGAAGCAAGGATGGATTCGTACTCGGCAATCTTTACTCGGATCTCTTCGAGTTCCTTGAGAATTTCTTCCGTCGAGAGCCGAGTCAGACGATAGAGCTGAAGTTCCAGGATAGCGTCAGCCTGCTTGGGGCTGAGACGGCCTTCCGTGCCGCCGATGCGCTGCTGCATCTGCTTATCAACGACCTTGAACTTCGCGGCAAGC